>DKFC01000079.1 GCA_002452745.1 Firmicutes bacterium UBA6806
TCTTCGTTGAGTTATTTAAAGGAACTAAAGGCCGATAAGCTAAAAATTGACAGAGCCTTTATAAAAGACTATCCTGATAAGGACAATGGAACGCTTATCAAGGCGATTTTCAGACTGACTGATGAACTTCATGTTGAGACACTGATAGAAGGCGTTGAGACTTATGAGCAACATCAATTTTGTTTGGAATGTGGCTGTATGGAATATCAAGGGTATTATGGCTCAAGACCAGTTGATAAAGAAGAAATCAAGAGGATTATAAAAGAGCATAAACTCGAACGGGAAAGAGGCGTTGTCGAAATCAAACTATAAATTTAAGGAATAGGCTAGGGGACGCGGATATGATTTATATTGTATTGATTAGAGGTGTTAATGTCGGTGGCAAAAATAAATTGAAAATGGAAGACTTGAAACTGGCACTTCTTGCTTCTGGTTTTGAGAGAGTCAAGACCTATATTCAAAGTGGCAATGTGGTGTTAAAGTCTTCGGATGATGAGGCCTCTGTAAAAATGAAGATTGAATCACTGCTCTTGAAGACATTTGGCATAGCGACCGAGTGTCTCGTCAGGACATATGAGGCCTTTGAAGGCATTTACCGATATGAGGCTTTTAAAACAACTGAAGTTCAGCAGGCAATCTTAAAGAACACCAAGGGTGAAAGTCAATATATTTTATTCTACAATCAGATGCCCACCACAATAGAAGACGGCTGTGAAGACGCAGCGGGGGATAAATACAGCAGGAGAAATCGAGAAGTTTATCTGCTTTTGCAACAGAGCATTCGAGACTCCAAGTTAGCGGTTATGCTTCAAAAGCAAGGTGAAACATGCACTGCGCGGAATTTGAAAACAGTTGGAAAAATCTTTGAACTGGCTGAAAAAATGAAATAGAAAGATGTGAACGCAACAAAGTACTAAACAAATAAAAAACCGTAAAATATCAAAAAAGAAAGCTCTAATGAAAGGTCATCAAAATAAGACCGGGCCATTAGAGCTTTTATTTTAAATGGAACTTAAATTCGGGTGGAGAGTTCTGTGAGTCTTTTGGAGATTTCCTTTAGCTCAAAGATATTTGCCACAATGGCTTCAGTTTCAATTGCCTGAGTTTCGCTGATAGATGCATAGCCTTTTGAAATATCCCGAATTTCATTCATGTCCTGTGCGATGTGTTTTAACGTGGTGGTGATTTCACCAGAGGATTCTTTGCTGGTTTCAGCAAGTTTTCGTATCTCGTCTGCGACAATTGAAAACCCTCTCCCGTGCTCACCAGCCCTTGCCGCCTCAATGGAAGCGTTGAGCCCTAACAGGTTAGTTGTATTTGCAATGGAACGAATATAGTCAATAATTTCATCAAGCCTTGCAAATTTAGTGTTGATATAATCAATCTTAGTGTTGATGACTTGAGCATTGGACGAAATTTCCTCCATGCTACCTGAAAGTTCTTCTGAAGAGACCGAAAGAGACTCCGAAAAGTCGTGAAGTTTTTTAGACATTTCAAGGACTTTTTCTTCGTTATCTCTGGAAATACCAACAGTGAGCACGCCCACAACATTCCCGGTAGATGGATTTATTAGAGGCGTACTCGTAATCGTTACAGGCACGCCATATTTTTCTCTAGGATAGACAACGGATTGCCTCTTCTTTTCCCTAATAGCTTTTTTAACAGCACCTCCATCAGGCGGAATAGCACCCTCTTTGATGTTCAATTGAAATGCGTATGAATTTTTGACAATTAAGTGCCTCTCTAAATCATCCAATATAACAGTTGCATCTGGAAAAGCGAGGGCATAGGACTCAAATGTTATTTGAATTGAATTAAAGTATTCTTCGTCCCGTATGCGCATGGTCAGACCTCCTAATCTTTTATAACAATCAGCCGTATAACTTAAACGCAATATTTGTGCCAAGTGTTTACAAATTTCTATTTTAAATGGATTAATTGCAAATACAGACTTATAGGCAAATTTATTCTACTGAATTAAGACTATAATTCTAAAAAGATAGAAATAAAACTTGCTGGAATAAAAAAAATAATAGCTGTAAAACTTGAAGTAATAGCGTTTATCGCAAATTCTTAAAAACTGGAAATAGATAGGGGGAATTCTTAAAAAATAGAAATAAAATAAAGTTGCGTAGTCAACGACTTTGTGATACCATGATGACGGTGAGGTAATTGAATGTCTGAGAAAAGAGAGAAAAAGAGATCATATATTAAAGCCATTTCAGCAATTTATCGTTACAGTCAAGTCCATATTGGAGAGCAGACAGCGAGATATAGGATTGGAAAAGGCCAGTGGTTTTATCTGACACAGCTCTTGTTTAACCAAGACGGTTTGACGCAGGAAGAACTGAGTGGAAAACTATATGTGGATAAGGCAAACACCGCAAGAGCGCTTAAAAAGTTGGAAGAAGAGGGTTATATAATCAGAGTGGGCGACCGTGAGGACGCTCGTAAAAAGAGAATTTATGTCACGGAGAAGTCTAAAGAATTCGAGCATGAATTTCATGCTATTTTTAAAGGTCTAAACAGTATTTTAGTAAAAGGGTTTACAGACGATGAAAAGGAAGTTGCCAGAGATTTATTATATAGAATGCTGGACAATATCGTGGCTCACAGAGCGATTCAAGATGCAGAGACAGAGAACGAAGAGGTGTAGGGTTTGGAAATTGTGATGAAACCAATAGGTTATGTGAAATCGCCGTTTAAAGAAAAGAAAGAAATTCCTAGACAGAGTATTTATGCTGAAGATAAACGTGCCGTTATTGAAATTGAGCCCGAACTTGTGGCTGGAATAGAGGATATCGAAGTGGGAACTTATGGCGTGCTTTTATTTTATTTTCACAAATCAGAAGGATATGAGCTGAGAACTAGATCTCGCAATACTGGCGAGGTAAAGGGCGTTTTTTCATTGAGATCTCCCAACAGACCCAATGGCATTGGCATGTCAATTGTGAAATTCACAAGCATTAAGGGAAATGAATTGGAATTTGAAGGGGTGGATATGATCGACGGAACCCCAGTGCTGGACATAAAGCCCTATGTGGAAGAACTCAATCCAAAGTTAAAATAGAAATCTATAGCAATAGAATTATTAATAATGAATTCATAGACAATTGAATATGCGTATCAGGTTTACATTTGTGTAATGAAAAGAGAAGATGGGTGAAAATCCCACGCGGTCCCGCCGCTGTAAGAGCTGAGTACGTCTTAAGATGCCACTGAGAAATTGGGAAGGCAAGACGTATGATGACGCTTGAGCCAGAATACCTGCCTGATATTGACCATGAAACTCTACGGCAGATGGAGGTGGTGTTGGCATTTTATGACTAAACGTCCCAATCTATCCGAAATGGTAGATTCGGGCGTTTTTTTATTGTCATTATTTTTAGATATAGTTCTGCAAAAAATGGTGGGCAGATTGCCCTAAATTTTTTTAGATAGATTAATTTGTAAAGGATAAGGAGAGTTAGAAGATGAGAAGTGTTTTAAAAAAATGGGGTATTTTATCAATTATTTTGGTCATGCTCTACACCGTTACAGGGTGTCAAACCAAAGTGGAAGAACAAAAAAGTGCAGTGGAATCAGATTCAGAAGAAGTGACAAGTGCAGTCCAAACAGTTGAAAAGGCGGGGACTTACGCTGGGGCGGCAAAGGGATACCATGGTGAACTCAAGGTCAGTACTGAACTGAATTCAGAGGGTAAAATAGTTTCAATAGTGGTAGATGAACACGCTGAAACAGAGGGCATTGGAACCTTAGCCATTGAGAAGCTCACCGATCAAATTCTTGAAAGTCAATCGCTTAATGTCGATGGCGTGTCGGGTGCGACGCTTACCAGCGATGGGTTTGTAAAGGCAGTGGCCATGTCGCTTGAGACAGCTGAATTGAAGGCATCAGACTATGGATATGTACCAAAAGTAGTAGAAGAAGACTATCCGTTGCCTGATGTCAATCGAGCTTCAATGCCTGAAAAGGTAGAAACCACCCACTCTGTGACGATTAAAGATGTCAAGGGGCGTGAAGTGGTTATAGACCTTCCAATCTCCACCTATGCAATTAGCACCATGGATGTAATTGAGTATGTTGTGCCATTAAAGGGAGAGGATGCCTTCAATATGCTCGTTGGATCGGGGCAAGATGGTGGACATGGACTCAATAAATACGCGGAAGTGTACACGCCAATTGTGGGCAATTATATGGAACATGTAGGACAAATATCCGATCACAATGCACCTTTTGATCTGGAGATGATCTTGGCCATGAGCCCTGATGTTCTCATCGTCAATTCAGCAATGGGCGCACATAAATATGCCATGGAAGTTGAAGATCAACTTGCACAAGCGGGGATAAAAATTATTTTAATTGACGTTCCTGGAAAACAACTGGAAACCTCAGCGCAACAGACATTGACTCTGCTTGGGCAAATTTTTGAAGAAGAAAAAAGAGCAGAAGAAGTTTGTGAGTTCCTCGACGAACAGTTCGCAATTGTCACATCTAAACAGTTACAGAATAGGGTGGACAAACCAACTGTTTACTATGAGAAATCAGGATATTCAGAGGTTTACGGCTCGACATCAACCAGCGCTAAGGGATGGGGAATGGTGATTGCACTGGCAGGAGGTGAAAATATTGCCGATGCCCTGTTAATGGACACATCTGCTTCGGGCAGTAGCAGCAGTACGCTTGACCCTGAATTTGTCCTCAAGGCAAACCCAGATTATATCATTGTCAGCGGTATCAACGATGGGTGGCTTGACATAACGAAATCTCAAAAAACATGTGCGTATGATATCGTCAATCGTACAGGTTGGAATGAGCTAAAGGCAGTCCAAAACGGCGATTTATATGAATTTGCGCATTCTACTTCCAGACAGATTTATGCCTTTTATCCAACACTGAAAATGGCCAAGATATTTTATCCAGAGACATTTGCAGATGTGAACCCAGAAGCGGCACTGGAAACTTTTTTTGATAGATATATGTTAGTTGGCACAGACATTTCGACTTGGTATTACGAACTTGAAGACGGAATGGAATAGCATTAGAATAGACGCTAAAGGAGCCGTTGATAAAGTGGAATATCAAATAAGTCAATCTGAGAATTTGAACAATTTTATTTACAAAAAAATGGTGAGAAAGAGAATTGCCATCATCACTGTGCTGAGTGCGGGACTTTTGGTTTTGATTCTGCTCAATATATCTATTGGTTCTTCAGACATATCACTTTTAGATATCATTCGAGCGCTAGTCTTCAATGAAGGCGAGGGCAATAATAGCATGATTATAAAGGATATTAGACTGCCAATGGCTCTGATGGCAGTGGTTGTCGGGGCCTCTCTGGCAATCGGCGGATGTGAAATCCAAACGATTTTACGCAACCCCATAGCAAGTCCCTATACACTGGGAATTTCAGCAGCCGCTTCTTTTGGAGCGGCTATGGGTTTGATACTCAACAAGAGCGTGTTTAATATTTCGGATACAATGGCAGTTACAGTCAACGCCTTTTTTTTCTCCTTGCTTTCGGCAACGGGTATTTATGTGTTTTCAAGGCAGGCAAGAGTCGGAAAAAATGCCATTATCCTATTTGGAGTTGCACTTAATTTTCTGTTCAGCTCACTGACGATGATTTTACAGTATATTGCAGATGAAGAT
The DNA here is from genome assembly GCA_002452745.1 of Firmicutes bacterium UBA6806. Classification (GTDB taxonomy): domain Bacteria; phylum Bacillota; class Clostridia; order Peptostreptococcales; family Acidaminobacteraceae; genus Fusibacter_A. The sequence goes on from DKFC01000079.1 coordinate 5,653, forward strand.
CAATTGCAGGGGCTAATTTTTTGGAGTTTTGGAAGCTTGCTTAAAACCACATGGCCTAAATTTTTCATCGTCTTAGGGGTGTTGGTCTTTGGCTTTGTAGTCGTGTTTAAAAATGCTTGGAAATTGACGGCGATGACACTGGATGATACCAAGGCCATCAGTCTGGGGGTCAACACAGCAAAAGTCAGAAGGACTGTGATTTTGATGACATCACTTCTTTCGGCAGTTGCAGTGAGCTTTGTGGGGACTATTGGATTTGTTGGACTGATAGCACCCCATATTGCCAGACAACTGGTAGGGGAGGATCAGCGTTTTTTTATGCCGCTTTCAGCCCTAATTGGTGCTTTTGTGCTGTCATTTGCTTTCGTCATCAGTAAAGTCGTGATTCGAGGGGTAATCCTTCCCATTGGACTCGTCACGTCGGTGATAGGGATTCCATTTTTTATGGCTATTATCTTTAGCAAAATGAGGAGCTTGTAATGCTGAGCGTAAAAAATTTAGATTTTTCATATAAACTCAAACGGAAGTCGCATCGAGTATTTGACCAATTGACAGTTGACTTTGCAAAGGGATTCAATGTAATTCTAGGGCCAAATGGTGCGGGAAAATCCACTTTTTTAAAGGCTGTTTTCGGCCTTCTGGACTATGAGGGTGAAATCACATATCAAGGGAAATGCCTCACCTCTATGAAACTTGAGGACAAGACAAAATTCATGGCGTATTTGCCTCAGATGGATGTGGACGTTTCAACATTGACTGTTCTTGAAATGGTTCTACTGGGCAGATTGCCAGAGCTTGGGCACAAGGTGAGTGACGAGGATTTGGAAGTGACGATGAACACGCTTAGGGCGTTTAATATTCAGGAACTCGCCACAAGAAATTTCAGTGAACTCAGCGGCGGTCAAAAGAAACTCGTCTTTATTGCCCAAACCCTTGTTAGAAGTCCACAGCTTATCTTGCTAGACGAGCCAGTGAACTCCCTTGATCTGCAAAAACAGCTTGAACTGTGTCATTTACTTCAAAATATCGTGGTGGAACAAGCTGTAGATGTGGTGGTGGTCCTTCATGATATCAATTTGGCGGCAAGATATGCACAGCATGTGGTGGTGTTTGATGAACGGGGGAAGTGTTATGATTTTGGAACGCCAGATTTTGTTATCTGTGAGAAGATGTTGAGAGATGTCTATGGCGTTGTGGCAGATGTCACAAGAGGCAAAAACGGCATCCCAGTGGTTTCGCCGTTGAGGTCGGTTCGGGGAAAATCGATGTCTGTGTGAGAAAATTTGTTCAGAGAAATGGTACTGTTAAAACCTTGACAAAAAGTGCATAATGATAATAGAATCAAAACTCTAGTTTAGCGTCTATGTTAGGGGGAACATATGAAGGATCAAATGGAATTGACACCGAAAGCGGCTAGAGAGGCAATTAGGAACGGCGAGATTCTAAAACCCACAGCGGGGATGTGTGGTGGATATGCTCAGGGGAACTTGGTGATTCTGCCCAAAGATCTCGCCTATGATTTTCTTCTGTTTGCACAGAGAAATCCAAAGCCCTGTCCGATTTTGGAAGTTTTGGATGCGGGGGAATATTGCCTTAGAGACTGTGTAAAGGGAGGGGACATAAGAACGGATATTCCGAAGTACAGGGTTTACGAGCACGGTGTATTTAAAGGGGAATACACGGATATCAAGTCCCTTTGGAGGGATGATCTCGTGAGCTTTGTCATCGGGTGCAGTTTTACATTTGAGTCTGCACTCATTGAAGCAGGGATTGAAGTCAGGCATATTGAGGCGAAGACCAATGTGCCCATGTACATTACGAATCAGTTTTGCAAACCCGCGGGATTTTTTAGTGGGCCAACTGTGGTGAGCATGAGACCCATTGCATCGAAGGACTTGGTCAGAACGATTCAAATTACATCAAGATACCCAAGTGTACACGGTGCGCCGATTCACATAGGAGACCCTGCTCTCATTGGGATTGAAGATATAAATAGACCTGATTTTGGCGATTCAGTGGAAATCAAAGCAGGGGAAATTCCAGTCTTCTGGGCATGTGGTGTAACCCCTCAGGCTGTGGCCATGCAATCAAAACCCAAGTTGATGATAACGCATTCGCCAGGACATATGCTGATTACAGATATCAAGAATCACGAATTGGCTGTTATATAGAGGGGGCATCAGAGCATGTATTTTGTAGATTTAAACAGTGATTTGGGGGAGAGTTTCGGCAGCTATAAGCTGGGAAATGACGAACAGGTTCTAAACTATGTATCTTCAGTGAACATCGCCTGTGGGTTTCACGCAGGAGACCCAGTGGTTATGGAGAAAACCGTTTTGAGTGCCATTGAAAGATCGGTGGCGATTGGTGCACACCCGGGATATCCAGATTTGATGGGTTTCGGAAGGCGGAAAATGCAACTTGATGCCAGTGAGGCAAGGGCATATATGATTTATCAGATTGGCGCCCTTAAGGCTTTTGTGGAGGCTTCTGGTGGAAAACTCGTACATGTCAAGCCTCATGGTGCACTTTACAATATGGCGGCAGTGGACGAACACTTAGCTGAAACGCTTGCAAAAGCAGTTTATGATGTGGATAGGGAGCTTGCGTTTGTGGGGTTGTCAAATTCACTGATGGTAAAGGCTGCTGAGACTGTGGGACTTCGGACAGTGCATGAAGTCTTTGCAGATAGAGCCTATAACAGCGATGGAACTTTGGTGGCGAGGCAAGTAGAGGGGGCTCTTATCAAAGACACCGAGGTTTGTGTAAGTCGTGTGCTCAAGATGGTAAAGGATCGAAGAATCACTGCTATTGACGGCACTGAAATTGGCATTCGAGCAGATAGCGTCTGCATACATGGCGACAGTGAAACAGCGCTGATATTTGCAAGGACGTTGCGGGAAAGATTAGAGGCGGAAGGGATTATCATAAAACCGCTTGAAAAGGGATGTTGATGTGATGGATGAACAAAGTCAGTATTTGGTAACAGGGGATAGTGCCTTGACCATTGAAATGGGGAAAGTGATCTCCGAAGAGACAAACCAGAGAATTCGTGCAATGGTCACGGCAATTGAAGAAGCGACACTAGAGGGTGTTGAGGAATTGGTTCCCACCTATTGTACAATTTTAGTGATTTACAATCCAGTGATAATTGGCTATTCGGAGCTGAAAGAAAAACTGATGAAACTGGAGGGCACGCTTGAAAAAAGGAGTTTTCAAATGCCTGAGGTCGTTCATATTCCAACATTCTATGGTGGAAGCGCTGGCATGGATATTGAATTTGTAGCAGCACATAATGAGCTTATGGTTGAAGACGTGATAAGGCTTCACAGTGAGGCTTATTATTTGGTGTACATGCTTGGATTTACACCGGGTTTCCCCTATTTGGGCGGGATGACTCCTTCCATTGCAACACCGAGACTGGAAGTGCCAAGAGAGAAAATCAGTGCGGGCTCTGTGGGCATCGCCGGCAATCAAACGGGTATCTATCCCTTTGAAAGCCCTGGCGGTTGGCAAATCATCGGAAAGACGCCGCTGAATCTCTTTAATGTCTACGAAAAGCCGTATTCACTGCTTCAATCTGGACAATATGTGAAATTTGATCCAATTGACGAAGCCGCTTACCATCAAATTTTAGAAGAGATCCAATTGGGACGCTACAAGGTGTACAAGTCCCCTTATGAAAGGACTAAGTGATATGGGCGGGTTTAAAGTGATTTCATCAGGCCTTATGACCACAGTACAGGATATGGGGCGAAAGGGATATAGACAGTTTGGCGTGCCTGTTTCAGGGGCAATGGATAGCCGTTCACTGATGTATGCCAATCTTTTGGTGGGCAATGATGCTGATGCCGCCGCACTGGAGATGACGCTTAACGGCGTCAAAATTGAGTTTGAGGATGCGACGTGTGTTGCCGTCACAGGGGGTGTCTGTGAAGTGAAGTTAAATGATGTCCTCATGCCTCTTTATGAAACGATATTTATTCAAAGGGGAGATCAACTTGAAATTGGAGTCATTTCAGAGGGACTGAGGTGTTATTTGGCCATTTCCGGTGGGATAGCTGTTCCAGAAGTCATGGGGAGCCTCTCCACTTATATGCGTGGTGGGTTTGGCGGTCTAGAAGGCAGAAAGTTAAAACCAGGAGATTGGTTGCAAACTGGAATCTGTGATATAGAAGGATTCAAACGGAGAACACTCCCCCCTTCACTTCGATTTAAATATGCCTCCAACGCAGAGATTAGAGTGGTGCTTGGGCCAGAAGTTGAGGCTTTCACCGAGAGGGGAGTAGAAACCTTTCTCGGATGTCTCTATACCCTCAGCAGTCAATGTGATCGGATGGGGTACAGGCTGTTGGGGGAAAAGGTGGAACATCAGAGCAGTGCAGATATTATTTCAAACGGCATTGTCCCCGGTGCTATACAAGTCCCTGGAAGCGGTGAACCCATTATCATGATGGCAGATGCCCAAACGACAGGTGGATATACCAAAATAGCCTCAGTTATATCGTTGGATTTACCCTTACTGGCGCAGATGAGACCGGGTGATAGAATTCGTTTTAAACAGGTGTCGATAGAAGAAGCTCAAACGTTGCTGTGTACGTTCCAAAAGAATTTCGACGCCCTCAAAGCAGCCTTTGCCATAGCTGAAATGGGAAATAGCATAGAGAACAGCTCAAATGGACATTCAAATAAGGAGCAGTCACAAAATACAATCAGGCAGTTTATCGTGTCGGTGGACGGCAAGCCGTATGAGGTGACAGTGAGTGAGCGGCACAATTAAGTGACATCCTTGAGGACGAAACATAAAAAGGGGTTAAATCGAGATGAGGTGTGGGAGATGGAGCGTAAAATCATAAGCGAAATGGCTGAGGTCATCAGGCATAATATTGAACAGCGTGGACTCCAAGCGGTGAACTTAAAGGGAGAGCTTCAAAGGAGTGCCGAATCATTGGTGTCGGCAGAGACCGTGATGATTCTCACTGGATTTGTCATTAGACAAGTGATGAAGGGAGAGACAGATGGGCCAATTGGAGCTGTTTCACTGGCTAGGGTTTTAGAAAAGCTGGGGAAACAAGTGGTCATGGTGACGGATGCTCATTCGGAACAAATGGTTCAAGCGTGCTGTAAAACAGCAGGGGTCAAGGCAAAACAAGTGATAGTTCATGAAGATGAGATAGAAATACAGTGTCATCAATTGATAGAACTGTACGAGCCCTCTCATGTGGTGGCGATTGAAAGGCCTGGAAGAGCACACGACGGGCGGTGTTATTCCATGCGTGGAGAAGATCTCAGCGATTTAGTTCCCAACACAGACCACCTGATTGAATTTGCAAGGGAGAGGGGGCTTGTCACCATTGCTGTGGGAGATGGCGGCAACGAAGTTGGCATGGGTAAGATTGCAGACATCGTTAAAGAGCATGTCCCTAACGGAGAAAAAATTGGAGCGATAGTGGCCACCGACTATTTAATTGCGGCAGGCGTTTCCAATTGGGGCGGTCATGCCCTCGGGGCGGCTATATCTGTTTTAACGGATAAGATGCTCTTGCACGATGAACTACTGGAAATTGCCATGCTCAGTAGCCTTGTGGAGTCAGGTGCCGTTGATGGGTGCAGTAAGAAAAGTGAAACCACTGTGGATGGACTGTCTTTAGAGGTGAACTTGGAGATTTTAAACGCCCTGTGCACACTTGTTTACGAGGGCTTGACAAGCGACCAGAACAAGTGATACATTATAGGTGTATGAACATAAGTGAATAGTGAAGCAATGGGTGCATCCTCATGGGGATGCTTAAAAGGGAAGTTTGGTGAAATGCCAACACGGTCCCGCCACTGTAAGAAACTGCACCACTCATAGCCACTGTGAAGAACGGGAAGGGAGATGGTGCCATAGTTTTGAGTCAGGAGACCTGCCTATTGCGGTTGCGCTGTTAAACTCACGAGGATGAGGAGGTGTGATAAATAAATTGCCGATGGCCTTTTAGAATCATGCCCTTTTTTGAGGGCATTTTTTTATGGTGATTTTTGGAGTGGTTCCAAAACATCGGCGGAAAACCAAAGGAAATAATAATGGATAATCTCCGATGGTTTTTATTAGTGGTGTCATTATTTATCGTCTGTTTAAGAGTGCTGTTGTATTTCGGCATTCTTTTTTTATGTCTGAAAAACGGAGGATAAGCAGAAATCTTTGGAGGGACTTTATGAAAGCATTAATAACCAATCCCCTGTTTTGCATTTTGATGTGCAGTTTGATGGGATACTATCTTGGGAAAAAAATTGGATACAGACATTTTCGATTGGGAAGTGCTGCGGCGTTGTTTGTGGGACTTGCAGTGAGCTATTTTATGGGGCGGATTCAGATAGAAGCGCCGTTGATACCGCCTGTGCTTTTGGAGATGAGCCTCATGGCCTTTATTGCTGCGGTGGGGTTAAAAGCATCTACCAACATACGCCCTATTTTGAAAGCATACGGAAGTAAATTTATTTTCTTGGCAATTGCGGTGACTTCAGTGGGTGCCTTCACAACTTATTTGCTGGTGGGTGCAGTTGACAGCGTGAAATACGAGATTATTGGAACTTATGTAGGCGCATTGACCAGTTCGCCGGGACTCGCAACTGCCCTTGAGCTTGCAAACGGTCTCCCGGGAAATCCAAGCGCAGATATCGGACTTGGATATGCAATTGCCTACATTCCCGGTGTATTGATTGTGATTTTATTTGCTCAGGTGTTCGCTCGAAAATTTAAAACAGTTAGACAAGGCACTGTGAGCAAACAGGAGGAAAGGGCAGTGGAGGGGTTTCATCTAGGCCGATTTTTAACTGTGCTGGCAATGGGGGCCATCTTGGGCAGTGTGGAAATCAATATTGGGATGAGACTGCCATTTTCTCTTGGGTTAACGGGAGGCACTCTAATTAGCGCATTGGTTATGGGGAGTCGTCTTCCAGGGTTTGCGTTTAATGAAAGAACGCTTGAAACCATCAAGGAGATGGGCTTATATGCATTTTTATCCATCGTGGGAATCAAATACGGATTCGAAGCGGTGACAACTATAGGAGAAGTTGGACTTCAATTGCTTATTATTGGCATGTTCACTGGAATTATGAGCTTGTTGACAGGACTCATCATAGGGCGTTATGTGCTGAAAATAGACGCAGAAATATTGTTGGGGGGCATCTGCGGCGGTATGACCAGTACGCCGGGACTTGCGGCGGCAATTGAAGCCTTTGACAGTGACGATGTGGCTGTTGGGTATGGAGCGACCTACCCATTTGCCATGATTGCGATGATGATATTTACCAATTTGCTATTTGGATAGGAAAGGCAAATACGAAAGGCAAATGCAAGAGCGAACACAAAGGAAATGTGAATAGGAGGAACGATGAACATACATGAATATCAGGCAAAGAACTTATTGAGAGCTTATGGTGTGGGCGTGCTGAATGGATATCTTGTCGAAGAGATCGGCAACCTCGAATGCCAAGCTCGAAAAATTGAAACAGATGTGGCTGTAATCAAGGCACAAATTCATGCTGGTGGACGGGGAAAAGCTGGTGGTGTGAAGGTGGTCAAGACGTTGGATGAAGCAGTTGCGGTAGGAACTCAACTGCTGGGAAGCAAATTGGTGACCCACCAAACAGGCCCAGAGGGCAAACGTGTAAACAAAATTTATATTGAAGAGGGCTGTTCAATTCTTCAAGAATTTTATTTGAGTCTATTGGTGGATCGCAGCAGCGGGCAGGTGGCAATTGTGGCTTCAAGAGAAGGTGGCGTGGAGATTGAAGAAGTGGCAAAGATGAATCCAGAATCTATTGTAAAACTCTATATAGACCCTGCTATCGGTATTAAGGCATTCCATACGAGGAGACTGGCAAACCTCTTTGAACTGGACAATAGCCAGAGGGCCAAGCTGTCTTTTTTACTGATTGGACTCTACAATTGTCTGATAGAGATGGACTTGGACATGGCGGAAATCAACCCGCTGGTATTGACAGAATCGGGTGATTTGATTGCGCTTGACGCCAAAATGTCTTTTGATGACAATGCGCTTTTCAGGCATAAGGAAGTGGAACAACTGCGTGATTTATCTGAGGAAAATCAAAAGGAGACAGAAGCCGCCGCAGTTGGATTGTCCTATATAGCCCTTGAAGGGGAAATCGGCTGTTTGGTCAACGGCGCAGGACTGGCAATGGCGACGATGGATGCCATCCATCATGCAGGCGGAACGCCCGCTAATTTTCTAGATGTTGGAGGAAGTGCCAACACGGCCATGGTGGCAAGGGCATTTGATATTATTCTGTCGGATGAAAAGGTCAAGGGAATCTTTGTCAACATATTTGGTGGCATCATGCACTGTGACACCATTGCAAGGGGCATCATAGAAGCGGCAAAGACATTTAAAAGACAGGTGCCGATTGTGGTCAGGCTTGAGGGAACAAATGTAGATAGAGGTCAGTTTTTTTTAGAACAGTCCGGTCTAAATTTTAAGACCGTTAAGACCATGGATGAAGGGGCGGAGGCAATTGTCAAAATGATCTTAGAGCAGAATGCGCCAAACGAGAGTAAAGGGATGATTGGAAAGGAGAACGCAGATGAGCATATGGGTAGATGAAAAGACGAAAGTGTTGGTTCAGGGAATTACGGGAACGGCAGCTCGGTATCATACAGAGCAAATGCTGGTCTATGGAACAAATATTGTCGGAGGGGTTACACCGGGAAAAGGCGGTTCTCAGGTATTTGGCATTCCAGTGTACGATACAGTTCATGAGGCAGTCCAAACAACCAATGCCAACGTTTCAATTATATATGTACCAGCGCCGTATGCGGCAGATGCGATTATAGAGGCAATTGATGCAAACCTTGAACTGGTAGTCTGCATAACGGAGCACATCCCAGTGCTGGATATGATGAAGGTAAAACACTATTTAAAAGGGAAAAAAACACGTCTTCTAGGGCCAAATTGTCCTGGGATTATAACGCCTGATAGAACCAAAATCGGAATCATGCCCGGACATATACATCAGAGGGGGACGATAGGCATTGTATCGAGGTCTGGAACACTTACGTATGAAGCTGTGGCGGCGGTGACCAGTGCTGGACTCGGTCAGTCAACTGCTGTTGGAATCGGTGGAGATCCCATCAATGGAACAGATTTTATAGATGTTCTGAAGGACTTTAACGAGGACAAGAAGACCAAGGCAGTTATTATGATAGGTGAAATCGGAGGTGAGGCAGAGGAGAGAGCCGCCGCATGGGTGAAGGAAAACATGAAGAAACCCGTGGTTGGATTTATCGGTGGCAGAACTGCGCCGAAGGGAAAGCGAATGGGCCACGCAGGGGCTATTATCTCTGGAGCCACTGGAACTGCCGAATCTAAAATTAAGGCTATGCAGGAGGCGGGAATCAATGTGGCTGAAACGCTGTCAGATATTGTGCCATTACTCAAAGAGAGGATGAGGCGAAGATGATGGGGGGAATTAAGAGATTTCTGATGATTAACCTCGGAGTGGCGATTATGGCAGTTGGGCTCTATTTCTTTCTGATCCCTGCAAACCTTGCAGTGGGAGGGGTTACTGGGCTCGCCATGGTGATTCAAAACTATTTGCCCTCAATGAATTTGGGGGTGCTGATGAGTGGGTTTAACCTCATTTTATTCATACTGGCCTTTACCATAATTGGAAGAGAATTTGGTGGATATACCATCTATTGCAGTTTCTTGCTTTCTGGTCTTATAGGTTTACTGGAACTCATGATGCCACTTGAAAGTGCTTTGGCAAATGACTTGATGATTAATTTGATCTTTGGCATTTTGATTCAGGGAATTGGCATGGCAGTAATCTTTTATCAAAATGCTTCCACAGGCGGAACGGATATCATCGCCAAAATCATCAACAAGTTCACGGGACTTGGAATTGGGAAAGCTCTATTTTTATCGGATTCTCTGATTACGCTCATGGCTGGAAGTGCCTTTGGCATGGAACTGGGACTCTTTGCCTTTTTAGGAATTTTAATAAATGGACTGGTGATTGACAAGGCAATTGAGGCTTTTGAAATCAAATTCCACGCTCTGATTATCTCCGACAATTACGACCAGATTTCTGAGTATGTTCAGCGTGACTTGCATCGGGGAATAACGTATCTAAACGGCATTGGCGGTTATACTTTGGAGAGAAGGCAAATACTCAGTATTGTTCTCAGCAAACGGGAATACACGATGCTCAAACAGTATATCAGGCGGAATGACCCGTCGGCATTTTATATTGTAAATCCAGTGAACGAAGTTATTGGAAATGGATTTGGAGGTAAATAGACAAAGAACTTTGCAAAAGAAAAAAACAATATGTTGTGTTTAGAGTGTTGATTATCACAATATATTGTGATAATATTGAGATGAAATAAAGAATAGATATTTGCGGTCACCTATGGTGTAAAAGGGAATCAGGTGAAATGCCTGAACAGCACCCACTACTGTAAGTCAGACGAAGATACTATGCCACTGCATATGCGGGAAGGGGTATCGGAGGAGGAAGACGAGTCAGGAGACCTGCCGTGGATATAACCAATTCTCGGGGATGGAGAAAGATTGGGTGCATAAGTGCGCAGAAATCATCCACCCCTGGGGTGTATTTTTTTTGCAAAGGGGAAGTGTGCATGTTGGACAGTAGAGAAATCGTAGAGGCGTACCTCCAAAAGACGGATTGGCGCGTCAAGGAAAATTCAAATTCACCGTTTTCATTTGGTGCTTTAAATAAGCATATAGCAGCTGAGGTTTCGAAGGACTATTGGCTGAGAAATGTCTATCCCAAACCAATTGCCGCAGGCTATGTTAGTGGCGATTATCATATTCATGATTTAGGGGGACTCACCCTTTACTGTTGTGGTTATTCTCTTAAGAATGTGATTATAAAAGGGGTAAAAGGCGTTCCCAATATTCCAAATTCCACGCCAGCAAAGCACTTTGCCTCTATCCTAAATCAGTTGGCAAATCTGATAACTGTCTTCCAAAATGAAATTATGGGAGCTGTTGCGTTCAGTTCTGTAGACACTTATTTGGCGCCGTTTATCAAAGAGGATCAACTGAGTTATGAAGACGTTAAGCAAAATCTACAGAATTTTATTTTCAGCATTAATTCAAATTCGAGAGGCGGAGCAGAGCCTGCGTTCAGCAATATCACCTTAGACTTGACTCCTCCTAGAGACTTGATAGATACTCCAGTGATACATGGGGGCAAGCAGCTTGGCTATCATTACAGGCAATGTCAGGAGGAGATGAACCTCTTCAACCGTGCCTTCTATGAACTGATGGATAAAGGAGATGCCGAGGGCAGGCCGTTTGCCTATCCAATTCCCACCTATAATGTTCACGAGCGATTTGACTTTGACAACCCGCTCAATGACCCACTTTGGGAGATGGCGGGCAGATTTGGGTATCCGTACTTTGCAAACTTTTTAAATAGCGATATGAAACCTGAAGACGCAAGGAGCATGTGTTGTCGATTGAGACTTGATTTGAGAGAGCTTGAACGAAAAAACGGAGGGCTCTTCGGCGCAGGTGAAAGCACGGGTTCAATTGGCGTGGTCACTTTGAACATGCCAAGGTATGGGTATCTTGCGACTACGAGGGAAGAACTCTTTGATATGATTGACAGAAACATGGAACTTGCAAAGGATAGTTTGGAAATTAAGCGAAAGTTTTTAGAGGAAAATGTTTTAAATTCAGGATTGATTCCCGCCTTTGCCACCTATGTGGGAACGTTTGAAAACCACTTTAGCACAATTGGACTTGTTGGATTAAATGAGATGTGCCTCAATTTTAACGGCAAGGATATTCTGGAAGAGGACTCTAAACAGCTGGTTGTGGAGGTGCTCAATCACATGAGGTCAAAACTCAGTGACTTTCAGGAGGAGACTGGAAATATGTATAACCTCGAAGCCACGCCAGCGGAGTCAACGGCTTATAGACTTGCCCGCAAGGACAAGAAGGCGTATCCACTTATTAAAACGCAGGGAACAGAAGCCACGCCGTATTATACGAACAGCTGTCATATTCCAGTCAACAGAGTTGAGTCAATTCAGCAAGTATTTGAACATCAAGATGACATACAAGTGCTCTTCACTGGCGGCACAGTAGTGCACGTCTTTTTAGGAGCGCCAATATCGGGCAAACAGGCAAAGCGGATTGTCGAGACAGTGTGTAAGACATACAAAGTACCGTATGTGAGCTTGTCTCCCGTCAACCACTACTGTGAGGATCATGGGTATATCAGCGAAGCCGTGGACAACTGTCCAGTGTGTGGCAAGGAAGTGGAGAAATATCAGCGAATTACAGGCTACCTGAGAAATGTCAAGCACTTTAACGATGGAAAGCGAGAAGAGTTCAGGGATCGGAGACAGCTATGAATATTCGATATAAGCTCATAGAGCAAGAGCGCTTTCAAGATGCGCCTTTTACAGGGGCGCTTGTCTGTGCTGTAGGTTGCGACTTGAACTGTCCGGGATGTTTCAATGAATCTGTGAAGCAGATGCCCACTTCTATTCAGTCGGCTGAGGGAATCGTGAAATCCATTTCGGACAACCCTTTCAACGAGGGCATCATCTTGGGTGGACTGGAGTGGTCCTTGCAGCCGGATGAACTGCTGGAACTGGTTAAAACTGCCCTTGAACAAGACCTAAAAGTCATGATCTATACAGGACTGCCCTTGGAGCAGTTTCTAGACAGAGTTCCAAGACTTGTGACGGTTGAAGGCGAAATCTATATCAAACATGGCGCATATGACAGTTCGCTATCACATGTGCAACCCGTGATGTATGGGGTGAAGCTGGCTTCTGAAAATCAGAGAATCGACAAGCTCAAGACAGTACAAACACAATTTTTTTCGCAAATTTAATATAAAACTATTGACTTGGAGTGAACTCCAAGTGGTAGAGTAAATACAGAAGTTCTTTCTTACGAGATGATTTAGAACGAGGAGGTATTTATGAATTTTGGCGAAAAAAAACTGGGATTTGGATTTATGAGATTGCCCCAACTGGATTCAAACGATCCGACAAGTGTGGATATTGAACAGGTCTGCCAGATGGTAGATACGTTTATGGATAAGGGATTTACTTATTTTGACACGGCATTTATGTACCACAATTTTCAAAGTGAGCGGTTTTTAAAACGTGCAGTTGTGGATCGACATGATAGAGAGACTTTTACAGTTGCCTCAAAACTGCCCGTGGCTCTTTTGAAAGAAGTGGATGAACTGGAAAAGACGTTTAATGAACAGCTTGAAAAATGTGGTGTTGAGTATTTTGACTACTATTTGATTCACAACTTAAATGCTACGACTTATCCCAATGCGGAGAGGCTCAACGCCTTTGAATTTGTCAAACAGAAAAAGGCAGAAGGCAAAATCAAGCATGTGGGATTTTCGTTTCATGACAGCGCTGTACTGCTGGAAGAGATTTTAAGCAAGTACGACTGGTTTGAATTTGTCCAGCTTCAAATAAACTACTTGGACTGGGAAAATCCTTCGATTCAGTCGAGGGCATGTTATGAAACTGCAACACGTCATGGCCTGCCAATTATCGTTATGGAACCCGTAAAAGGCGGAACATTGGCTCAAGTGCCGGAAGCGGCAGAAGCAGTGTTTAAGGCATACCATCCAGAGCGCTCATCGGCTTCATGGGCCATTCGCTATGCGGCAAGTCTCGATAACGTCTCCATGGTGCTGAGCGGCATGTCAAACTTAGAGCAATTACAGGATAACTTGGGATACATGGGTGACTTTGAACCCCTATCTGATGAAGAGCGAGACGTCCTAAAAAAGGCGATAAAAGTCATTGAAGACTCTATAGCAGTTCAGTGCACGGCTTGCCAGTACTGTGTAGATGACTGCCCTAAGAATATTGCAATTCCAAACTATTTTGCACTCTATAATGCTGAGAAACTGGGAGTCCCAGGGCGTATGTCCATTCAGGGATTTTACTATAACAATTTGAGTAAAACACATGGAAAGGCATCTGATTGTATTGAATGCGGTCTGTGTGAAAAGAATTGCCCTCAGCACATTGAAGTGATAAAATACCTTAAAGAAGTGGCTTCAACATTTGAAAAACAAGCGTAATAAAAGTAAAGGGTGATAAGATGACCATATCAGAAGCAAGCGCACATCTTGGCGTCAGTCAAGACACATTGAGATACTATGAGAGGATTGGATTGATTCCCTTTGTGACTCGACTCTCGTCGGGAATTCGAAATTACGATGATGCTGCACTTAGATGGATTGAGTTCATAAAGTGCATGCGAAGTGCAGGGCTTCCCATAGAAGTTCTCATAGAGTATGTTTCGCTCTGTCAACAAGGTGATGAGACCATTGAAATCAGAAAGGAAATCCTTCTGGAACAAAAACGTCAATTGATTGAAAAGATCAAGGAGATGGAGCAAACAGTCAGTCGCTTGGACTATAAGATAGAGGGATATGAAAAGTCACTCTCAAAAAGAGAAAGAGAAATGGTTGATAAACTGTCTAAAACTTGAGGAATACGCCTCAAGTTTTTTTATGCGCATGAGAAATTTAAGGTCAGCTAAAAGAGGGAATTTAATGAAATGTTGATTGAAATGAGCAGAATGTAACAAAAGGTTGGTATTATATGGAATTAATGGGCTTATATGAAAAGATTACAAAAATACAATGAGTCCAATAGTGCAAACGTAACAGTCGTTACAGACTTTTGCTTTAAAGACGTGTATACTAAATAAGTCTGACTAAAATACAGACTGCAACAAAGACTAGGAGAAGAAAACATCAGGAGAAGGAGGCACGAATAGATGAGAATAAAGCAAAAGTTACTATTATCACTGGGATTGCTGATTCTATTGTCATTTGCTATTGTTGGAATCAATATAGGCACTTACAGGGCTATGGAAAGCGACGCTAATTTTGTAAACAATTCAGGCAAACTCAGAGCGACAAGTTATCGGATGGCGCAGTTGGCAAACATTGCAATAGATACCAAAGAGAGTGATGCAGCCAAGACTTTAAACCAAACCATGGAGACATTTGATAAAATCGTCAACAACATCACTTATGGAAATGAAGAAGCAGGGTTAAAAGAAGCGAGCCACGGGCCAACCGTTGAGCGATTAAAAAAGGTTACAGAAGAGTGGAATAACCGTTATAAACCAGCCTATACAGCTGTTATGGAAGAACACAGTGCGGCATCTCTCAAAATCATCAATGATGAAGTTGCAGGCTATGTCAGTGAGTTAAATGATTTAGTGGCCGAATACTCAGAGTATTCAAGTTCAAAAGTGATGAGGGCTCAAATTATAAACGGCCTTTTGAGCTTAGTTGCACTTGCAGTGGCATTCTTGGCATTTATGGTTCTGAATCGTGGCATCAGAAAACCAATCAATGGGTTAATTGAAGACTTGAAGGCACTTTCAGAGGGAAATGGCGATCTGACAAAACGCATAGAGGTCAAGAGCACAGATGAAATTGGTGAGATGATTCGCTATTTTAATGCCTTTATTGGGAATGTGCACAACATCGTAACTGATATTGCTAAAATATCAGGAGTGGTTTCGGAAAATATGAATTCAATCACAAACACGACAGAAGAACTTACAAAGTCAACTGAAATGATTGCCTCATCTTCCATGGAAGTGGCAGAGGGCTCAATGCTTCAAGATGAACAGTTGATTGGTTTGAATCAAGTGGTGGCTGAAATCAGCAACAAAGTGGATTTGGTTTCAAAAAATGCAATGCAGACTTTGAATGTCTCTAGGGATTCACAAAATTCTGTGCTGAAAGGAGATCGACAAGTGACTCAGCAGGCAGAGGAATTAGGTCGATTTGTCACATCTATCAAGGAAGCATCTGTAACGGTTGAAGCACTAAATCAATCGTCAGAAGAAATTAGAGCGATTGTTGAGTTGATTCACAGTATTTCGTCTCAAACGAACCTGCTTGCGTTAAATGCTTCTATAGAAGCGGCAAGGGCTGGAGAAGCCGGTAGAGGATTTGCTGTGGTGGCAGAGGAAATTCGAAAACTAGCTGAAGAGACATCTGCTTCCGCACAGAAAATCAACGACATCGTCTCGGGATTTGGAAACAAGACCTCTGATGTCAAGTCTTCAATGGGATTGTTAGTGGAAGAGACCAAACAGCAGGAAATCTCCATGAATCAGTTAAAAGAAGAACTCAAAGAGATTTTAGATCGCACCACTCAAACTTATGAAGCATCTGAGGGCATTATGGAAATTTCAGCTCAGGTCACCCATGAATTTGCTGGAATGACAGAGTCGGCTAAAGAAATTCAATCAGTGGCTGTGCGCAATTCTGGCAACACACAGGACGTTGCATCCGCCGTGGAAGAACAAACGGCGTCGTTTGAAGAGGTCTTTTCAAACATCAGCATGATAAATGATATGGCAGAAGAATTAACTCTCATCGTCTCTAAGTTCAAAATTTAGAGGGACTTGAATATTTCACTTTGTGATATGGATACAGCTCAGTTATCAGTTTGTTTTCAAACTGTAGATTGAGCTGTATTTTTTCATATGATAAAATGGGAGTGGAAATTGCGGGCAAACAGATGGAGAGAGGGCAAAAAATGAAAGTAAAAAAGAGAAAGTCTAGGGAAGAGAGACTTGGTGAAATCAAGCATGCGGCTAAACAGCTGTTTATAGAAAAGGGTTTTCACAAGACGACTATGGAGGACATCATCGCCAGAACAGAACTGTCCAAGGGTGGATTTTATCACTATTATGGCAGTACAAAGGAAATACTAATGGACATTATGGAAAACAGCAATCTCTTTTATGTACAGAACAATCCTCACATGCAAAGGCTGTCGTCTGAGCGTCCATCTCATGAAAATGTAGAAATTCTCACTGAAGCGGTTATCGAAAAAATGCTTGGAACCAGCGACGACAGAAAACTCTATGCCATCTTTGCCAGTGAGATGCTCTTTGATGAGGATGTGTTGATAAAATTTAGGGAGCTAGAGGCAAAATTTCACATTTGGCTTTGCAAGAGACTCTCAATAGATCGAGAGAAACATCACGATGATCTTTATTTTGTCAGCAGAATTATAAATGGTATCTCAGTAACAGAGCAACTCTTCGATCAACCAGAAATTCTAGAGCGGGAAAGGCAGTCCATAAGAACCTTTTTAACCCCTTATATTGAGAGAATCCTTGAAATTGCTTGACAAAGAGTTGAGAATAAAATATGATGTAATTGAAAATGATTATCAATAGAATGGTGAGTTGAAGTGTGCATAGCAAGTGATTTTGCAAAAAACGGAAGACCGAGTGTCTGAAGTTTTTTATTTTAAAAAAGAACCGACGATTGCGTCGACAAGTAAGAGTGTGGTTGACGTCATAAAACTGAATTGATGTAATGGAAAGGAGGAAATGACATGTTCACAAATAAAACTGGAAGAGAGATGAGATTGGTTGTCTTCGGGGAGACCAGCTCTAAAATAAAACTGACTGTGTCATCCCTTCAAATACTGCCAGGGGTCGAATGGGTAGAAAACAGAAGTAGTTGTTCACTGCCCTTTTCAACTGGGAATAAGGCCATTTTGATTCAGTTTGATGAAAGCCCAAGCAGAGGCGTGAACGTTCAAATGGCATATCCCTGTAAATCAATGGATTATGAACTCCAAAGCGGTAAAATAGTCCTTGCGATTTGCATGAGGCAAATTGCAGAAGTTATGAAGAAGGCACCCGTTGGAATAGAGCTTCATCTCAATGAAAATAGTGGGATAAGAGATGAGTCCTTTAAGGTTCCCAACGAACGGCTTTACCATGACATTAGGCGTTTAATCAGTGAAATGGCAAACGCGCCTGTTTCTATTCGAAAGGACTATCTTAAAGTAAAAGTAATGGAACTGATTCTACTTTTAAATGCGAGAGAGTATGTAGAATCGGATATTGCTTCTGTTATCTGTGGAACGAGTCATCAGGAAAGGCTACAGTTGTTAGGCCATTTTTTAAGGCAAAACATTGACAGACATTATACGCTGGAGGAGTTATCGAGGAAATTCGGACTTTCTCAAACGGTTCTCAAAAGCGGTTTTAAAGAAGTTTATGGTGAGACCGTGTATGCTTATTTCAAACGCTACAGAATGGAGTTTGCCGCCAGACTACTGATTGAGACAGATGATACAGTGGGACAAATAGCTTTGAGAGTTGGCTACAATAACCCAAGTAAATTTGCAGAAGCCTTTAAGAAGACAAAGGGAATGACCCCAACTGAGTTTAAACTGGATAAGATCATTCACATACCTCATAAAATAAATGACAGAACGGATTCACCCTCGGCTTAATGGAGTTGAGGGTTTTTTTATAACCAGATAAACTAAATAAGTGAAAAAGTTAATTGAGAAGGAATATCATTATCAAAAGGAGAAATGACATGGAACAAGGCATTAAACAACCTAAAACCGGTTTAGCAAGGCTCATGGAAATAGCCGCCATGAGAAAGGGACTTGTGATAGGATCGGTTATTTTATCAGCGGCAGCTTCAATTGTCTCATTTGTCCCTTATCTCGCCATTTATTTTATCATCAGAGACCTGGTCAATGTCTACCCAGCAGTTGAAACCATTGAAGCAGCGGGTTTAATTCGATATGGCTGGTATGCACTGGCAGGAGTGCTGTTGAATATATTACTCTATTTTGGTGCTTTGATGTGTTCACATTTGGCAGCCTTTGGGACACTTTATGAATTAAAGGTCAACTTTGCCTCACATATAGCCAAACTGCCCCTCGGGTTTCACCTGAATTACGGCAGTGGAAAACTGAGAAAAATAATGGATGAAAATATTGAAAAGATAGAGGGGTTTGTGGCGCATCAACTGCCGGATATTGTGGCTTCGTTTGTGGCGCCGATTGTCATGATTGCCATCTTACTGTATGTGAATTGGATATTTGGACTCTGTGCGCTTGTGGGAATTGTGATGGCGCTGACTATTCAATTTAGCGCTTATGGAAACGATGGCGCCAAGGGAATGATGACCAAGTACCAGCATTCACTTGAGGAGATGAACAACGCCACCGTTGAATACATCAGAGGCATTTCAGTGGTCAAGGCATTCAAACAGACGGTCTATTCATTTAGGCGACTCAACGACACGATTAAAGCATATACGGGATTTGTGATTCCGTATACACTGAGTTGGGAAAATTATATGTCGGCGTTTACGACGCTTGTAAACAACATCTACCTATTTATTATTCCAGTGGGAATTATTATGGGCATGAACACCTCAGACTATAAATCGTTTGCCATGACGTTTATATTCTATCTGGTATTTGTGCCGTCGATTTCAACGGTTATGATGAAAATCATGTATGTGACAAGTGGCAGCATGCAAATATCCAGTGGGGTTGAGAGACTTGACTACATTATGAATTTAGATAAATTGCCGGAAGTACAAGAAAACATAGAGCGCCTTTATAAATTCAACGAACACTTAAACGGCAAAAACGCTTCGAATTTGGGAATTGAATTTAATGATGTCTCGTTTTCATATACTGGTACTTACGAAGATCCAGCACTTTCAAATATATCGTTTACAGCACATCCTGGACAGATAACAGCTGTGGTAGGGCCGTCAGGAAGTGGCAAGAGCACTATTGCGCATTTGATTCCTAGATTTTATGATGTGACCCGAGGCATTATCAAGATTGATGGGGTGGACATACGGAAAATAACATTTGAATCGCTGATGAATCAAGTGAGTTTTGTGTTTCAGGATGTGTTTTTATTTAAACAGTCAATTATGGAAAATATCAGAATGGGAAATGCTGGTGCATCAGATGAGGATGTGGTTAGAGCGGCAAAAGCAGCTCAATGTCACGAGTTCATCATGAGGCTTTCAGAAGGCTATCAAACGGTAATCGGCACAAAGGGCGTTCATCTGTCTGGTGGTGAAAAACAGAGACTTGCCATCGCCAGAGCTATTGTCAAAGATGCACCGATTATTATACTGGATGAAGCAACGGCTTTTGCCGACCCTGAAAACGAACATCTCATTCAGAAGGCCTTTGAAAAACTCATGAAGGACAAAACCGTGATTATCATAGCGCATCGCCTCTCTACGATTCGAGGCGCGGATAAGATTCTCGTCATGGATGGTGGATACCTCGTTGAGGAGGGCACACATGAGGAACTGGTTTTAAAAGGTGGGAAGTACAATGACATGTGGAATATGTACAAGGGTGCGTTGGATTGGAAATTAGGATACAAGGAGATAAGAAAACATGCTTAATTTAAAAGAAAGACTCATGTTGACCGACGATAATTATAGAGATTTAAAAGGGGCTATTCGGGCATGTACCATTACAAATTTTACATTGTTCCTTCCCTTTATGGTCTTAATACAGGTGTTCAACGAACTTTTAAAACCACTTTTAGGAGAAGAAATCTCATGGCAAAAGATGTGGGTTTTATTTGGTGTGGGCGTTTTATCGGCGGCCATTATATACGCTGCCAATAAAAATGACTATAAAAAGACATTTGTCACGTCCTACATGGCATCGGAAAACAATCGGACTCGAATTGCAGAGCATATCAGAAAACTGCCAATGAGCTTTTTCAACACAAAGGATTTGTCGGAACTGACCACAAATATCATGGGGGACTGTACCACAACAGAGCATGTTCTCAGCCATATTGTGCCGCAGCTCATGGCAAATGCCTATTCAATAACCTTTATCTGTTTATCTCTAGCTCTGTTTAACTGGCGTTTGGCACTGGCAATCTTTGCGACGATGCCAATTGCCTTTCTCATCGTCTATCTAAGTCGAAAAATACAACTGAGTTTGGCAGAAAAACACGTCAAGGCCAAACTGGATGTTTCCGATCAAGTTCAGGAGTATTTGGAGGGGATAAAAGTTATCAAATCTCTGTGTTTGGATGGGGAAAACTTTGAGAAGCTGAATAAGGCGCTAAAAAAAATGAAACAGATGTCCATTCAAATGGAGTTTATATTCGGAATCTTTATAACAGGGGCTCAGATTGTCCTTCAGTCGGGAATAGGGATTACGGTTTTCGTGGGGACGCTGCTGATAACAAAGGGCGAAATTGATCTTGTGACTATGTTGATGTTCATGGTGATCGTGGTTAGGATTTATGGGCCTATTTTAACTGAACTGACCCTTTTGCCAGAACTCTTATACATGCAGACGTCCAATGAACGCATGAGAACACTCATGACGACTGGAACAATGGAGGGCAAGGCAGATGTAGCTCTAAAACACTTTGACATCGTCTTTGAAGATGTGAGTTTTCGATACAATAAAGAGGCGAATCCATTTATAGAACATTTGAATTTAAATATCATGCCGAATGCCATTACGGCTCTAGTGGGGGCATCTGGCAGTGGAAAGAGCACGCTCAGCAGGCTGATTGCTAGATTCTGGGATGTAGATGAGGGTCGCGTGACCATTGGCGGAGTAGATGTGAAGACACTTGATCCCGAGCATTTGATGTCCTATATGTCTTTTGTCTTTCAGGATGTGGTGTTGTTCAATGATACCGTTTATAACAACATTCGGATTGGCAACATGAACGCCACACGAGAAGAAGTTGTTGAAGCGGCAAGAGCAGCATGTTGTGAATCGTTTATAGAGAGGCTTCCAGAGGGATATGACACTGTTATCGGAGAAAACGGCAGCACATTGTCTGGTGGGGAAAGACAGCGTATTTCCATCGCCAGAGCACTTCTCAAAGATGCGCCGATTATTTTACTAGATGAGGCAACTGCCTCACTAGATCCAGAGAATGAGATTTTAATACAGCAAGCTATTTCTAGGTTGATTGATGGGAAAACCGTCATCGTTATTGCGCACAGGCTGAGAACCATTTCAGGGGCGGATTCTATTATAGTCCTTGAAAATGGCAAAATTGCCGAAAAAGGCAATCATGAATCTCTGATTAGAAAGCAGGGCATTTATCATAAACTCTATAAGATTCAATCTGAAAGTCTAGGGTGGAGCGTTAAAAATGCTTAGTGCGTAGTCTTGTGAAATGAATGATTCAAGACCTGAAAATGTTAAAGTGTGAGTTAAAATAACATTATTGTTGTTTTAACTCACGCTTTTTTTGAAGGTATTTGGAGACATGCCATAGTGTTTTTTAAATAGACGGCTGAAATAGAGAGGATCACTGTAGCCCACATTTATGGAAGTCTCTTTTACGCTGTAGCCTTCTTGTAGAAGTCCCAGTGATTTTTCCAGTCTGAGTTTGATTAAATAATCAATTGGCCGAATGCCAAAATACTTGTGAAACAGATAGGAGAATTGATTTGAAGATAAGTTAAACGCAGATGCCAGCTTATCCAAAGTCATATTTTCAGTTAGGTGAGAAGACATGTAATCAATAAAGTGATTCATGGCATCGGCTCTATCCATGTCCTCGTCTGAAAAGAGACTGTGAAAAAAGGTTTGAGCTGTGAGCTTTTGTTTGAGGACTGCATTGAGGTCATGGCTGTTGAATAAGTCCATGAGCGCAGTGAGATTCTTAATAACTTCATCCTTGTTATAGATTGACATTTCAAATGGCAATGCAAATTTAGTAAGTCGTTTACACATGGGATTGGTGAGCTTATAGTAGACGACACAGTGTTCAAAATCCGTCTTTGTATGGTATGAAATATTCATGTGTGGAAGCGCATTGACAATAACGCTTGGATTGACTTTAAACTTGTGCTTATCCAGTTCAATGATGCCATGTCCAGAAAGCGTTACGATGAGGGCTGATTTAGTTGTGGGAAAGGATATGCTTGACCCAGCATCATAGTGAATATGGCTAATTCCGGTGATTTCAATCTTATCCTGAATGGCAGGAGGCATATCCGTGGCAATAGTGGATGACACCTCTTTAGAGGACTGTTGCAATTTTTTTGACTTGTCTAACACTTGAAACATAATTTTACCTCAATATCTATCTTTTTAATAATTGTCCATGTAGTTTAAGAATAATGCATTTCAATGATAATGATTATCATTTATAATGCACATTATAACATAGAACCAGAACAAACACTAGTATATGACATCCAGTGCTTATGTGAACAGAAACGGTGTTCGCCATGTGATGTTAAAATTGATGGAGGAAGAAATGAAAAAGAGGTTATTGATATTTATGTCGTTGTTGATGTTGGTATTTCTGGCAGGATGTGCTGGAACATCAAATATAGAGGAAACAAAGCCAGAAGCAACGTCCGAAGAGACTGCTTTAAATGAATCATCAGCGGAAGAATCAGAGCAGAATGCAGAACCGCTTACCTTGACATTTAAAGTGGGGGAAGCTGAAAAGAGTGTTACTGTGCCAGAGAATCCAGAGAGAGTTGTCGTTATTGGATTTGATTTGCTGGACGTCATGGACAGTCTTGAACTAAAAGATAAGATTATTGGTGTTGTAGATCCAACAGGCCCTCTTTTTCCATACTATCTCGAAGGGTATGAAAACGTTGAATCAGCTGGAAATCTCTTTGCAGAAGATTTAGAATCTATTGCGAAGTTGAAACCTGATTTGATTATTGCCGGTGCTAGAACTCAAAAGGCTTATGATGGCCTAAATGAAATTGCACCAACCGTTTATTATGGTATCCCTGGATTTGGTTCAGATTATAAAGAAGGACTTCACAACAATATCCGATCAATTGCACAGATCTTTAACAAGACAGATGAAGGAGAGACTTTAATTTCTAACTTAGACGCGAAAATTGAAGAAGTTGCAGAAAAGGTCAGTGCACTTGAAAGTGCTCAGGCATTGTTCCTAGTCGTAAATGGAAAGTCAATTGGACTTTTCAGTGATGACCCAGCGTCAAGATATGGATTTGTGTTCAAGGAGTTTGGATTTGAGTCATTGGCATCTTTAGACGAGATTTCTCAAGAAGCGGCAACACATGGAGATTCCGTTTCATTTGAATTTATCAGCGCCAAAAATCCTGATTTTCTGATTGTACTGGACAGATCGGCAGCAACGGCCACTGAGGATATTGCTGCATCCGATACACTTGACAACGAGTTGGTTCGTTCGACAAACGCTTATAAGAACGATCACATCATCTATTTGGACGGTTCTGCATGGTATATTGGGACAGGGGGCGTAAGGTCAACTGAAATCATGATTGATAATATAATGAAAGGAATCGAATAGTGATCAGGCGCCTTCATGGCGCCTTTCTCACATTCTAGTGACTTATGGAAATGAAAGAGCGCATGACAACGGATTTGAGGTCTTTAGAGTTCGATGAAATGCAGAGAAAAAAACTGAAAATCATACGGCAATTTCTGATGATAATTGTATTTGTCGGTCTTGTAGCTGCCTCACTTTTTACAGGTGTTGAAACTTTAAATATCAATGATTTATCGGACAAAGAGTCAACAGCTTACTTGATTTTTTTTTCCAGTAGAATTCCCAGAACAGTGAGTTTATTAATCGCCGGTGCTGGGATGAGTATATCTGGATTGATTTTTCAGCATATCAGCCGTAATAAGTTCGTATCCCCTACCACTTCCGGCGCTATAAATGGCGCACAACTTGGAATTGTCATTGGACTGATTGCCCTTCCCACCCTATCTACAATGGGGAGAATGATAATGGCTTTCGTATTTGCACTACTGACATCTTTTGTGTTTATGGGATTGGTCAATCGGCTAAAGTTCAAGGAACTGATTTATGTGCCTCTCTTGGGGATGATGATGGCAGGTGTCATTTCATCGGTTGTGACTTTTCTAGCATATACACATAATATCATGCAGGTGGTTCACGGATGGTTCTTTGGCAGTTTTTCACTTGTGATCTCTGGTCGTTATGAGGTTCTCTATTTGATTTTACCAGCACTGGCACTTTGCTTTATTTATGCCAACACCTTTACCATTGCAGGTATTGGCAAGGACTTCTCAACCAACCTTGGGCTCAATTACAACATGGTTCTCATGCTTGGACTCATTTTGGTCTCAATGGTCAGTGCCGCCGTGGTAATTGTCGTTGGGAATCTGCCGTTTCTGGGATTGGTTGTGCCAAACTTGGTTTCTCTCTACTCAGGAGATAATATGAAAAAATCACTCATGGAGGTGGGCATTATAGGGATGATGATTCTATTGGTCAGTGACCTAGTATGTAGAATCGCTGTACATCCCTATGAACTTCCGATAGCGCTTGTGGTCGGTATTTTAGGCTGTCTTGGCTTTGTTGGAACTTTGGCGATGAAAGGAAACCGGTAAATGGATAATAAACTAAGAATTAGACAATGGCTCTTATGGGGATTGATGATTGTCTCTGGGATGATAATGCTCCTTTGGGATATGGATTATGAAATCTTTAATTATCTCTTTTCAAAGAGACTTATTAAACTCTGTGCAATCGTTATCGTTGGCATCGCTGTGGGAACTTCGACAACGGCCTTTCAATCTATAACTGGAAACCGTTTGCTGACGCCCGGAATTCTTGGACTAGATGCGCTGTTTATTTTGATACAGCTTGTGACGTCGATTATGTTTGGCCGTATTTTTAACGACAACTACTTCAACTTTGGGATTTCAGTTCTCTTGATGCTCATATTATCACATCTGTTTTATATCAAGGTGTTCTCATCAGGCAAATCAGTACATTTCATCATTTTATTGGGGGTTGTCTTGGGAACACTTATTAATAGCCTCTCAGGCGTTATCCAGTTGACACTGAGCCCAGATGCATACGAGTTGGTCTTAAACCGATTATTTGCAAATTTCTCAGCTGTAAATGGGGATTTGCTACTCGTCAGTGCCATTATAACGCTTGCTGTAACCATAGCGGCATTTAGGCGGGCGTCTACGCTAGATGTACTATCTCTTGGACGCACCAGTGCTGTAAACTTGGGTGTTGATTATAATAAGGAGGCAAAAGAAGTCTTAATCGGTGTCTTCTTACTGACAGCTGTTTCCACTGCATTGGTGGGGCCAATTACCTTCTTGGGTTTTTTTGCTGTAAATATTGCAAAGAGTGCACTCTCAACTTATAAGCATGTGATTTTATTAACCGGCACCATTCAAATTTCTGTGGTGATGTTAATCACAGGACAATTTTTGATTGAAAGATGGCTTCAATACGCTGTGCCAGTTAGCGTGGTCATTAACATGATTGGCGGTGGCTATTTTATATTACTGATGATGAAGCTGAATTCCAGAAGTGAACCGGCTTAGTTGTTCGGAAATTTGATAAATAAATCAGGAGTATGACAAATGATTAAAGTTGAAAAGATAAACAAGCGATATGGCAGTCATTTAGTTCTAAAGGATTTGGATTTATCCATTCCAAAGGGCAAAATCGTTTCCATTATCGGTCCAAACGGAAGCGGAAAGAGTACTTTACTCGGAGCGATTAGCAGAACGCTTGAGCTGCAAAGCGGATTGGTTTGGATAGACTCTGTGGAGCTTGCTATGTGGAATTCCAACGAATTGGCAAAAAGACTTGCCATTATGAAACAATCAGAAAACATAGACGTTAAGATTACAGTCAACGATTTGGTCTCTTTTGGAAGATTTCCCCACAGCAAAGGTAGATTGACAGAGTTTGATTTTCAAAAAATTGAAGAAGCGCTTGCGTATTTTGACCTACAGTCAATTCGAAACCGCTACATTGATGAGTTATCAGGTGGACAGAAACAAAGAGCGTATATAGCCTCTATATTTGCTCAGGATACAGATTATATTCTTCTAGATGAGCCGCTTAACAATTTGGATATTAAATATGCTTCTGACTTGCTCAAATTATTGAGACGGATGGCTGACACGTTTAATAAGACCATTATATTGGTGATACATGATATCAATTTTGCATCGAGCTATTCGGACTATCTTATCTTATTGAAAGATGGCGTTGTGGCTGAGGCAGGGGATGTGTCGGAAATCATGAAAGCACCAGTATTAAAGCGGATTTATGATTTGGATTTTAAGGTAATTGAAGTAGATGGCAAGAGAATATGCACTTACTATTAGTAAAATTAGTTTGACAGATGAGAACCATGTGGCGTATAATTTTTACAAGTTAAGAGAGCGCATAAACCGAAGAATGAGAGTAGTATGTAAGGCAATCAGATGTATAGAGAACTGTCGGCGGTGGAAAGACAGTGGTTTGGGCATTACAGAATGGACTCATGAGGGCAACTTGAAAGCTGCGGCGAGTAGACGTTGACGGAAATCCTAACCGTTATGATGGAAGCGTATGATTGTACGTGATGAATAGATGCTTTTGGGTGGCATAACAGATAACTTCTGTCCCTTTTGGGATGGGAGTTTTTTTAGTGCAGTTAAAGGCAAGACGCAAAAGAGAAGTAATTTTATAAAACATAGAGATTTAATGTCTAGACAGAAAATTTTTGACGAGAAATGGGAGGTACGGAAAATGAAGCGGATACTAACAGGAGACAGGACAACTGGAAGGTTACATTTGGGACATTATGCGGGAAGTTTGCAAAATCGAGTGAAATTACAGGATGAATACGATACGATGATTCTCCTTGCAGACATTCAGGCATTGACGACACATTTTGAGAGACCAGAACTCATCTATGACAGTCTATATGATGTGGCAATCGACAATCTATCGGTGGGGTTAAATCCTGAGAAAGTCACACTGGTACAACAGTCTCAGATATCTGCCATTGCTGAGCTGACAGTCTTTTACTCCATGTTTGTCAGCGTCAATGTACTGAGGCACAACCCAACCATAAAGACAGAGGCAAAACAATATGGGTATGCCGATATGACTTATGGTTTTTTAGGATATCCAGTTAGCCAAGCGGCAGACATTACCTTTTGCGGTGCGGATTTAGTGCCTGTTGGCGACGATCAACTGCCGCATATGGAACAGACGCGTAAGATTGTCAGACGTTTCAACGATCTTTACGGCGATGGGAACCTTATTATCAAAGAACCACAGGCACTTTTGAGTAAAACGCCAAGATTGATTGGTCTTGACGGCAATTCTAAAATGGGAAAGAGTCTTGGTAACGCCATCTACCTATCTGATACGCCAGAAGACGTTAGAGATAAAGTCAATGCGGCGGTTACTGATAAAAATAGAATCAGAGCTACGGATAAGGGAAATCCCGAGGTGTGTACCGTCAGCAAATACCATGCAGTTTTCACTGAGTCCGAATACGAAAACATTTGTGAACTTTGCCGGAATGGTGCGATTGGCTGTGTGGCGTGTAAGAAAAAGCTAAATGACAGCTTGACGCAATTGATGACGCCTTTCAGGGAAAGACGGGCCTTTTATGAGGACAATAGACATTTGGTCAAGGAATATATCATGGAAGGCAGCAAGAGGGCAAATCAAATTGGAGCGCAGACCCTCATACAAGTAAAGGACGCCATGAGGATTAAGCTCTGAAAGTGATAGCAGGACATTAACTTGTCAATAAAACGAGTTATGTAAACCGGGACGTGAAAAGTGTATTTTTCTGTAATTCACAATAAAATGCGTGAAGTCGGGACTGACTAATGATAAAATAGAATCGGGTATACAGTATATTTATTGACTGACCCATATTTGTACTTGAATATATAATTTAATGAGTAAGGAGATGTATTATGAGTAAACCAATTCTCTCAGCGCACTTCGAATCTAGAAAGCCATCTGCTGTACGTTTGGCTCAGATGAAGTACGAAGAACGTCAAGTTAAGCCTCAAGCCGTTATCAATGTAGGCATTGGCAATGTTTCACTTCCAACAAATCCTGCTATGAAAAAAAGAATGTTCGAATTGAACGCACCGGAGAGCCCATTTGCTGATGGCGTTGTCAGATACTCGACAACAGCTGGGACTCAGGAGTGTCAAGACGCATTTAAAAACATTTTAAATTGTGAAGGATTTGATACAAGTAAATTACATGTTCAGGTTACTGATGGCGGTTCTGCTGGAATGGAACTCATCCTCGTTGGCGTTTGCGGCCCTTCTGGAACAGGGGAAAGACCATTGATGATGATTGATCCAGCTTATACAAACTACATTTCTTTCGCAGAAAGAATCGGAAGAACGACAGTAACAGTAAAAAGACATCTTGGAGAAGACGGCAAATTCAACCTTCCTGAATTGGATAAAATTGAGGATACAATTAAAGAGAACAAACCAGGCGCGTTGCTGGTCATTCCTTATGACAATCCAACAGGACAACTATATGATTATGATACATTGGAATCGCTTGCTAAATTATGTGTGAAATATAACATGTGGATGATTAGCGATGAGGCTTATCGTGAGCTTTACTATGAAGATGGAAAACCGCTAGTGAGCATCTGGGGGGTTACAGATGAGCGTGTTCCTGGCATTGAGGGCAGAAGAATCAGCATTGAAACAGCTTCGAAAGTGTGGAATGCCTGTGGTTTGAGAATCGGTGCTGTAATCACTGACAGTCCTGAGTTCAACAATCGCTCCGTTGCAGAGTACACTGCAAATCTCTGTGCAAATGTCATTGGACAGCATATCTTCGGTGGCCTTGCGCATCAAACCAAAGCGGAAATTGTTGGATGGTGCAGTGAGATTAGAGGCTACTACAAAGAACAGATCATGTCTGTTTACAAAGGGTTAAAAGAACAAGAACCAGGACTTATTGTCTCGAGCCCAGACGCTTCTATTTATTCAGTAATAGATGTTAGAAATGTTGTAAAATCGGGATTTGATTCGATTGAATTCGTGTTATACTGTGCGGGAGAAGGCGCTGTGGATATAGATGGCGTTGAAACAACCTTGCTGGTGGCACCAATGAAGGGCTTTTATGATATTGAAAAGGGCGCTTCTAATCCAGGTAGTACACAATTTAGAATCTCGTTTGTTGAGACGCCAGAAAAGATGGCAAAAATTCCTGAATTGTTTGTAAAACTGCTGAAACAATACGAAGCACAAAGATAATATTGATTTTTGGGGTAAGAGAAAAGCACTTGACGATGGTCAAGTGCTTTTCTAGTATGTGAAAGAAGTCCCTGTATTATGTTGTAAATAGTGTTAAAAGTTTGAGTGCATCTCATTTTTAAACCAATGTCAACAGTGTCTCCAACTGATGAATTTCATAAGTTGGAGAAATATGAGACGGTTTTTGCAAGTGCCTTGGGTTGTACCAGCAAGTGTCAACACCGAAATTGATGCCGCCCTGTATGTCCGAAGTGAGGCTGTCACCAACCATGAGGATTTTCGACTTATCATATGGCGCATAATTTGCCAGTGATTTTTCAAAGATGTCAGGGTTCGGTTTGGCCACGCCAATTTGTTCGGAGATAAAAATTGCTTCGAAGAAATGGCTGATTTTTGATTTTCCAATACGCCGTGTCTGTACAGAAGTCAATCCGTTGGTGACAATAAAGAGTTTGGCACGTTGACTCATTTTCTCAACAACTTCATAGCTGTTTTCAAATAGGATAGAAGCCTCACCGAGCATGTATTCATACTTGGTCGCCATTTCCACAGGGGAGATGTCTAAATTCATGTGACTCAGATATCGCCTGAATCGCTCGACTTTCAGGTCGGCTTGCTGAATAAGTCCTTTTTCAAGATCATCCCATATGGCTGTATTTATCTTCTTGTAGGCGGTAAGGTGAACTGATTCACTATAATTGACGCCAAAGGCGGTCAGTGCGTTTTGTAAAGCCGTTTTTTCAGACAGTTTGAAGTCGAAAAGAGTTTCGTCGGCATCAAACAATATAATATTGTATTTCATGAAAACCTCCTTAATGATGATGCTTTAGAGTTCAATTGATCTATGTGTGTATTATAAATGAGTCCTGCTAAAAATAAAAGGGCGCCAATGAGTTTTCCGGCTGAAAACGATTGATAGATGACATAATCTAAAATAACGCTTGTAACCATTTGAGAGATAAAGCGAATAATCACCACATAGAATGCTGGGAGCTTTGGCATAATAATATTAAAGAAGAAAGTCGTGACAATGCCCAGTACGCCACCGCTGAGATAAAGAGGTGGTATATTGGGGATTGAAGCAAGTTGTGTTAGGTTGACGCCTAGAAGCATGAGCAGGGCAAACGATGCCACAGAACCGGTTAAATAATTGGTTATGAGACTTTGCATCATGCTGTGGCGCTTTGCAAATTGACTGTTGATGGCAATTGCAGTCATAATGAGAACACCTGAGAAAAATGCCATAATAATGTAGAGCATATATAGTCCACCTTTCCAAATAAGTTTGTCATTTCTAAATAAATGTTTCATATTCAAATAAGTTTGTCAGCTGAACGGAAATTCTTATAGATAAATCATGCTGAGAACGCCAAGAGAAATCAATAGATAACCACCTATCTTGCGGCGATCTATAGGACGTTTTGGCATACCGAAGAGTCCAAACTGTTCAATAAGTGAGGACATAAACAGTTGTCCGAAAAGCCCTATGCCCCCCACCACAGTGACGCCAAGCCCTGCAACGCAAATGGAGTTTACCATAATGGTTATGACACTTGTAAACCCGGGCAGTAGGAACAATGGCGTGATGCGCCTTTCCCAGCGGCTTTTTAGCTTTAAGTTAATTATTAGAAGCAACGAGAGGGCAATTAGATGAAATATGAAAGTGCTGAGATAAGGTCCATAAACCGTTGACAGAGCACTGTTGAAATAGAGCATTAAGGCAATGAGAACGCCGTTTAAAATAGTGAGTTGATGGTATTTGAGTTGACCCATAATAATTCCTCCACTTGTGAATGCCAATAAGTTCGCTTTACAATAATTTGTGTCTAGGATAACATATTATAAGAAGAAGTGACTATGACATTTGTCATAGGTATGAACAGAACCGCTAGGAGAGATTAAATGCAAAAGATTTTAGATCAGAAACTAACAGAATACTATCTTGAAAAATACAAGCTCTTTAGTTGGCATGTTGGAAATATAACTGATATAGTTGAACTGCATTATTTTAAGAGTGGAGAAATGGTATTTGAAATAGGGGAAGATGCCAAGTATTTATACGTCCTTGTAAATGGCAGGGTAAAAGTCACCTATCCATTTGAAAATGGCAAGTCCATGCTCCTTAAGTTTTATAATCCAATAATCCTTCTCGGAGACATGGAGTTGTACCAGTCCCATCCGATTATGTGCTCTGTGGAAGTGGTTGAAGATTCACATTTAATTGCCGTTCCAGATGTGTTTGTCCAAACACATTGGATGAACAACACCCAATTTCTGCACGGGCTGATTGAATCTCTGAGTGAAAAGTTGAGTTCGACCATTAACAACAGCTCCTATAATTTCGTCTATCCACTTGGAAACCGATTGGCAAGTTACATAGTCGATCATCTAGAGACCGCAGAGACAACTGAAGAGGGACTATATGTCGAGCTAAAATCCAGTTTTGAAGAGATTTCTCAGTTTCTCGGGACGACCTATCGGCATCTTCACCGTACCATAACAGAATTTGAGAACAAGGGATTGATTGCGGTTGACACTAGGCGCTTGAAAATCATAGACGAAACAACTTTGAGGGACATGGCGGTGAATAAGTACATGAAATTATTGTAGGAGCAGATAAAATGATAAAAAATTAACTAAATGTAACATTTGTGTTGAAAACATGTTCTTCTATTGATACAATCTAAGTGGGGAATGTTTTGAAATTATGGAAATCCAACAGATTAATCAAGGGGGTCTTGTATGAAAAGAATAGTCAGTTTATCACTTTCTTTAATGCTGATATTTTCAGCTTTTATTGGGATGAGTTTGCCTGTATTTGCTGAAGGGGGAACTGATGCAGTTACATCTGCAACCACATGGACAGGTGGCACTGGCGGCGGTTCGGGCGTTTCAAAGCCAATGGAGAACATAACTTATCCAGAGGGCGCTGAAACCTATACTGTCAAAAGTGGTGATGTTCTTTGGAAAATTGCCAAAGATCACGGCCTGACACTGGATGAGGTTAAGACGCTGAATCCGTGGATTAAGAATTTAAATATGATTTATGCAGGACAAAAATTAGTGGTTAAAATGAATGCTGAAACAGCTGAACCGATGACGTTTAACGCTGATTTATATCACGGTATTGGAAACCAAACAAACTTTAGAGCTAGAGGTGAAAACTATAGCTTTAACATCGCAATGGCGAGCGTATTATTCGATGGCGAAGGCAAAATCGTCAATGCCTATATAGACACATATGAAATTACTGAGGAAGCGAATTTCCCAGGCTGGCCTGGATCGTCAGAAGAGATCACTGTTGATAGCATCACAGATTTGGTTTCAAAATGGCAAACTAAGCGGGAACGTGGAAATGATTACAACATGGCTTCAAAAGCAACAACTGGAAACGAATGGGATGTTCAATTGGATTACTATCAAAAGTTCTTTGTTGGGAAAACAGTTGCTGAGCTCAGAGACTGGTTTGATAAGAGCACAGGTGCAACTGGGAAACCAATCAATCCAAGCACTGCAACAGATGAAAAAGAACTTGAAAAGCTGTCTAAGTTAACTGAGCAAGAAAAAGCTGAGTTGGTAGATGTTGTTACAAGTGCTACAATGTCATTGAGCGACGCGCATGCACTTATACTGGAAGCAATGGAAGAGGCATACCAAAATAGAGTGCCAGTTTCGTATTCTGTCAAATAGAGAGACATGAAAACATTCCCAAATGCAATAAAATGAAAAGACGGCTGAGATGCCGTCTCTTTTTTATGACAAATTACATTGAGCGCATCTGGTTGAATCTCTTTTCAGATGATTTTGATGGACAATTTTTCAAAAGTTGTGAACCAATCCCCCAGGGCTTTTATAGGCGATTCGACAAAAGATGGATTGCGATGCAATGACGTTTATGATAAACTAAATAAAAACCAACTGGTCGGTTTTAAAATGAGAGAGGAAAAATATGCCGAAACTCAGTCCTAAAGTTATGGAAGAAAAAAAGGAGAGCATCCTGAAAGCAGCTTTTTTAGTTTTTTCAAAAAAAGGCTACTCCGCTGCCAGTATGAATGATATTGTGTTGGCATCAGGCGTCAGCAAGGGTGGGATTTATAATTACTTTGAGAGCAAAGAGGCCATTTTTTTAGAAATTGCCGAAAGGCGTTTTATAAAGAGGGGCAAGCTGGTAAAAACACTTGATGACTGTGAGACACTCACGGCCTTTATGGAAGGCTACATCAGCGAGGTTTTGGATAGCTTGAATGAACCAGAAAGCATTATGACAGCTCGGTTTTCATATGAATTTTGGTCGGTGGTAACACGAGATGAACACCTCAGAGAAATGGCTCAAAAGCGCTATGATGATTTTTTTCAGCTGATTGACATTAGAGTACAAAGAGCTGTTTTGAAGGGAGAGATAGAAGCCTTCAAGGATTATGAGAGCATGGGATTTGTTCTGATTGCAACTCTTGAAGGACTTATCTTTACAAATACCATCATGGGGATTCGGATGACGACAGCGTCTAAGCGGCTCTATTTAAATTTAATTTTGGAGATGTTTTTTGGAAAGGGAATATAGAATAGGGGTGGAGAGGATGATTGATTACAGAAAAGGCAGTGACATAGAAAGTATGGAGATTTACAGTGCTTTTTCACTTGGATTTTCAGATTACATGATAAAGTTTGATATGGAAGCTCCTGCTTTTTTTGAGCGTTTTTTTGGTGCAGAGGGCAATCAATATGAGCTTTCATACGTGGCTTTTGATGGTGAACAGGCTATTGGCGTCTTACTGGGGGGCATAAAGGTTCTGAATGGCTATAAGACACTTAGATGCGGTGCATTGGCAGTTGCTCCAGAGTATAGAGGAAAAGGGGTCAGCAAGGAATTGATGAGACTGCATCAGCAAGCGGCAAAAAATGAGAAATGTGACCTTATGATGTTGGAAGTCATTGCGGGGAATGATAGAGCTATTCAATTTTATAAAAGAGAAAACTACAAGCCAGTATACGATATCCGTTATTTTACGTGCAAGGGCATGGAATTCAAAAGAAAGACGAAGGATCAGAAGTCGGAAATCAATCCAGTGAGCATAAAATCACTGGAGCTAATTGAGCTAAAGCAAAGAGGGGCTCACAAGCTAAAAGAGCACTTTAACTGGCAAGGAGACTTTGAATATATCTCTCAATTGGAGTCAATTCAACTCTATGGCGCTTTTGACAGTCAGGAAACCCTGATCGGTTATACGGCAGTGGACAAAATGGGAAAGATATATTTTATCTGGAGAGATAAAGTGCTGAGCGAACCGCATGTTTATGAGTCTTTAGTAGCTCATGTGATTCAGTCTCAGATGCCAGAGTCTATCCACATGAGTTTTTCAAATGATTTAGAACTGAGCATCTTCGTGGAAGAACATGGGTTTAAGGCACTTTCTCTTTATCAACATGAAATGTACAAAGTCATTTTTTAACCGCGAATTATTTAGAACTCTGACATAATGCTGTCAGAGTTCTTTTGGTATAATGGCTAAAAAGATATTTTGGAGGTAGAAGATGATTTATACAGTATGCGGATGTATCAAAGGGGAACAAATGGGAAAGACGCTTTCACATGAACACTTTAAGTGGGAAGTGGATGAGGACAAAACTGGAGGCATGTATTTTGAACAGCTGTATGACGAAGCGGAAAATCAAGTGCTCATAGAAAAGATGCTGCCTTTTATGATGGCGCTTAAAAGTGCTGGTTGCGGCAGTATTGTCGAGGCATCGCCACCTTTTGGCGGTCAAAATCTGCGGGTTCTGAAATCGCTTTCAGAAATTTCAGGTGTTCATATTATCCCCTGCACTGGGATGAATTTGACAAAGTATTCACATCATTTATTTGGCGATTGCTACATTGAGGTCTTGTCAAAACGATGGATTCAAGATTTTGAAGAAGGGCTTGAAAAGATAGGCGATACAGTGATACGCCCAGGGTACATGAAACTGCTCAATAAGCGTGGAATGCTCTGCGATGTGGATCGTGACATGCTCACTGCGGCAGCTATTGCATCTAACAAGACAGGAATGCCAATTCACTGTCATATTTTAGAAGCTGTCCATGTACAGGCGAGTTTAGACGTTGTGAAGGCACAGGGAACGCCTCTTTCTAAATTCGTGTGGGCGCATGCAGATCACGATGCCGACTTGGACGTTATTCAAAGCGTCATAGATCAAGGTGGCTGGGTTGGGTTTGATTCAATTCATGAAGATAATTATGTCACTGAAAGAGACCTGATAA
Source organism: Firmicutes bacterium UBA6806 (assembly GCA_002452745.1). Lineage (GTDB taxonomy): Bacteria > Bacillota > Clostridia > Peptostreptococcales > Acidaminobacteraceae > Fusibacter_A. Next base: position 41,808 of record DKFC01000079.1, read on the forward strand.
AACACGCCATTGCAAATGGGTACGAGCATCAAATTCTCCTGTCTCAAGACTATGATATTTATGAGGAATCTCTCAAATCAGATGGGATTAACCGCTATACCAGTCTTTTAGAAAAATTTGTTCCATTTTGCATTGAGGGCGGGATTGATGAAAAGAAGCTCGAAGAGATATTGACAGTGAATCCCTCCAAGTTTTATGATATAAGCATCGTTAGAAATTAATTTAGGGCAGAACTTGAAAAGAGAATTGGAGCAATAAATGACAGAAAAACAATCTACAGAAATGGACATCACAGCAAGACAGGAACAGAAGAACGCTCTGGAAAACGGGTGCTTGGCTATAGGACAAGAGATGGTATATAGGGAAGAGAAAACTGATGGAGAAATGAAGATTAGAACGATTACTGACGAAGTTGTGCAGTACGTCTTTGAAAATGATTGGTTTAATCCTGAACTTGAAATTTGCATAACAGCGGTATTTGACGGCAATAGGGCGCTGCTCATAGATGCAGGGTATTCCAAGCAAGCCGAGGAATTAAAAGCCTATTTTGACAAACTAGGAGTAACCGTTGAGATGATTTTACTCTCTCATTACCATCCTGACCACACTGAAGGGGCACATGTGTTTAAAGCCCCTCGATTAATAGCCTCACGCCAATATCATGCAAATTATATCATGTGTAGTCAAAACTGGGATACTGCTGGAACCTATGCGATTCCAAATGACATCTTCGATGAAGGCGATGAATTTTCATTTGGGGTGCACCAAATTAGGATTGTGGGTTCTGGTGGGCATTGCAGATGCAGTGTCATGCTGCATATAGACGAAACCTTTATTCATCTGGGGGATTTGCTTATGAAAGATATAGCGGGGGATATAACCTTTCCATGCATTTCGAGAGATGGTTCTATTGGCGGGTATTTAAGTAGTTTTAAACACCTTGAAAGCCATACCGATGCCATCGCATTGCTTGCTCACGGAAGTCCAATCCACCTGAGGGAGGCAAAGGTACTTTTAGCAGAAAATGCAGCTTACTTCGAAAGGCTTACTCACTGCACAGATTCCAGATTTTCGGAAGAAGTCAGAGCGGCTTATATCTCAAAGGGCTGGTCTTTTTCCAAGTGGCATGACATCAACCTCAAATTCACCAGAAAACCGATCTTGAAGGATGAAACTGACGAAATATAAAGTTTTGGTAACCATTTAATGGTATAATAGAACCGCAAGTGAAAACATTTATTGGGGGAAACATGAAGAGAAAATTGATGATACTTGCCGTGATTGTGGTTATTATTGGGATGGTCCTAATGGATCAATTCACAAAATCGGCTTATCACATGAATGCCTTTCAATATCTTTTGGGTGCACATCAACTGACAGATGAGGACAGGCTATTTTTGCGTGAGCATGGGCCAATTATCTATGCTTCCGATAACAATTCTCCTCCGCTGAGATTTTATGACAAGGAAACAGGGCAGTACAAGGGGATTGTCATCGACTATCTCAGGGCGCTTTCCATAGAACTTGAAACTGAAATTCAGTTTAAACCCATGGTTTGGCAGTATGCATTGAATTCAGTGAAGTATGGAGAGTCGGATATTTGCGACATGTATCCATCTAAAGAAAGATCAGAGGTGTACCTCTTTTCCGATCCGGTATACTACCAGCGAGGGGTAATCCTCGTTAGGAAGGGAAATACGTCTATAAATAGTGCATCAGACCTTAAGGGAAAAACAATTGCGGTTCAAAATGGCGACTACGCTTATGAATTTTTAAGTGGAAGTGTTACGGGAATTGATTACGACTTTAGTTCAGACTATGAAGAAAATATACGGAAGCTCATTCGAGGCGAAGTTGAAGCCGCAGTGGGAGATGAACCCGTCATAAGTTATTTTATGAATCTCTATGATATGAGCGATGATTTTGAAATTGTAGACCCCCCCCTCTACGAACTCCCCAGCGTGTTGAGCCTTCCACTAAATGAAAAAAGGCTGCAGAGCATTATCAACAAGGGCATCTATGCCTTGAATCAAAAGAAGATCATAGATAAAATACAGCAAAAATGGTTCGGAATCTCCACGCCAATTGGGAACAACAACGATGTTAGACAATTTACAATTGCAGTGATAGCAGTTGCCATGATCGCCTCTATCATTGTAATTTTGATATTGATTTGGAACTTGGAGCTCAAAAAGGCAGTGGATGAGCAGACCATGGCTTTAAAGATGAGCAAGGATAACCTTCAAACGCTGCTTGACGGATTAAATCAGTTGATTGTGGTGGTTTCCAGCGACTTGAAAGTGTGTTCTGGAAATGCCCTTTTCTATGACTTGTTTGGCGTCAATCGAGAGAGGATTGAGAGGCTGGAAAGCATTATTCCCGGTATAACAGAGGACATGAGGGCCAACTGGCTGAACCGTCACGAAGGCAGTGAACACATTATCAAGGGGAGAACATACTGGATAACCTCTTATCCAATTCAGTATGAAGATCAGCCAGAGGTTACGACTATGCTTCTTTTGGAAGATGTCACAGATAGAAAGGTCAACGAATCCAGACTTCTTCGGGATAACAAGATGGCAGCCATAGGCCAACTGGCAACGGGGGTTGCGCATGAAATTAGGAATCCACTGGGGTTAATACGAAATTATGCCTTTTTACTAAAGCGAAACAAGACAGATGAAAAACTGCTTGGACAATCGCTGGCAGTTATTGAAGAATCAGTGGATAAGGCCTCCACGATTATAGACAATCTCTTGAATTTTTCTAGATTGTCAGATGATTCCATCAGAGAAGTCCCACTGAAGACCTTGATTGAAAACATCGTCAATCTCAACGACAAGCTCATGAGCAAAAGTCATGTGAAATGTATTTTGCATTTAGAAGAAGTCTCTATTAGAACACAGGAGGAATCTCTAAAGCATATTTTAATAAATCTCATCAACAATGCCATAGATGCCATGCCTAGAAATGGGCAATTGACCATTTGGCTTAAAAAAGAGGCAAATGGCGCGTCTATTCATGTGATAGACACAGGCATGGGGATGACGGAACAGACCATAGCAAAATTATTTGATCCATTTTTTACGACCAAAGAAGTTGGTGAGGGCACGGGGCTTGGACTTTACATCGTCTATAATGAACTTTCAAAGATAGGCGGCAAGATAGACGTCTTGTCCAAAGTTGGAAAGGGAACCATTTTTAAAATTCAATTGATGAAAGAAGGAGAGGCATAAGATGCAGAACAGCAGGTTTCGGATTCTAATTGTAGACGATGAACAACATTATTGCGACGTCCTCAAATTGATACTTGAGAGTGAAAATTATCAGGTCAAAACCACAACAAGCTCTCTTTTGGCTTTGGAAATGCTTGAGAAGGAAAGCTATGACTTAGTTATAAGTGACTTCTTTATGCAGGATCTCGATGGTTTTGAACTGTTAAAGCGCATAAAAAATGATCACGTAGATACAGAGGTGATTATTGTCACAGGCTATGGCAGTATCAAAAACGCCATAGATGCCATAAAAAAAGGCGCTTTTTCCTATTATATTAAATCGCATGACCCTGAAGAGCTTTTGTTTGAAGTCAAAAAAGTCAAAAAAATTGCGGATTTGACTTTAAAGATGAATCAGCCAGCGGTTAAGGGACAGTATTTAATGCACTCGCAAAATCCCAAGATGAAAAAAATCATCGACATGATAGACAAAGTGGCAGATAGCAATGCTAATATTCTGCTCCTGGGGGAATCAGGAGTTGGAAAAGAGGCGTTTGCCGCCTATATTCATGAGAAGTCATCTCGAAAGGACAAGAACTTTGTTCCCGTAAATTGCCATGCTTATTCAAAGACTTTACTCGAGTCTGAGCTCTTTGGACATGAGAAAGGAGCTTATACGGGTGCAACAGAAACCCGTATTGGAAAGTTTGAGTCCGCTGAGGGAGGCACTCTTTTTTTAGATGAAATAGGAGATGCTACACTGGATATGCAAGTAAAGATGCTGCGTGTTCTGGACACTAAGCACATAGAGAGAATTGGCTCTAATAAACTCATAGACGTGGATTTTAGGTTGGTCTGTGCCACAAACCGAAATATAACGGATATGATTCAAACCGGTGAGTTTAGAGAGGATTTTTACTATAGAATCAGCACATTTGCACTGGAAATTCCACCACTTAGGGAAAGGCGGGAAGACATTCCGCAGATGGTTCACTTCTTTATGGCACGGTTGGCAAACGATATGAAAAAGAGCATTAAGTCCATTGAAGATGACTTAATGGATTATCTCCTTCAATATGATTATCCGGGAAATATACGTGAGCTTAAAAACATGATTGAAAGGCTGATTGTCCTATCTTCTGACGGCATCTTGAGAAAAGATGACCTCTATTTGGAACAGAGAGGTAAGGCGCAATTTCAAATTCAATCCCTTAAGGCATTTAGAAATCAATCAGAAAAGCAATATATTGAGCGGATTCTAAAGCATACTGAGGGCCATTTGACGCAGACGGCGGAGATTCTGGATATCACTCGAAGACAACTTTTCAATAAAATTCAGGAACTGGAGATAGACAGCGAACAATACAAGGGGAAAAACGAGAAATAAATTTCACGACGAGAAAAATATTTCTCGTTTTTTATTTCGGAAAAGTCGCAAATATGTTGAAAAAACGTAATAATTGATTTGGCATGACTTTTGCTCTTTATAATGACGTGCATTATCAAAGTAGCACGCAAGAAAAATTATAGGGGGGTAAAAGCATATGGCATTCAATGATATTGTCAATGTCTTGAACAATTTAATTTGGTCTAATTATTTGGTGTGGTTATGTCTTGGGACAGGTGTATTTTTCTCTTTGATTATGGTCTTTCCGCAAGTGAGACTCATCAAAGACATGGTAAGACAACTCTTCACAGACAACAGCTCTGAAAGTGGCGTTTCATCGTTCCAGAGTTTCGCAATGGCGCTAGGCGGCAGAGTTGGAACTGGTAACATTGCCGGTGTTGCAACTGCAATTGGATTCGGTGGACCGGGAGCGGTTTTCTGGATGTGGGCGATTGCCTTCTTAGGTGCAGGTTCTGCATATATTGAAGCGGCACTTGCTCAGGTTTACAAAGTTAAGATGGACGGCGAGTATCGCGGAGGTCCTTCTTTCTACATCGAAAAGGGACTTGGACAAAAATGGTATGCAGTGTTGTTTGCAATTTCTGCAATTATATCATGTGGCTTCTTCTTACCGGGGATTCAAGCCAACAGTATTGCAACAGCCATGAATACAGCGTTCAATATTCCATTCCCTGTTACAGGTGCAATTGTTGCTGCATTGCTTGGCCTCATTATCTTTGGCGGTGTTAAACGGATTGGTAAGGCCGCAGAAGTTATCGTTCCATTCATGGCAATTGCGTACATCATCGTGGCTGTGTTGATTATTTTACTCAACCTCGATAAAGTACCTGGCGTATTCTCTATGATCTTTACACATGCATTCAGCGCAAAAGCTGCAACAGGTGCTGTTATTGGACAGGCAATCATGTGGGGGGTTAAAAGAGGTATCTACTCAAACGAAGCTGGACAGGGTACAGGCCCAATGGCAGCTGCTGCGGCAGATGTAACGCATCCAGCAAAACAAGGTCTTGTTCAGGCGTTCTCAGTTTATGTTGATACACTGTTCGTCTGTTCAGCAACAGCGTTTATGATTTTAATTACAGGTATGTACAATATTTATGATACAGCAGGCAACGTACTCGTTGAAAATATTCCAGGTGTTACGCCAGGGCCAGCATTTACACAAATGGCACTTGACTCGTTTATGCCGGGCATCGGTAAAGCATTCGTTGCAATTGCTCTCTTCTTCTTTGCATTTACAACACTTATGGCATATTATTACTATGCTGAGTCAAATGTTGCTTATATTGCAAGAAAGTCTAAAAACCACAAACTCGTTTTCAACGTTGCAAGAATCACATTGCTCGTGATGACATTTGTTGGCGCTATTAACTCAGCTGGAGCGGTTTGGGCGCTTGGCGATGTTGGGGTAGGGTTGATGGCGTGGTTAAACATCATTGCAATACTGCTTCTTACTAAAACAGGCGTTGCAACGCTTAAAGACTTTGAAGCACAAAAGAAACAAGGACTCAATCCAGTGTTCAACCCAGAAAAACTCGGCATCAAAAATGCAGATGTTTGGATGGAAATGTATGAAGTCAACGAATCAAGGGCAAAAGCTCAAGTTGAGAAGAGAAATAAAAAAGATAAGGCGGCTTAACAGCCTTACAATAATCCACTCTTTATGTAAAAAAGGGCGGGGACTTGAGAAAGTCTTCGTTCTTTTATTTTGCCTGCATTGAAGTGAAGTCTCTTTGCCTTTATTGACATGCAAAAAAAATTGAAGTGAAATGACCTCTAAAATCCGATAAAATAGAAGTTGAAGCAGGGGCTTCACATAGAGACATTAAAAATAAGTTTAAATGAGGAGGACGTTATGAAATTTTGTTGGACGACTATTATGGTAAAGGACATGGAAGCATCACTGGCATTTTATACAGAGGTATTGGGACTTAAAGTCAATAGGCAATATCAGGCAGGCCCTGATGCAAAAATTGCTTTTCTTGGAGAGGGCGATACTGAAGTAGAGCTCATCTGTAATACTGGAAAACCAGAAGTTCACTATGGCGATGACATCAGCATGGGATTTGAAGTACAGTCGCTTGAAGAAGTGCTGTCGCTTTTAAAGCAAAGGGGAATTGATCCAATCACTGATATTTTAAAACCAAATCCACATGTTCAATTCTTCTATGTGAGAGATCCAAATGGTTTAAAAATACAATTTGTTCAGAATCTATAGTGACATTGCACTAACTGTTATGTGATGATGGGAATAGGGTATAAAAAACAAAGGTAATTTATTTTTCTTTTTATCAATCCTTTAGTGGTGAGGTGTGAAATGGGGAGTGGGTTTAATCCATCAGATAGACAGCTTGATATGTGTTGCGATACAGATTTTAAGGCAGTCGTGAATTCATTTAAACAGGCAATTGTCATTGTAGATGTTCACCGCAGTATCTTGGACTTTAACAGATATGCCGATGAATTTGCGTTTAGTTTTTTCGGTAGGCGATTTAAGCGGTTTGATGATGTCATGCAGTATTTGCCAAAAGAAAATCACGCTGGTTTTGAAGAGGGGATGACTTCTGCCTTAAATGGGGGGGCAAAGGAATTGGAAGCTGAAATCAGCTATGGAGATAATCAACCAAACCAATGGATTCAGATGTCATTTGCTCCAATTGAAAAAGAGGGCGTTATTGTAGGGGCAACCATTATCGGCTGGTCGATCTGGGAGCGGAAGCAAAATGAACTTAAAATCAGGCATCAACTTGATTTTGAACAGTTGATCGCATCGATCTCAACTCGGTTCATCACCCTTGAAGACATCAGTATGGCGATACAGGCATCTTTGGGGGAAATGGGGATTTTCAGTGGGGCTAACCGCGCATATGTGTTTGAAATCAAAGAGGATATGCAGACGATGAGCAACACGTTTGAATGGTGTGAGGAAGGCGTTGCCCCTGAGATAGACAATCTAAAGGATTTACCCACGGATATTTTCCCGTGGTGGATGGAAAAACTCAAAAATGGCGAAGTCATCAATATTAAAGATGTCAGTCAGCTCTCGGCAGTGGCAAAGAGTGAAAAGGAGATTCTCGAGAGTCAGGGGATTAAGTCTGTCTTAGTCTTGCCAATTGCCATAAAGAGAGCTTTGAGGGGATTTATCGGGTTTGACAACGTAGAGACGCTGGGCATGTGGAAGCATGAGGATATGACCCTTTTAAAGGTGACTTCTGAAATTTTTAGCCATGCGTTTGAGCGATTGGCAGCAGAGAACAATCTCAAAGAGGCCAATTTGGAACTTGAAGAGACACTCGAGAGGTTGAGAGAGGCTCAGGCTCAGATTATTCAGCAAGGTCAGCTTGCAGGGATTGGACAGTTGGCTGCAGGTGTTGCCCATGAAATAAACAATCCATTGGGATATGTTATCAGCAATGTAGACATCTTAAAAGAAGACATGCAGACACTGCTAAACATATATGGCGCTTATGAAAAGCTCAAGGGACAATCTGAAATGCCGTTGCCATTTGACGAGATGTCAGAGGAACTCACAGAACTTGTCAAAGACATAGACGATGGTCTTGAGAGGGTCTCTGAAATTGTCAGTGGACTGAGTACGTTTTCGAAGGTGGATTACATTGATGAATTTACTCACTATGACCTAAATGCTGGCATCAAGAACATTCTGATTATCGCTGGAAATTCACTGGAGTCAAATATCGACATTTCCATGAAACTGCAAAACATACCACTCATTACTTGCATTGGAAGTCAGATTAATCAAGTTTTGCTCAACATGATTATGAACAGCTCAGATGCCATAAAGAGCACCAAACGGGGCATAGGCAAGATGATTCTTGAAACGAGAAGTGACCAGAGCAATGTGTACTTTAAAATAGAGGACACTGGTGGTGGAATAGACGAACATATCATCGACAACATCTTTAAACCGTTTTATTCCACCAAGCCGGTGGGGGATGGCGTTGGACTTGGACTCAGTATTGCCTATGATATTGTGGTAAATAAACACAAGGGAAAAATAGATGTGGTCAACCATCACGGACTTGGTGTTGCATTTGAAATCACATTGCCAATTGAGCAGTAATCCGGACAAAAATGTGAATGGATTAACAATGATTCGGAATGTACAAAATAAAAAAATGATTTTTTTATAAAAAGGACTTGCAAAACAAAAAAAACTGTATTATAATCAGAAAATATTAAACCTGTATACAGTATAATTATTCATTCAATTCAATCTAACAATTAAATCTAAGGCAATGGCGTCTTCAAAAAAAAGAGAATTTTTTCTCTTTCCTTGATGACGCCTTTTTCATTTATATGACCAGAATTAGAGCAGTAGATGCCGAAGAGATGAAGTCGACGTGAGGTGAGCTTTGAGGTTAGATGACTTTGTTGGAATTGAATGTATAATTAGGACAGCTGTCCATGTGCTATATGTCACTTGAATCATTATTCAGAAACATGAAAGTGGGGGATTCGCATGGATACATTAAGATCTATTGATACAATGTGGGTGTTGTTCGCTACCTGTTTAGTCTTCTTTATGCAAGCAGGCTTTGCAATGGTAGAAACGGGTTTTACAAGAGCTAAAAATGCTGGAAACATCATTATGAAGAACTTTATGGATTTTTCAGTTGGCTCGCTTATATTTTGGCTATTTGGATTCGGACTGATGTTCAATACAGATTTATTAGGATTTATAGGAAAAATCAATCTGTTTTCAAATGGTACTTATGAACATTTGGGACTTGGAATCCCAGTGGAAGCATTTATTATTTTCCAAACGGTATTTTGTGCAACAGCGGCAACAATCGTCTCAGGCGCAATGGCTGAGAGAACTAAATTTGCATCGTATTTAGTATTTAGTTTTGTCATCAGCGCCATCATCTATCCCGTAGTTGGGCACTGGATCTGGGGCGGTGGCTGGTTGGCTGCAAGAGGATTTCATGACTTTGCAGGATCAACAGTTGTACACTCAGTAGGAGGTTGGGCGGCACTTATGGGTGCTAAAATCATCGGCCCTCGACTGGGAAAATACGAAAAGGGTAAGGCCAGTGTTATCTCAGGTCACAGTATTACTTTAGGAGCACTTGGCGTCTTTATCTTATGGTTTGGTTGGTTTGGTTTCAATCCCGGGTCAACATTGTCTATGGGCGATCCATCGTTAGTGGGGCATATCTTCATGACGACGAATTTATCAGCAGCTGCTGGTGCAGTTGGGGCAATGGCGATTACGTGGATTAAACATAAAAAACCCGATGTGGGGATGACGTTAAATGGTGCACTTGCAGGTCTGGTTGGCATTACAGCGGGTACTGATGCTGTGAGTCTCGAGGCGGCGGTGGTCATCGGATTTCTCTCAGGGTTAATCGTCTACAGTGTTTCAAAATTTGTAGATGAGGTTATGACGATTGACGATCCAGTTGGTGCATTTACGGTGCATGGTGCATGCGGTGTATTTGGAACTCTAATGGTAGGGGTTTTCGCCACAGATGGTGGACTTTTATACACAGGGGATTTCAGCTTACTGGCAACTCAGTCAATTGGTGTAATCGCCACTGCATTTTGGACACTTGGCACTTCGTTCGTTCTGTTCAAGGCAATTGACATGACAATGGGACTCAGAGTTTCAGCCAGAGAAGAGACACTTGGTCTGGATATGGAGGAACACGGTCTTGTCAGCTACGCAGACTTTGAAATCAAAAAGGATGAACTGGCAGGTAAATTGATCTAATTTGGAGGCAATATGGCGTTTCTATCTGATGAAAAGAGAGAACTAAAGGAGTTAATTGAGGCACTTGAAGTGGACATTATCCATCTTCAGTTTACAGACATCACAGGCATTACAAAAAACGTATCTATTATGGCGCATCAATTGGATAAAGCGCTGGACGGTGGGATTACATTCGACGGTTCAAGCATTGACGGTTTTGTCCGAGTTGAGGAGTCCGATATGTATTTACAGCCTGACATAAGCACATTCACGGTATTTCCGTGGACTTCTTCCCCAAGAGAAGCTCGTTTAATTTGTGATGTTTATAAAATGGACGGGATGCCATTTGAGGGTTGCCCCAGATATATCCTCAAAAAAGCACTGAAAGAATCCGAAGCCATGGGATACACCATGAATGTCGGCCCTGAGTGCGAGTTCTTTCTCTTCCATACGGATGAGGCGGGAAATCCTTCACTTGAGGTTCATGACCAAGCCAGCTACTTCGATTTAGCACCTGTGGATATGGGCGGCAATGCTAGAAATGACATTTCCATGACGCTTAAATCCATGGGGTTCAAAATCGAAACATCTCATCATGAAGTCGCGCCCGGACAACATGAAATTGATTTTGAATACGCAGATGCGCTGAAAACAGCGGACAACATCATGACTTTTAAAATGGTTGTGAGAATCATAGCGCAACGACATGGCCTGCATGCCACCTTTATGCCGAAACCGATGGCTGGCATCAGCGGGTCGGGAATGCATCTAAACATCTCTCTTTCCGATATCCTCGGAAACAATGCATTTTTCGATCCAGAGGATGACATTGAGTTATCGCAGACGGCATACGAGTTCCTAGGGGGATTATTAAAGCATGCCAGAGCCTTCACCGCGCTGACCAATCCTACGGTAAACTCATATAAGCGGCTGGTACCGGGATATGAAGCCCCCATCTTAATTGCATGGTCGCTTTCAAACCGGAGTCCGCTGGTGAGGATACCCGCTGGGAGAGGCCGTTCTACAAGGCTTGAACTGAGGAGTCCTGACCCAAGTGCGAACCCATACCTAGCACTTGCGGCAACTCTGAAAGCTGGGCTTGACGGCATCAAAAACGAGTGCAAACCGCCTAAGGCGATTTCCAGCAACCTCTACCGCTATACGGATGAGGAGATCGAAGAACTGGGAATTCAAAGTCTGCCTCTTAACCTTCTTGAAGCCATAGAGGCATTTTCAAGGAGCAGCCTCATGAGGGAGGCCATAGGCGCACATGCTTACAAGAGATTTAAAGAAGCCGCAATGTACGAATGGAATGAGTATTCTAAATTTGTCTCTCAATGGGAGCTCAATAGATATCTGAGAAAGTTTTAGCCAGATTATGAAGGCGGTACGATCTAAGATTATTGTGGCATCAACAAACCCATTGATAGGAACTCAAATTTGTACTTGGCTTGTACAAGACGGATATGCAGTCTTTGAGTGCAAAGATCCGTATAAGACACTGCGTTTGGCACGGCAGGTTATACCAGAACTGATAGTGCTTGATGCAGAGATGAGGGGAGCTGACATCAATCAGATGATTCACATTATTGAGACAGATCAATTGTCGAAGGTAATCCTGATAGCGGATGCCGTAAACGACGATTTAAAACACCTACTTTCTCAAACTGAGCTCAATAGATATGTGAAGAAGCCCCTTGAAAGAAAGCAAATGATAGGTACAATCACCAGCGCTTTATCGACAATAAATGATCACAAAAGGCAATTGGCTATTGACGTACGACACCACGGACAATTGGACAAGGCTGAGATCATAGATGAGGCAAAGCAAATCCTCATGGAGAAGTGGCATCTTTCGGAAAATCAAGCCTACATCTTCATGAGAAAAAAGAGCATGGATCAGAGTGTGAGACTGGAGGCAGTTGCAAGAGCTGTCCTAAAAAAATATGGGAATATGCGCTGACACCCGTAAACCCGTTGATTTTCAGTTGACTCAATCCGGCTTTCAAATCAAAACGCAAACCAAAATAACTTGATACACTTGATATAATATCTCACGCAGCTGAGACTGCGATCTAATTAAGACATAACTCTTCAAACGGAACCTCTAGAAGGTTCTACTCCTTAAATTATATAATAATAGAAGCATTTTTAAATCAGAACCCTGACACGCTGATTTGAAAATGCTTTCTTTTTTTGCCCATGTATTTTTTGAAAACTATGACAGATAGATGTCGTCTTTTGGGTACTATAATTGTAATATAGAAACATTCAGTAGAAAGTGATTTTATAAGTTTGAAAAAAGGAGGCAGCTTTGAAACGAGAGTGGAGAAAACAAGAAAGGGAGCTGTACTTGCCCAAGAAAGACCCAATAGCCTTATTTGTCCCAAAGATGAAATTTTTAGTGATATCTGGAGAGGGCAATCCAAACGGGATTGATTTCAGTCATTGTGTGGAAGCACTTTACGGTGCTTCATATACCGTGAGAATGTCACATAAGTCTGAAAGCGTCCCAGATGGGTACTATGAATATACAGTCTATCCCCTTGAGGGTGTATGGGATTTAAAAGACCCAGAGCGAGGGTCAGCTGATAAAGAAAATTACAAGTATGACCTCATGATTAGACAACCAGATTTTCTAACCGAGGATTTGGCGAAGTCGATGCTAATAAAAGCAAGTGAAAAAAAATCAAATGAGCGGATAAAGTCAATTCGCTATATGGAAATTGAAGAAGGATCGTGCGTTCAACTGTTGCACCTTGGATCATATGAAGAAGAACCAGAGAGTTTTGATAAGATAAAAGCGTTTTGTTCAGCGGCTGGAATCCAAAGACTCTCCAAAGTCCACAGAGAAATATATCTCACGGATCCGAGAAAGACAGCTCCAGACAAAAATAAGACTGTCCTGAGGGTTAAAGTCAATAGGCTGCCGGAATGAGGCAATTTGATTTTGAAGGTGTTTTGTGGTATAATATTTCGGAATGAAATGTGAAGTAGGTATTTGTAGTATCCTGAATTATGAGCGGTGATATGCAGCAAGCGGGTTTTGTGCAGGCTGTAGATTGGCGTAAATTTTTCGAAAATAGGAGAAAGGGTGCTGAAAAACAAAACTTAGAACTGGGGTCTGTACAGGTTCGAAAGGACATGGACTATACTATTTTTAATGGTATAAGGTGAGGCAATTTGTCGAAGTCTAGACACTCTAACTCTTTGATTGATATCAAGGTGTTGGAGTGTTTTTTTTTTACATCATTTCCAGAAATCCAACTGATAATCAAAGACGCCGATGAATCCGTAGAGCCAGCAGTTTTAAGAAATTTTGAAAGGAGTATATTCAATGAGTCAAAAATTAAAAACTGTGGCTGAGGAGAAACTTTTTAGTCGCAATTTCAAGGGTTTTGGCCTAGACATGAACCCTGTGGTTTCACTTGGTGCTGGATTTATTGTCGTTGCATTTGCCCTGTTTGCCTTTATCAACTTGGATCATGCCAATCAAGTATTTAATGCAGTGAACGGATTTATTGTCAACCATTTTGATTGGCTTTTTATTTTAAGCAGTAATTTCTTCATCATCGTCAGCCTGGTAATGGCGTTTTCTAAACTTGGAAACGTTAAAATTGGAGGCGTTGATGCCGAACCAGAGTTCTCCAATTTTTCTTGGTATTCCATGCTCATCTCGGCTGGAATGGGAATCGGTCTCATGTTCTGGTCTGTTGGAGAACCGCTTTATCACATCTCTCAGACACCTCCAATCTTTGCAAATGGCCAAAGTGATGTTCAAGCCATGGCAACTACTTTTTTCCACTGGGGCATACATCCGTGGGGAATCTATGCGTTGATTTCGCTTGCACTGGCATTCTTTGCCTATAATCGCAAGTTGCCTTTATCCTTGCGATCGGTTTTCTACCCACTTTTAAAGGATAAAATATTTGGGTTTTGGGGAGATATGATAGATATTTTGGCAGTTGTCTCCTGTTTGTTTGGCCTTGCAACCTCACTTGGATTAGGGGTACAACAGATTAACAGTGGGCTGAACTATCTGTTTGGCATATCGTTTAGTACAACTATACAGGTGCTTTTAATTATTGGAATTACAGCGCTTGCCACCATAAGTGTGGTTTCTGGTCTGGATAAGGGGGTTAAGATACTCTCAGAACTCAACATAAAATTGGCGGCAGTTTTTATGTTGGTGGTTTTTCTCTTAGGGCCAACGGGATATCTAGTTAGACTGTTTATGAACTCAGTGGGTGCTTATATGAACGATTTCGTCAAGGCATCGTTCTTTATCAGCACAGATGAGAGCACTTGGCAGGCGAGCTGGTCTGTCTTCTATCTGGCGTGGTGGATTTCGTGGTCACCATTTGTTGGCATGTTTATAGCTCGTATTTCAAAGGGACGAACCATTCGTGAGTTTGTCCTAGCAGTTTTGATTGTGCCATCTTTACTTTCCTTTATGTGGTTAACTGTCTTTGGCGGAACGGCTATACAAATCAACGCGCTTTCAGGTGGAACGCTATTTGGAACCGTTTCAGAAAATCTGCCAGTTGCGATTTTCGAGATGATACAATCGCTGAATGTACCGCTGATAAGCGGTGTGGTTAAGACGCTCCTGTCTATTGCAGGAACAGTCCTAGTCATATCGTTCTTTGTCACATCCAGTGATTCAGGTTCGCTTGTGGTGGACAACATCACTTCAGGCGGAAAGTTGAATTCACCAGTGCCACAGAGGGTTTTCTGGGCGAGTATGGAAGGTCTTGTCGCCATTGTACTGCTTTTAATTGGTGGCGATAAAGCGCTTAAAGCATTGCAAACAGCTGTTATAGCCACAGGATTGCCATTTGCTGTCATCTTGACGATTATGAGCATTTTACTGCTCAAGAGCGTCAATAAGGCGTATAAGCGACAGAAGTTGATTCGAGACTACAGCCAGTTTGAGATGCTGATGGAAGAATACGAGGATCAAATGACTGCTTAATCTGTCAGAAGGTCGAATCATCAAATGCAAATGTAAAAACAAATAAGTCACCCCTTAAAGAATTAGATTTAAGTTCTAATGCCTAAGGGGTGTTTTTTTGTCAATTTTGCTTCAAAAAATCACGAGAGCTTTTGGTCATCATATTTTGGCCTTTAACTTGGAATAGGCATACTTTACATATAGTGCTGTTATGAGAACGGCAATCCAGTTGTTGACCACAATGCCGTACCAGACCCCTCTTATGCCAAATCCCAGAAGAGTGCCGAACAGATAAAATAAGAACACGGGCATAACAAACTGTCTTGTGATTCCAATAAAGACGCCGAACAGTGGTTTTTTTATGCCCTGAAGTCCTGCGATTAGAACATTCAAGATGACATAAGTTGGAAAGGCAAAGACTTCGATTCTGAGGTAATAACTCCCCTGTGCAATGACCTCTGGGCTGTGGTTGAGCAGTGAGATGAGAAACGGGGAAATGGCATAGACAATAAAAGCGCCTGGAATCATGATACACAAGCCGATGAATAGGGCTGTGTTTCGAGTTTCCACAACACGGTATATGAGGTTTGCACCGTAGTTTTGCCCTGAGAGAGTCAGCGTTGCGATGTTGAGTCCCAGTGCGGGCAGAAGAATCAGCTGTTCAACCCTCATGGCGGCACCATAGGCCGCAACGGTGGTGCTGTCTGAGTAAATTAGAATATAATAATTGATGATAAAGACGCCAAGTGCAATGGTGAGCATGGCCAAAGTGGCTGGAATTCCTTGTTTTAAAAGCTGTATAATGGTGTCTGCCCTGAAGGGTGCTTTTAAGAAGGCAGGCATTTCAAAAGTGGGACTTTTAAACAGCTTTAAACTCAGATAGACCGTTCCAACAATCTGGATAAGCACTGTGGCAAGGGCCACGCCCATTGTACCGAGTTTAAAATAGCCAAAGATAAAAAGTGGATCGAGAATTAGATTTAAGATAAACCCAATGATTAAGAAGTTCCTGTAGGGTTTTGTATTGCCCTGTGCACTGAGCTGTGCGTTGATAACGGCATTTAAAATAAAAAAAATAGCCCCTGTAAAAATTGTCAGGCAATATTCAATGCCCTGTGTCTTAGCAGAGCCCTCTGCGCCTGAAAGTGAAAAGAGCAGTGGAATGTAAAACGGCGCAAAAACCGTTAGAATCACAGAGACTGATACACCCAGAAGGGCGGCATTCTTCACGAGGAAGTGATACGTTTCCCTATCTTTCTCACCGATGGAAATAGAGGAAAGAGCTGTTGTACCGTTTCCGATGCCAGAGCTCAGAGCGATGATGATGAAAAAGATTGGAAAGGAGAGGGTCATCCCCGCAAGGGCATCTGTATTCAGCTTTCCAGCATAATAAGTGTCAACGACGTTGAACAGTGTATTAAAAAGCATTCCAGTGCTGGCCGGAATGGCAATTCGACGCATGTGAGTTAAAATGGGTCCCTTTGTCAAGTCCACATCATACATAGGCATTTTTGCAGAAGTGTTTCTGCATCTCCTTTCATTAATAGAGGGAACTGGATTATAACTTATGAATTGTAACTTATGGGTTATAACTTGGTGTTTAAGTGGAAATAAGTGTGGATATTCATGTAGATATAGTTGTTATACCCGAAATTGAGTCATCCTCGTGATGATTTTATAAAAGATTTGGTTTTTCAGTATTAATTTTTTTTC
>DKFC01000073.1 GCA_002452745.1 Firmicutes bacterium UBA6806
TTGTTGACTTTTATTAGCTGGTCTTTTTTCAATTTTTTAATTCTCTATTAAATTGAAAATGTTAATTCAATCGTTTCAAATTTAGTAACTATCTCAGCAAGAAAACACCCCTTCACTTATGATACGGTTCCCCCCTCATAATCCGAAACCCCCGATAAACCTGCTCCAGCAGCACCACCTTCATCATCTGATGCGGAAAAGTCATCTTTGAAAATGAGAGTGCAAAGTTTGAGCGCCTCATTACACTCTCAGCAAGTCCCAGACTGCCACCGATGATGAACACCACATCTGAATTTCCCTCAAGCCCCAGAGCGGCCATCTTTTCAGAAAGCCCCTCAGAAGTCAGTTGAGCCCCTTTTATCTCAAGTGTAATCACATATTGGCTCTCCTTAATCTTTGACAGAATCCGCTCACCTTCCCGTTCCTTGATCTGCTCCATTTCCTTTTCGGAAAGCGTCTCTGGCGCCTTTTCATCTGGCACTTCAATCAAATTCAAGCTACAGTACTTTCCAAGTCTTTTAGCGTATTCATCTATTGCACCTGTAAAATACTTTTCCTTGATTTTGCCAACACTGATTACCGTTATCTTCATATTGCCTCCAAATTTTATTCCAAATCACAACCGATGTACTTATCTCCTGGAACCAGCAAACATCGCGACATCTCCTTATCAAATCTCTCAAAAAACACCTTTGTAACCTCACCGTGCATCACTGGATCAACGGTTTCAAAGTACATTACATACTTGACAGACTTCACCACCTTTGTAAGTACCTTTGGAGGGGTACCTGCCCTTATGGTCTCCATACTCTCCAGTCTGTGGGTGCGCTTTGTAAAACTATGATACAGCACATCTTCATTCTCCTCAAAGAACTTGCTTATTGCCTTTACAATTGCCTCAAACGCCTCCGTCTTATCTGGTTTTACCTGATACACGCAAACTTCATTTAACTGCATATCGTCCTCCTGAAATTTTTTAACGAATCGTTTTTAACCAATTTACATCCTATTAATGTCTCCTTAACAAGTTTCCCTTACAATAAAAGAGTCGAAAGAAGAGAAAAGCAAACGACATAACTTACTCTTTGGCTCGTCCCCCCCCCGGGCCAAACTCCCCCTTAACAAACAAAACCTCTTATTTATTTTGGAAAGATGCCCTCTCCCCCGAAGGCATCTTTCTTTGTCTTTATCTATAATTTCAAATACATAAAAACGGCCTTCAGTTAAACCCAACCGCTCGCTGGCAGATTGAACTATATGAAAGCCCTTCAATATTTATTATTGGCTCACTCAAACTCCGGTTCAAAGTTCGAGTCCGCCTCCATTTGATGAAATTTCACCATCTTATAAATTCGATTGTCCTTTACATAGAGCCTAAATCCTGGCCCCTCAAATACCGTATTAACTTTATTTCTAAAGATCGTCTCAATTTTCTGAGTCAACGCAACCAACTGATTTTGAACAATATAGACATCTGATGCCTTTGTAATTTTGCCATCGACAACAGCACATTTGAAAAGTTCAATATTGACTGTCATCCAATCCTTTGGAACGACACTCTTCTTCAAACGATTACAAGTCTTGCAGCTGCACACGAGATTATAATAGGCCTCAGCACCGCCTAAACTCTTTGGAAAATAATGATCCAAAGTCATCTTATTGAATCTAACAGGTTTGCCACAATGATAACAGATGCCCTTGTCCCTGTTAAACACGTACTCTTTGATGTTCTTTTTCTGAATCACGCGACCTCCTTAATCAGCTATAGCTTCATCAACATCTCCACATGTGGAATGTCATCCTCTAGGTACTCCTCTGAAACCGCCTCAAATCCAAGTGATTTATAAAATTTAAGCAAATACGCCTGAGCAGAGATACGGATAGCCTCTTGATGATAAACGGCCCTGATAAATTCAATTGCCTCAGTCATAATGAGTCTGCCAAGTCCTGTTGCCCTAGCCTCAGAGCCCACAACCACTCGACCAATAGAAACCTCATCATAGCTGACACCCGCATCCAAAATTCTTAAATAGCCCTGTAATTTGCCATTTTCATCCCTGCACATCAAATGATATGACGCTTGATCTTTTCCATCTATGTCCTGATATAAACAAGTTTGCTCAATCACGAAAACCTCAAATCGCAGCGCCATACAATCATAGAGTTCCCGTACCGTTAAATCATCAAATTTCTTAATAACGCACTTCATCATAGTCCCCCAAATCTTCAACCGATCATTGATAATATTATGTTACTAATATTTTATAATCTTCTCCCATCATTTGTAAAGAGAAACTGACAAATAATCTTTTGGTTCATTTTCTATCCCACCGAAACCCAGTCATTTCAATATATATTCAAGTACTTATCTCAACGAAATCAATGTTTCAAATTTGTTCACGTTTTATTATAAGGTCTTTAACAGTCTGTTAATTGTCCCTTAACATGTATACAGTATTATTAAATTGTCGAAAGGGAAAACACCTAAGACAGTTAAAAAACTTACTCCTTAATTTAAATAGATTGCAAAGCAATAAAACTCTTACTCATTGACACGTCCCCCCGTGTCAACTCCCCTAAAATTCCCTTGAATGCATCAGCATTCTCAAGGAAATCAGATATAGGAAAAGCGCTTATCCAAGCGCTTTTTCATTTTATATGGGTATTCTGTACAGATATTTTCTAAAGAATCACTTATAAAAATGCAAGCCTTCAAAGCTAGGTCACTGAAATACACAGCCCTCACTGCCCATCCAATTGTCTTCTTCTACAACACCCCTTGTGCCTGCATGGTTTGAGCCCATCAGACTCATGACAGATTTTATAGTCGCCACCTTGAATAACCAGACGATACCCCTCAACAAGACATTTTGCCATCTTCTTTCTCGCATCGTCATATATCTTTTGAAATGTGGATCTCGAAATCCCCATCTTTACAGCGCTTTCCTCTTGTGTCAATCCCTCGTGATCCATCAGACGAATACTCTCGTATTCCTCCACAGTCATCGTTAAAAATTTCATCTTATCGGTGAGCCCAAATGGGCCAAAATTATTGACTTCTGGCAATTGACATACCATTTTTCCCTTGCGTGGTCTAGCCATTTTAAATCCTAATCCTCTCTATTAAAATCACTTGTTATTTCATATCAAAAATTTCTCACATCATCATTTGTAGTCTTGCCCTTGAAACCTATCCAAAGCACCAATGCGCTCAAATTTAAGATTTGCTCCTCAATCCTTTAATACGCTGGGTTTGACTTAAAGCTCTCTCTAATCCCTTCGAAGAGCACATCCGATTCCTCTAAATACCTCGAATGATCCTTTATCAAATCATTTAAGAGCTCAGAGTCACTCAGTTCAAATTGTCCTATGAACCTCAAATTCACACAGACATCGTGAAGTGCCTTTGCCGACAGCTGAAAAGCATCTAAAAGATCGTTTAACGGATTGAGTTCTTTCCTATCTGGCATCAGAATCTGGTGAATATACCTAATTTTTTTCGCCATCATTCGCCTGACGAGAATTGACTTTTCAACATTTTCAAGATCATATGCCGAACGTTCTATAAAGTCTTGGAACAATTCCGCCTGTCTTGAACACTCCATTTCTCCTTCGTCTTCAAAGTCGGAAAACTTTCTCACACGGACATCAAAATCCGCCATTTTGACTTGCTTCATCTTTTCCGCCTGCTCCCTGAGTTCATCTTTCAACGGTCGCTTTAAGGCAGACAGCTTCTCAATTGTTTCAGGAAGCATCCTTTCACCATAGCCTTCTTCAAACACATCAATTTCCCGAATCAAAGACGTATAGCTAAAATGCCTTTTGGAAATAGCATCTAAATCCGAATAGTCCGTGTTCCTGATAAAGGGGGCATAGAAGTATAAAAGTGCCCTAAATCTTCTGATGCTCTCACGGTACTCGTGGATGCCCTTATGGCTGAAATCACTCTCTATCATCTTGTCTAAATAATTGTCTATTTCCTCTAAGTGGCGCTTCATAATCTTTGGCACTTTGACCTCTGGTTTCATAGAGCCTCCCTCTTTTCACTTATTTATATATCGAATTTCAACTGCTCATAATCCATCGAGGGGTCTTTGGGCCTGTAGAAATCCATCTTCGTCTGTAAATTTAGCCGCTTGCAAGTGTCATAAAAAACCGTAAAGAGATGTTTATAATCAGGTGAATTAATCCCGTATTTTTGCCCAAAGGTCTGCCGATATTTATCACTGAGTCCGGGAAAGAGCTGATCTAACTTATCATAGTAATACTCCCTTGACCCTTCCCTAAGTGTCATGCCCATGTAGCCAACTACATATTGAGCACCGCATGCAGCAGCCTCTTCCAGTATGCTTACAATATTTTCTTCGTTGTCGTTTAAAAACGGTAAGACGGGCATCAGCGTAACCCCGCAGTAAATCCCAGCCTCAGAAAGCCGCCGAATCGCCTCAAAACGTTTAGATGTAACTGGTGCAAATGGCTCTAATTTCTTGCAAAGCACATCATCAAACGTAGTAATCGTCACCGATACAGCTGCATAAACCCCGCTGATCCTCTGAAGGAGATCAATATCCCTTATCACCAGATCACTCTTGGTTATAATGTGAACTGGAAACCGATAATTTGCAATAATTTCGAGTGCCCTTCGCGTCATCTGGTATTGGCGTTCCAACGGCATATAGGGATCATTCATCGACCCAAATCCAATTGTATCCTTCACGCGCTTAGAGGCCAAAGTCCTCTCCAAGACCTCCAGAGCATTTTCCTTGACATAAATCCTATCCAGACGGTCCATTCGGTAACAAGCACTTCTCGAGTCACAGTAGATACACCCATGTTGACATCCTCGATACAAATTCATGCTATACCTGAGTCCAAACCATGTATCCGCATCCTTTTTCAAATCAGACAAAATAGATTTTGTCTCAATTGGCACGGCCCTTTGAGCCTCCAGAGTCATAAAAAAACACACTGCCTTTCCAGCTGATTTCACAGCATATACCGTTGAGTTAGTTGTTATTTGATATTATACCTCATTTGAACCGTTTTTTTCACAAATGCGATAATTTTTAACCCTTTTTTAAAATAAATAGTGTAATATAGAACTAACTATGACCTTGCAAAGCTCATAAGGCATCATAGTAGACTTACATAAAGGGGAATTATATGTTTAAAGACAAACGTCAGTTTATTGAATACGTCGCCATCCTATGTCTGGCCATCCTGATTACCGCATGGCTTGTTATGGATCGAGCAAGCCTCCTTGCGGCATTCAACAAATTTCTTGGAGTTCTATCACCGTTCTTCATCGGCTTTGGAATCGCCTATATACTCAATCAGCCCATTAGCAAACTGGAAAAGAGGCTGACCATCAACCGAAACTACATTATACTTGGCACTTATCTGGCACTTTTGCTGATTTTAGCGATTTTCTCTGTCAACCTAGCGCCTAAAATATACGACAGTGCCTCTCGCCTCATCAACGACATTGGCAAATGGGGTGAACAAATTCCATCACTCTTATACAGCTATGACTTTGGGGCATACGATTCGCTAATATATGACAACCTGAGCAAGGCAGCAGAGTTTCTCTCGAAGTTCAGCAACCTCATGCTTACCAACATCGTAGAGGGAATTGTGGGATTTGCCATGGTCTTTTTCAACATCATACTGGGCATCATCATCTCCATCTACATGCTCATGGATAAAGCCTCACTTAAATCAAACATGACTCAGCTGATACACGCCTTTGTTCCAAAGGAAAAGACCGCTTCACTATTTGAATTTTTAAGTGATGCAAACAGCGTCTTTTCCCACTTTCTAACAGGTCTTATTGTGGAAGCAATTATCATCGGCATCCTAGCCTTTATTGGACTGAGTCTGCTCGGGGTCAAATACGCCCTTGTCCTTGGTTTTATCATTTGCCTGACAAATGTAATTCCCTATTTTGGGCCGTTTATCGGCGCTGTCCCAGCGATTTTGACCACCCTGATGTACGATCCTGTTAAAGCAGTTTGGGTTGCCATCTTTATCGTCGTCCTTCAACAGATTGACGGCTCTGTGGTTGGTCCTAAGGTCATGGGAAACTATATTGGTCTAAAGCCGATTTGGATTATCCTATCCATTTCAATCGGCGGCGGATTTGGCGGACTCCTCGGCATCTTACTTGCGATTCCACTTGGTGCCATCGCCAAAATTCTCATCGTCAACACACTGGAGAAGAAACAGCAAAAAAACGAGGCAAAGACTTCCGCTACAACTTAAATCAAAACTAAAAAATCCCGGTAGGTCTATAACCCGCCGGGATTTCCTGTATTCTAATCTAAACCCACGAACCTTCACCATCACACTTATAAATCATCATACTATGCGATGAAGCAAAATGATAAAGCCACTCGATTATCCAATCATAATATAATTATTTACCAAAATAAAATGCGCTGACGTTCCCGCTAAGATAAACAAGTGGAAAATCTCATGGAATCCAAATGCACCAATTCTTATCTTCTCTGACTTAGTCGCATAGAAAATCGACCCGATTGTGTAGAAGACACCGCCCAGTACCAACCATACAAACCCGCTGATTGGAAGGGCTTTAAATAGTGGATAGATAAATATAATGCTAATCCATCCTAAAAACAAGTACATTCCAGCAGACAGCCATCTCGGCATGTGTATAAAGAGCACTTTCATAATAATACCGATAATCGCCAGAGCCCAAACTGCTATGAGTAAGCCCGTTCCAAGTGGCCCACGCAAAGTGGTCAGACAAATTGGGGTGTATGTGCCCGCTATCAGGACAAAAATCATTGCATGATCTAGTTTTCTAAGGCGCAGGATAATTTCCTTCTTTCCGTTAAACCAATGATATATGGTTGACGCACTGTAAAGTGCAATCATGCTCAGCCCAAAGACAATGCCCCCAACGAGGTACATGGCATTGTGTTTCATGACAGCATTGACAATCATCACAATCAATCCAACAAATGAAAGGATAATCCCTGCCAAATGAGTCAACGTATTTACAGGTTCTCTCATGTCTTCCTCCTATCTAGTATTCAATACTATGTGTTGTTATGTATGTATAATACCATGTTACATTTCAACTTTCAAGCCCCTATAAATAAATTTTTTATAAACTCTATTACCAAATCACCCCCTTCGATATTCCTTCATTAAATATGCTATAATAGCATCAGATAGAATGGCACGTATTTTAATACCGCCGTCAACCCTCAGGAGGAACAGATGACATACCTACTAAAGCACACTTCTATTGAAGAACATGAAATCCCTGAAATCCAGCTCTATATGGATCAGGTTCTAGAATTCTTCGAACAAAACCTCTCGCCGCTCAAGCGATCTGCTGATGACCCCATTTTCACCAAGACCATGATAAACAACTACGTTAAAGCAAAAGTCATTGACGCACCTCTTAAAAAAAAGTATTCCAAAGAGGCTATCAAAGACTTAATCATGGTCTATGCTTTTAAACAAGTCCTCTCCATACAGGACACAAATCTACTGTTAAAGGCGCTTCATCAGACAGGAGAGAACCCTTATAATGCCTTTAAAAATGCAGAGTCAAGCGTAATTGAAGCTCTGAACAAGCAAATTTTGGATGAATCTGAAAGATTTAAGGACATGGATTCAGATGATTTAACAGAAAAGCTCACTCTGATTCTAAAGCTCACCCTTGATGCCGCTTTAAAAAAGAGGCTGGCTGAACAGCTACTGGATCAGTTATCCAGCTCAGACTCCAAATGATGCTTTTTCAATTTTTCATAAAAAGTTGACTTGGAGAGTCCTAGAATTCGGATTGCTTCTTTCTTATTTTCACTTTCTCTCAAAACAGATCGAAGCACCTCACATTCATAGGTATCCAGCCTGGCCTTCAGCGTCTGGCCTTCCACCTGAGCGACGCTTATTTCCGCGTGCGCCTCTATCATACTGATGTGTTCAGGATAGATGACATTGGTTCTGCTCACAGCCATTGCCCTCTCTAAAACATTTTCCAGCTCTCTGATGTTCCCCTTCCAGCTGTGATTTAAAAGCCTGCTAAACGCCTCACCGGACAAGGGTTTTTCCTTCATCCCCATCCGCTTGCTAATCTGTCTCAACAAATCATTGATAATTTGATACAAGTCTTCCCGTCGCTCTGAAAGCGAGGGCATTCGAATTGGGAACACATTGATTCTATAAAACAAGTCCTCTCTGAACCTGCCTTCCTGAACAGCTCTTTCAAGGGACTGATTGGTTGCTGTAATCACCCGAACATCCACTGTCGTAGGAACACTTGCTCCCACTTTGTAAAATCGCTTGCTCTGTAAGACTTGCAAGAGTTTAACCTGTATATCCAAAGGCAACTCTCCAATTTCATCTAAAAAGAGTGTGCCGCCATTTGCCATTTCAAAGTACCCTTTCCGCCCGCGCCTATCTGCACCAGTAAACGCACCTCTCTCATAGCCAAAGAGTTCACTTTCAAAGAGACTTTGAGGAATTGCCGCACAGTTTACCTCCACAAACTCACCCTTGAATCCACTATAATCGTGTATCAGCTTGGCTAGAAACGTCTTTCCAGTGCCGCTGCCGCCAGTAATCAACACATTTGATTTGATTTCAGTGGCTCGATTGGCAAGATACTTGACGCTTTTGATGGAACTGCTATTCCCCACAAGCGATTTGAAGCGATCAAGCGCCTCTCTGTCTTCCGCCAGTTGTCCACCTGCCTGAAGCTGTTCCAGACTCTTGAGGATTTCATTTCTCTCTGTGAGCAAACCGCTCATCTCCGATAAATCCCTGAATTTAATCAAGATTCCCTCAAAACTCTGGTCATAGACAACTGTGAGCTTGCAACTCATGGGCCTGTGATTGATCTCAATAAAAAAGGATAGCTGCTTCTCCTTGTTCTCAAAAGGCGCTTCATAGAGTCTATCAAGCTCTCCAAATAATTGTTCTGATTGGAAAAGCTGTTTCAAAGGCATGCCATCCACATTGAGTCGATTATCTAGATTTCCCTTTTCCTGAAAGGTTCCTCCTAAAAGGAGCTCTTCAACACTTTCACGTCGTATGGTGTACCCTTTGTCCTGAAAAAACTTAATCTGACCAGTTTCGCCGTCAATAACCACCATATGTCCATATGCCTTGACATAACTTTGGGAAAATCGCTCACCGTTCACTTCAATATCCATACGCTTTTCATGTTGGTCAATGACGCAGTTCAAACTATTTCCGATAAATCTTACCTTCAGCTCCAAAAAGTCCAATAACTCGGACTGTTGCCAACTTCTATGCACTGATCTAATTTGTGGATTATCATAAACCCCCACTGCAATAAGGGCATCATTTTCTCTTAAAGCCTGAGGATGACAGTTTATCTTTGAGAGTCCCTCTAAGGTCAAAGGCCCGTCGTCCATGCCAAACCGATTCGTAATAAGCACTACAATATCGCCTCTTTCAATCCGCCCAGCTGGATGATATCGCTCGCTTTTTAGAGAAATTCCTGTGATTTCTCGAGCCTTTTCGTTGAAAAATACAATTTCCTGCTGCTTGTTTAAATAGATAAGCCCTTCGTCTATCCGGTCAAGCAGTTGAATCGTCAAATCATCTCTCATGGTCATTCCCCTTCCTCAGTTGTCCTTATTATAGTGAAACTGCCCTTTTACGGCAACTATTTCCGCTGAAATTTAACATTTCAAGTCAAAAAATTACAATTCAAAACAACATAAAAGTCAAAGACCTCCATCTTCCCCTCAGCTTTAAACTATTTTGGCACACTACTTGCATAAATATAAAGACACTACACAAACAATGGAGGCAATTATGCATCAATATATAAGTACAGAAGACAATACACTGACCATCGAATCCTGTAACGCCGTGTCTTTAGTAAAAGAATACGGCAGTCCACTCTATGTGCTCTCTGAATCCACGATTCGAGATAAATTCCGAGAAATACAGTCTGAATTTCTGGACAAACATCCGGATACCATCGCCGCATATGCAAGCAAGGCTTTTTTGACCACAGCTTTTGCAAAGCTCGTCAATCAAGAGGGCTTTTACATGGATGTCGTCTCTGGAGGAGAACTCTACACAGCACTAAATGCTGACTTTCCCTCTGAAAAAATCATCTTCCACGGCAACAATAAATCTCATGCTGAACTTGAAATGGCTGTCAAAAATAAAGTTGGCAGAATTGTCGTTGACAACCTCTATGAACTCTCCGTTCTAGCAGACCTTGCCAAGACCTTTGATACCCCAATGAACGTTCTCTTTAGAATCACCCCAGGGGTTAACAGTTCCACGCATGATTACATCTCAACTGGGAAAAAGGATTCGAAATTCGGCATTTCCTTAGATGATTTCGTCATCTTTCCAGCTGTTGAACAAGCCATTGCCGCATCACACTTAAATTTTCTGGGATTTCACTTCCACGTTGGATCTCAAATTTTTGACAATACCTCACATATACTGGCAACTAAAGTTGCGCTTGACCTTATCTATGAAGTCAAACACCGCTATGATTATGTTATAGATGAGCTCAACACTGGCGGTGGCTTTGGCATAAAGTACACAGATAGCTGCACACCGCAAAGTATTGGATACTTCACAGATGCCATCGTCGAAACCATCCAAAGCTACTGTCTCAAGCACAATCTAAAACGTCCTAGAATTTGCATAGAACCTGGCAGATTTATCATAGGCGAAGCGGGAACGACACTTTACACAGTGGGCGCAGTAAAAGAAATAAAAGACATTCGCACCTATGTGGCAGTGGATGGAGGCATGACAGACAACATAAGACCTGCCCTCTATCAGGCAAAATACAATGCCCTCCTTGCAAACAGACCAGGTGATCCTGTTGATTCAGAAGTCACTCTCTGTGGAAAATGCTGTGAAACGGGCGATATTTTAGTGGAACACCTTCCACTTCCATCGGCTAAGCCTGGAGATATTGTGGCGGTATTCAGTACAGGTGCTTATAACTACTCCATGGCTTCACATTATAACAAGCACTTGATTCCAGCTGTTGTTCTTGTAAATGGAAGTGAGTCAAACGTCATCGTGAGACGAGAAACTTATGAAGACCTCGTCAGACAAGACGTCGTTCCAAAACATTTAGGGTAATCTCCCAATGAAATTAACGCTAAATCAGAGCTGACAAAAAGGCGATGGCCCTCAATAAATGAGCCATCGCCTTTATCTTTACATTGGTGCTACTTAACAATCTCATTTAAAAACTTGACACTGTAGGCAACAATTTGCATTTGTTGCTCTTCTGCACTGATTTCTGGAGAATTATCCCCTTTTTGAGGCCCATATTCACCAAACTGAGCATGGTTTCCACCCTCTATCTCATAAAACTGAGTTTGTTCAGGCAAATTGCCCTTGTTGGCTTCAATTGCTTCAAGTCCCATGTCCTTTGAACCATAAATAGACGCAACTGGCAGTGTCGCCTCTTTAAGCGAATGCTTATCATCTGTATAAGCCGCCCAGAGCAACAGCCCTTTAACATTGGCATTTGGGTGCCCGCTCACATAGGCCGCCGCCATTGCACCCCCTAGGGAGTGCCCAGCAATAACCCAGTCTTTGTCTTGCCTATCTTTTAAAACATCTTCTACTGCATTGGAATCAAATACCGCCAAATTGAACGGCATTCTAATTTCAACGACTTCATACCCTTGTTCCGCAATTTTCATGAGTATAGGGGCATATGCCTCAGGGGCAACTTTCGCACCTGGGTAAAAGACAATCCCAATTGGCTTGACTTCTCCCTTTGGAAAGAACACTATATTTTTACCATTTAAAACTGTCACGGCATCTGTCGTCACCATGTCATCCAGTGCAGAGGGGCTCGCTTCATAGCCAAACTGTGTCCAAATGTAGCCCACTGCTCCAAGGAATAGGAACAATATACCCACACTTATTAACACTCGTTTTGTGACTTTATTCACACAAAATCCTCCCTTTTTTACAGCATATTTGTGGATAAAGTAGGGGTTACCCACAGGTTATCCACAAATATGTGATTTGTTCGTGTACTTATCAACAATTTAGAAAGTCCACAAGTTGTATCTCCACAGCCATATCAACAACAAGATATTGAGTATTTCTTGAACTCTAAAGACAAATACCATTGATCCAGTCCATCTAAAGTCCTCATTTCCTCTTTGAATCATCATCCAATTTGGAATTATTAACACTATCCCCAAGATGGAAAATACTTTTATCCAGTTGTTCACAGCCATGCTTCCAAAGATAACATCCCATGAATTATAGTTTATTGCAGCGTATAAAATCAGTCCAATCAAAGTTGATGCAACAAGGGTTGAAACCAAAATAACAGCCCTTGGCGTATCGTGTATACGATTCACTCTCATATCCTGCCACTTGGTGAACATGACCATCAAACTGAACAGGTTAAAAAGTGCGGTCATGATAAGTAGAGCAATTTCAAGAATTAAGCTCTGATAAAACGGCGTTCTCTTATAGAGTGTATTGTCCACAATCAAGTACTTCAGCCGTCCCAAGTCATCTACTTTAAACACTGCAAACTTGTTTTCTGCTTCATTGTAAAAACTATTTTGAGCATAGGGCTCATATTTTAGCTTGCCAATATAAAGCCCATCGTCCTTTGCCACAATTCTCACCTGATGGATAATTTGAGTGAGTTTTTCAACCGTCTCATCAGATGCATTCATCGGTGTATATGCCCCAATAAATCGGTTTAAATCAGCTTCATCGTAATTGGCTGTTACCTTAGATTCCGCTTCTCCAAACATCTGTCCAATAATTTTCTTTGTCAAGGACTCTCTAAAGGCTGTACTGTCCGCATTGTAAGCCAAGAACATGGCAAAATGCTTTTCTGGAATCACTAAAAGCCTTGCATTGATTCCCGGGATTCCACCATCTTGAAGATACACTTCATACCCCATGATAGACGTAATCCCAAAGCCGTTGCTCCTGCCATAACTGAGGGCATCATTTTGGACCTGTCTGGTTAAAAGCGCCTCATGAATCTCACTCTGGCTGCCGTCAGAAAGGAAGTCCAAAAATCGATTCATATCCGAAAGCGTCGTCATAAAGTCATCTGACGGCAGGAGTCTAGCTTGGTACCCCCTCGTCTTTGTCTGAACGCCTCCAAAGATATTATACCCAGAAATTAAATGTCCACCCTCCACAGCGTGATCTAAGAGAATCCCAGCAGAAGTCCTCATGCCAAAACTTTGAATCAGCAAGTTCGACAGATAGGACTCATAACTTTCGTGGGTAATCCCCTCTATGAGCATTCCGGCAATCACTGAATTGACATTGGAATACATAGAATAATTGCCAGCTTCTATTACTGGCTTGAAATCGTATTCATCATAAAACCGAAGCGCCTCATCCGAAAAGGGATTTATCACCTTAATCGCATTGGGGTTCAGACTTGGCTTTTGACTAATCGCCGTGTCTTCTTTGACGCTTGTGATACCCGTTGTATGTGCCAGCACATTGCCAAACGTCATTTCTGAAAGCTCTTCTTTTGCCTGCTTGATGTAAACCGGAAGGTAACGCTCAATCTTGTCACTTTCCTTAAGTCCCGCCTGTTGCATGGCTCTTAACAGAGCGTACGACGTAAACGTCTTGGAAATAGACCCCGTTTGAACCACAGTATTATGAGCGTTCATCGCCTCTTTTGAACTCACATCTGAGTACCCCATAGCGGTTGAGTAAACCGTCTTGCCATTTTGGGAAATCCCCACCAGCACACCAGGGGCTCCATATTGTATCATTTCAACTTGAATTAACTTTTCGAGTGTATCACTGAGTGTTGCTTCTGGTTCATCTATATCGCCAAAACTTGCCAGCGACTGAATTACTATCATAATCCCAATTAGGGTTATTGCCAAATATCTTTTCAAAACAATCTCCTCTGCCTTCTACAGATTAATCAACTTTCAAAAGTTTGCGATGTCATGGTGATTATAACAGATTTTAAGACAATAATCATGAAAATTTTATTAATATTCGCTTATATGGCATATTTCATGTGATTTGATATGAAAAAAAGACCCCTTTCGAGAATTTTCTCAAAAAAAGTCTTCACTTTAAACAACCATTTTCAGTTTCTAGTTTTAACGCATCTAAAAGGATGCAATAACTGTTTCAGATATTTTTTTTATCATTTCAACTGCCAGCTCCACAGATGCATTATAATCTTCTATACTTGAAATGCCATAATGTGTATGTGCATATCTGACAGGTGTGCCAAGTACCAAACAAGGTACGTCAAACACCTGTGTCTGTATGAGAGCCCCATTGGTTCCGCCGCCTTCTCGAACTGCTTCTTGAAAGATGATTTCATTCTCTCTAGCAGTCTCCTTTGCGAACTTCACAAATCTCGGATTGGAGATCATGGTCTTATCCACATGTCGAATTTGAGTGCCTTTTTTAAGAGCTCCTTGTGCTTCATATGCATCTCTAAACGTATCATCGGCAGGTGTTCCCTCAAACACGATGGCAATATCAGGTTCTATCATCTGAGCATTGACCTTGGCGCCCCTTCCGCCCACTTCTTCCTGAACTGAAATCGCGCCGACAACATCAACGGCGAGATCTAGTCCCTCTATGGCATTTAGTACTTCTACCACACAGGCACAGCCAAGTCGATTGTCAAACGCCTTTCCCATCATGATTCCAGTCTTAACATTATATGTGAAGACAACTTCTGGTACAATCGGTGCGCCCACTTCTATTTTATACTCTCTTATGGTCTCTTCATATGAACTGGAACCCACATCTATAACCATTTCACTGATGGGGATTAGAGTCTCTGGCCCCGAACTAAAATGAGGGGGTTTTGATGCCACAATTCCCTCAATGTACACGCCATCTGCGTTTTTGATTTTAACTTTATGCGCTGCAACATTTTGAGCAGACCACGAACCATTGGTCACAAATTTAATCGTCCCGTTTGGACGAATTGACTGCACAATAAAACCCACTTCATCAGAATGTCCATCCAGCATGAGAACTGGCTTGTCTCCGTCGTGGTTCTTGCGAAGTAAAATCAAATTTCTCATTGAATCTTCCTGAATGTCAAAGCGTTCTCCAGCATATTCACGAATCACTTGATTGACATCGTCTTCAAATCCCGGTGCGCCATAGGCATTTGAAAGTGCCTCCAAAAATTTAACACTCATAGCTACCTCCACATATTCAGTTCATTTTAGTTCAAGTCTTCAGATTTACTCTTAGAGTTTAGATTTACTTTAAACATTTAGATTTACTTTAAGTCTTTAGATTTACTTTTAATATTTACGTTTACTTTAAGAGCTTATAGGTTTTTCCCACCTTGTCTCGATACGTCAGATCTAAGCTGATATCTCTGCCATCCACAATTCCAGCTTCCTCTAAGATGCCCTTAACCGTCTCAAAGGCGAGCTCAGGAAAGTTGTTCTCCTTGCTGAGATGAGCCAGTAAGACGTGTTTGACACTGCCATAGCCCAAAATCTCCCTCGTGATGTATCCGGCATCTTCGTTCGATAAGTGACCGTATTCACTGAGGATTCGCCTTTTTAAATACATAGGATAAGGGCCAACTTTCAGCATTTCAATATCATGATTTGACTCAATCATGAGAAGGTCACTGTCTTTGAACTTATCCACCACTTCATCCGAAATCATACCAAGGTCTGTTGCAATGGCGACCTTGCGGTTGCCATGAATCAAAGCATAACACAGAGGATCCACAGCATCATGAGAAATCCTAGCGGATTGAACTGTGATATCTCCTATTTCAATCGTATCAATCTTGTCATATAAGTGTAAAAGGTTATAGTCCACCTCACCCACTTTGTGTTTCAGTGCTTCCCAAGTTTTTTCCGTCACATAGAGCGGTATCTTATGCCGCCTCATGAGCACGCCAAGTCCACTGATATGGTCAGCATGTTCATGCGTCAATAAGATTCCATTTATTTGATTGATATCGACGTCTATACTGCTTAGGGAATTCTTGATATATCGACCGCTCATGCCGGCATCCACCAGCAGTTTGGTTTTCTCTGAGGCGACGAACTGGCAATTGCCTGAACTGCCGCTTGCAAGAGAACAAAAAAACAACGACATAATGCCTCTTTCTAATTCAAACCCGAATAGAGGCTCAGCTCATTCGGGTTGTCCACATAAATTTATTGAGTTTCCGATACGGCTTGAACATAATATGCCTCCCCTGTATCCAGCGTAATTCGGTAGTATGGCAGAGCTTCCCCAGACACCAATTCGCTCACCAATAGACTGCTGTCATTGAGTTTATAGCCAATGGCGATTTCAGAAATGATATCCCCTGACTTGAAATTTGGCATCATCATATAGAGCGCTCTGTCTACAGAAATTATATCATACTTCTCTGTGTTGTTGGTACCCAGAATATTGAGCCACTTTCGCTTAAAGGCCACCACTTCACCGTCATAGAGCATCAGCACCATGGAGGAATCATCTAAAAAATAGTCATCGTAGAGTTGTTTGACACACACATAGGTGTACTGTCCCTCCGTCAAATAGTGTTCATAGACATAATTCTTTGGCAATTTAAGCTTTTCGAGAAAAGTGTCACAGGTATTTTCAATCACTTTTTTATCTGGTGAATCCGCCAGTTTATCAGTTATTTTAAGAGAGAACAAATCATCTGATGGCTGATGCGGATTTTTATAGTACTCAATTGTCGTCCCCGAAAGCAGCACCACTTCATCTTGATTTGTATACTGAACACCGTCGTATTCATAGGCCCCACCAAGCAGCCACTGAAGTTCCTCTTCCCCATAGGTATCATACTCCACAGACAGAGACATCACCTTCTCTGGAAATCTGCGCGGCTGTTCTGCCAGTTCAATTCCCTTTTGCTTATACAGTTCTCTTATATTCGCCATGCGTTCGTCGTTTTCTCGCTGAAATGTCTGTCTTTCGTTGACAATCATCGCTCCCAAAAGCAAATTGGTCAGCAAGAGCACCACAATCAGTATTGTCTTAATTCTTGGCCAATCCATAATTCTCCTTAGCGATACGAGGTGACAATGTCACCAGTATATGCGTCAAATAAATAAGTTCTACCACTAATTTCAACAACCCACACTGGAATCATGTGTGATTCGTCAGATTGATAATAGTTCAGTTCTATCTTTGAGATCGCGCTTCTTATTGAAAAGTAGTACTGAATGCTGTTCATCGAAGCATCATAGATGTTATTATCTTGCAAGTAGTAAATGCTAACTTCTAAAAAATTACTTGTGATGCATTCATCTATATCATACATTTTATCATACGAAAGTGAATTTTCTAAAAGCGTCTCGCTGACATAGGCTTTGACATTTTTCTCAATGCTAACAACTTGATTGCCCTTCACCACCACTTGGATATCCGCTTTTTTAGGGTTTAGAGGCATGACTTCGTAGTTGCCTAGTTTATACGTAAATGAGAAAGTATGGGTTAATATGCCGCTGTCTGAGTCTGATTTATACTTCACTAAATTAACGCCGCTTGGCAAAACGCCAAATTGTTCGAGCTTCCCGCAGGCTAAAGACAACGCCTGTGAAACATCATACTCTTTGGAATTGGTGCTGTCATACTTTTGATGGTAAGAGACCTTGCCCTCTTTTGTCACCGTCAATGCCTTGTCGCCATATCCATACATGAAAATCACAGATCCATTGATATCTTCCAGTCTCTTGATAAAGTCAAACCGATTGCCAAATACAGATTTTGCAACTTCTCTAATCTGATCTTCAAACTGCTCAGATCCGAGACTTACTTCACTTTGAATTTCAAGATTTGGAACAAGATAGTCGTATTGATATGGTATCAGAGTGTAATTTAAATAGTTCTCGTCTTCACTGACTGTGCTCTCAAGGCTAAAGCGGTCACTGATCTTCCGATATTCAATATACTCCATAGACTGAATTCCACCGATGAGCTCTGGAATATCATGTGTCTTGGTGAGGCTGGTAAACCGATAGTATTTCCCAGATTGTCTGTCATGGAGCAAAAGAGAGCTGCTCTCATCGCTGACAATTAAGAATTCAGCTGGAATCAGATCAGCGACTTCCTCAGGGACTGTCTCCTGTCCATATATCCTCTCCATATCCTCCAAACGCAACTCAAGAGGCATCTTCAAGAGAATACTCTTCTTGGAAAATGCCTCGACATATGCCTTTTCATCAATTGGTTCAACTTGGCTGTAGTTTGTAAGCGTAGCATAGATGTATGGCTGGACATTTTCCCAAATTCTATGGCGAATCTCTTGATCATAAACCTTTGTATATGACATACCCCCAAAGCTAATAAAATAACTTTGGGGGTTAATATACGAATTTATGCTCACTGTCTTGAGATCGCTCTCATCGGATTTGGAGAGGTTTGTCTTGAGCCCATCGTACAACACCCACCTGCTCAATACGAGTGATGTTATAATCAACCCGATTAACACGACGGATTTAAACTGCTCCTTCAAAATGTATCTCCTTATTCTACAGGATTCTCATTTACACCGATAGCTGGTGTAATGGTTTTTAAAGTGTCACTCTCGTTAACCACTTCAAATACCATTTCTTTGATGAAAACGCCGTTTTCATCGGTAAATCTCAATTTATACCGACCCACTTCGAGTTTTCCCACTTCTTTGAGATAGCTCAGTTTAGTGATTCTGTCCTGAAAAGTCTCCACTTCAAAGAGTCTCAAGTAAGAGGCCTGAATCTGTTCAAAATTCTTTCTGAGTTCTGACAGTTCTGCTTTATCCTTGTTCCACTTTTCATAGGCTTTTTGTGTGTCAGTGCTTATCTTAGAAACCTCTTCTGCTTTTAAAGCATCGAGTTTGTACTTTTTGTTTGCTGTGGTGATTTCAGCGGTCAAGGTATTGATCTTGCTCACTGTTTCAAAGTATTGATTGATAATTTTGGTCTCTGCTGTGAAATCGCCATCTGACATCTGTTCTGCATCCAGAGGATTTTTGCACTGAATATAGAGTGCTTGAGGTGATTCGTTAATCAGGGCGCTTGACGACAATTTTATAATTGGAACATTCAAGTCCTTTCCCAGTGCATCTGCAAATGGAAGCTTATCCTCTATTTTCAAAAGAGAAACCGTCACAGGATGATCTGCAACATTCACCTTTGATTTAGCGCTGATGTTGACATTTATAAAGGCCGACTTACTGGCGTAAAGCACGTCTGTTGTCGGTTCGCCGATAATCAGTTCTTCTCCTGATACCATCGGTTTTTGCCCGGATTCTTGCCCAAAGCAAAGTCCGAGATTTAATATGATGATTATAAGCATTAAAATGCTTGCCGATTTGCGAAACATCCTTTTAATTCCTCCAGCAATTTAGTCCCAAAATAAACTTTCTACTGGTTCATTATAACCCATGTATATTACAGGAACATTACATGGGATTTAAAATGAAATTACACATTTAGTCCCCCTGAATCGGCAGGGAAATCGTGACTTTCGTCCCATGCCCATACTCTGAAGCAACGGCTATTTTCCCATGATGTGCCTCTATGATTTCCTTTGCAATCGACAAGCCAAGTCCAGTTCCACCAAGGGCTCTTGATCTGGCCTTATCAACCCTGTAAAACCGCTCATAAATACGCTCTAAATCCTCTTCAGGAATCCCCATGCCCGTGTCTGTAATCACAATATCAAATAACTGAGTGGTTTCACCAGCTCTGACTTCCACATCTATCTCACCTTCGTCACCAGTGTACTTGATCGCGTTGGATAAAATATTCAGTACGACTTGTTCGATTTTATCATAGTCCACAATCGCCAAAATTGGCTGTTCCGGAAGGTGAACCCTAATTTTTTGTCGCTTTTGATCCGCAGTTACTTTCACCTTTAGAATACAGCTGTTAATCATCTGATTCAGATTGTACTCGCTCTTTTTAAAGCGAACGGCATCTGAATCAAAATTACTGAGCTCCAAGAGGTCTCTAACCAGTCTGGACATCCTATCTGCTTCGGAGTTGACCACTTCCAAAAACGTCCTTTGCATCTCAGGGTCATCCACAGCACCATCTAAAATCGTCTCCGTATAGCTCTTGATGCTCGTCAATGGTGTTTTCAGCTCGTGTGACACATTTGCCACAAACTCGCGCCGCATATTTTCAAGACGCTCTTCCTCTGTAATATCTTGAAGGACAAAGACTGCGCCGACTTTAACAGAACGCTCATCCAGATAGGGGGCAAAATTCACTTTTAATACCCTGTTGTTGTACTTGACATTCTTAGAGCCAATGCCGTTGTTGAGTCTGCCTGAATTGTAAATCGACATCAAATCGCCAATTAAATCCTGGTCTAGCTCCTTATCAAATCCAAGCAATTTCAGCGCCTTAGGATTATGATGTATCACTTCTCCATTTTCATCTATTGCGATGAGACCATCTTCCATGTAGTTGATAATGGCTTCAAGTTTACTCTTTTCCCTTGAAACTTCACTGATACCTTTCTTCAGTTCTTGGGTCAGGAAGTTAAATGTCTTTGAAAGCGTCCCAATTTCATCCTCTGAGCGCACTTCTACCATCTGGTCAAAGTTACCCTCTGCCAGTTTAGAGGCCTTAATGGTAATGTCGTTTATCGGGTCTGTTATGCTCTTAGAGATGATAAACCCTATGATAATGGTGACAACCAGAGAGGTTAAAATCGCCTGTAAGATAATCATTCTCGTCTTATTGAGACTGGTGTAGATATCCATTAAGTCATATCTGAGGTACATAACCCCTGCCAGTTCATCTCCGTTGTATATTGGATATACCTTGTCTTTGGTTCTGACACTTTCAGAAATCTGGACGTTTTTTTCCATTTGCTTGCCCAGAAGCCCCTCTATGACGAGGCTATCATCCAAAAATTCTATGATGTCTCCATTGAAGTTCTCTGAACTGGATGCCACAATTTGCTGTGATGCGGCATCTATGACAAATATCTCTTCCCGAAGGCCAATGTCTGCGTGGTTGTCAATGGAGGCCTGAATTGGCTCTTTGTTGTTTATAAGACTTCCACCGTCCTCAATCTTAGAAAGCTCAGATATCATAATCTGAGCTATATCATCCAGTCTCTCGGAAGCGATATTCAAGTTGTAGTCCTCAAAGGACTGAATAATAAAGATTCCCGCAATAATCATAGCGATGAATACAAGCAAGAAATAAATGATTGTAAATCGCGATCGAATGCTTGAAAACATCTATCCTCCAATAAGTCTGTCTAATTTCGTTTAAAATAGTAGCCGACGCCTCGTTTGGTCATAATATATGTCGGGTCACTTGAATCATCTTCTACTTTCTCTCTAAGCCGTCTAACCGTAACGTCAACTGTCCTTATATCGCCAAAGTACTCATAGCCCCAGACATCTTTTAAGAGTTGTTCCCTTGTGAAAATCTGATTGGACTGCGTCGCCAAGAATTTAAGTAGTTCAAATTCCCTAAGAGTCAATTCTATGACCTCATTATCCTTCTTGACTTCATAGCGGTCTAAATCAATATTGAGTTTTCCTGTGATGATAATGTTGCTGGCACCTGTGTCCACATCGACGAGTTCAACCCGTCTGATATTCGCCTTTACCCTTGCAATCAGTTCTCTCATGCCGAATGGTTTCGTGATATAATCATCTGCACCCAGTTCAAACCCAAGGACTTTGTCAACTTCTTCTTCTTTTGCCGTCAGCATGATAATTGGCATGTTAAAACTCTCTCTAATTTTTCGGCAAACTTGAAAGCCATCTAGTTTTGGAAGCATCACATCCAAAAGCACCAAATCCGGCTGAAACTGATAGACTTTTTTTAAAGCCTCATCGCCGTCAAATGCAGTGTCTATTTCATAACCTTCCTTCACCAAGTTAAATTTGATAATATCCGATATCGGTTTTTCATCGTCGACAATCAAAATCTTTTTACTCATGAGTTCGCCCCCTTATATAAATTGTCTTCTATTTCATAAAGTAAGTTTCTTTCAATTTAACTATAAACATTATATCTTATTCTTTGATAGGATGAAAGTATTTAAAAAGGAAGTCCCAAATGGGGCTTCCCTAGTATTCATATGGTTCAATTATATTCTGCTTTAGAAATTGACGTAATTTCTTGGGTTTTGAGGAACACCATTCTTGCGAACTTCGAAGTGAAGGTGTGGACCTGTACTTCTTCCAGTGTTACCACTCTTGGAGATAACCTGTCCCTTGTAGACCTTGTCTCCTTTTGAAACGAGGAGCTTGCTATTATGAGCATACAAGGTGGAGATATTACCACCGTGATCTATAATCACGTAGTTTCCATAAGAGCTGTTATACCCTGCAAACGTCACCACGCCGCCGTCAGCTGCTTTGACTTCTGTTCCAACTGGAATTCCGAGGTCAATCCCCTCATGACGTCGACCCCATCTCCATCCGAATTCGGATGTGACAGCACCTCTGGAAGTCGGTCTCGATAAGACACCTGATCCCATTCTAGGAGGTGGATCTTTGGTTCCCTTGTAGACCACTTTATCACTTGGTTCTGCGACGACTTTTTCCTCTAAGATCGTTCTACCGACTTCACGACCGTTTTCACGGATGACATTGGCAACAACCGCTTTCTCTCCGAGAACCCCTGCTACTTTGGTCTTTGTCTCGTCTTTGTACATGGAACTTGTCTCTTCGTACACGACGTTGAATGGTATTTCTGTTGTATAGGTTGCCTGTTCCACTGTGCATACGCTAATCAGCGGCCTTGGCACAACCAAACTGATTTCTTGTCCGATTTGAAGTGCTTCCGGTTTTACATCCGGGTTTGCCTTTTCAAGATCTGACGGATTAATGCCGTAATAGTTGGCAATTACCCAGTAGTTTTCACCTTTTTGCACTTTGTGAAGTTTTTCTTCCTTAGTGCCTTTTACAATAAACGCAAGTGCATTTTCTTCTTCATCATATCCATTGAATTTTGCTATGTCCAGATAGCCCTTGCAGACTTCAACTTCTTCACTGAAATAAGAATCGAGAACTTCGGTTTCTTCCGTGTTGGTATACATCGCCTTTAGCGAGTCCAAAAGTTCATTTGCCTCTGCCTCTGTTTTGAAGTTTGCCAAGACTTTGCCGTTTGATTTGATTTGGTAAGCCTCTATGCTTGAAAATCCCAGATTTTTTAGCTCTGGCTTTTCTGCAAGCGGTTCTAAGTCAGGTGTGTTATTGACTGAAACGTAATGCGTTTCTCCCGATGCCAAATCCATAGTAGGAGCTGCCTTTAGATGTGTTGCAGCATATGTGCCGCCTGCCACCACCACGAGACCTGCAAGTACTGATACGACCACGACCTTATGTGTGTTAAACACCTCAAGGTATTTTTCAAATAACTGAGCGAGCCCCTCTCTGCTGAAAACAGATTCTGGCTTTTTCGCATATGGCGCATTCTTTTTTGTCTTTTTCTGCGCATATGCAGGTATTGCGGGTTTCTTGCCTATCTTCAAGCGAATCGCCTTTAAATCAACGTCCTTCAACTTGGAGAAGAAGCTCGGTACTCCCACTTTCCACTCTTTCGCCTTGACGTACCTAACGAATTTTCCTGCGCCCAGCATCAACATATATATAGGGTAGAACAGCATCGCCACAATTCGAGCAATCCATTCCAAGATTTGTTCTTTGCGAATTACTTTAGTATCTCCCTTGATATAATACTTCTGAGGCGTTCGTTTATAAACCTTCTTCTGGTACGTCCGATTGCCTTTTTGTTTCCCCATCCTATACTCCTTTAAGTAAGTGGTTTTGTATCTTTTATATCTCTCTGTCTAAAAATACCTATCTCATTATATCACACGAATAATTAGAGATAAATCTTTTAATTTCTTAAATTTTTCGAAAGTCCAGCTAGATACTACATATAGGATAATTTTAGGTTATCCATTACTACATTATGGGGATTGTTCACATA
>DKFC01000025.1 GCA_002452745.1 Firmicutes bacterium UBA6806
CTGACAACTAGCTTAATACATAGGGTCATTTCCATCCACCCAAATCCTCATATATCCATCTCCTTCCATTATAACACTGCTTTACAGCAATAATGAACATATTATTAAATATCCCCAAAATAATGTATAAATATAGTATACTCTATCTAACAAGAAAATGTAATATTTTTACATTTTTTTATCAGCCGCCTACTTCTAATCTCATACTTCCAACTGTCTTCTCAACGCCATTAAGCTGCTAAATCAGTCCATAAAACACCCATTCTTATTTTCTAAGAAAATTCTGCATTTCTAATGACATAGCATTTTCCAATTCGACTTTTTGCATTAACCCCTTCATTTGCACCCTCTTTTATGCCTATCCGTAAATCCATCCCTCCATCCACATCTAAAGTTTCTCTTTATCAGCACGCAAAAGAGCATTTGAAACTGCTCTGTTTCAAATGCTCTTCATCTATTTGCATCATTTAAAAATCATTTAATTGTTCACGTAAATATAAGCTATTAAATGTCACCTTATATTTCGCCTCTCTCTCTCAACACATTTAAAAATGCATTTGCGGCAAGAGGGCAAAACTGCCTGCCAATATTTTTTTCAATAATCTCAGAAGCCACTTTAACTGATTGTCCCTTTCTGTAAGGACGATCACTGATAATAGCATCAAACGTATCTGCAACAGCAATAATCCTAGCACCTAGTGGAATATCATCGCCTATTAGACCGTCTGGATAGCCCTTGCCATCGTACCGTTCATGGTGATGATATATAACCGGCAAAATATCCTTTAAGGACTTAATCGGCGCTAAAATTCCCCACCCCATCTTACAGTGATCTTTGATAATTCTGTATTCAGACTCTGTTAGTTCACCTTTTTTGAGTAAGATATTGTCCTTGATTCCGATTTTCCCAATATCGTGGAGTTTTGCAGCCAGAATGACACGTTCCACCTCAT
This sequence comes from Firmicutes bacterium UBA6806, assembly GCA_002452745.1. Classification (GTDB taxonomy): domain Bacteria; phylum Bacillota; class Clostridia; order Peptostreptococcales; family Acidaminobacteraceae; genus Fusibacter_A. Next base: position 954 of record DKFC01000025.1, read on the forward strand.
CATTGCTCAAGTTCATCTGCTTGGCAATTTCACCCGAAAAAATCGTCACACGTTCCGTATGCCCTTTCGTTCCAGCGTCCCGTTCTTCAAGCGCCTTAATCAATGCGTTGATCGTGGACAGCATGTATTTGCTTTCCATCATATAATCACGATATTTTTCAACAATATAATGCTCAATTTGATGCATTACGTGATCTATTTGAAACGGTTTGACGAAATACTTCTCAACCCCTAATGACTCTGCCATCTTCTGATTGTATTTCCCATCAGAAGAACTCATAATCATACAAGGTGTCGATTCAATTTCTGGCGTATTTCTGATTCTCTCAATCAAATCATATCCACTTAAATTTGGCATATTTATATCCGTAATAATCACATCCGGATGCTCTATGCACGCAATTTTATACCCCTCTTCACCATCACCAGCAATCAGCGCTTCATACCCATTTCTCATAATTCCAAGGCGCAGCACATTTTGAATCATCATACTGTCATCCACCACCAGAATTTTCTCCTGCCGCTTCTTCTTTTGAAAATACTGATTTACCTTATTAATCAATTTGACCTCAGTGAGAGGCTTGGCAATAAAATCATCCGCTCCCATCTGATAAGTCTTCTCAAGTGTGTGTTCATCTGCTATTGAAGTGGTCACAATAATGGGAACCGTAATGTCACTATACTTGTCTCGAATGGTTCTACATAGACTGTATCCGTCCATTTCTGGCATTTCTATATCCGTAATAATGAGACTCGGCATGGTGTTCTCAATTAAAGTCATTGCCTCAACCCCATTGGACGCAAAAATTACATGATACCCCGTGTTCTTAAAAATCATCTCCACTTGTTTCTGCTGAAGTGAACTGTCATCCACAAACAAAATCCGTTTTAATGATTTTAAATTATTCTCCCTGTGAATCTTCTCCTGAATATGTAGATTTTTGATAGAAATATATGTCTTAAATCCCTTTGACAACTGATCAGAAGTAGAGACATCAATCTCATAAAAGTCATCCTCTAAAATAGTAAACGGTTCTTCTGAAACGTTACTAAACAAGAGAACGTCCACACGTTTTTTAAATAGCGTCTTCATGAGCCTATTGAGTTTCGCTGGATCAATCATCTTCTGATCCTTTTCTAGCGCAATAAAATCTGGCAATTGTTTTCTAAAATTTGTTTCAAAAATCGTCTCAACCTCAATGAAAACATGTTCGATATTTGAATTTTCAAAATATGCGTGCAAATGTCGTCTTAACTTTTGCGAATTGACAATACAGTAGCCTTTCATCCTTTCACATCCCTTCAAACACATCAGTTCAAAGCCATAACTACTATATATCTACCCAAAAAAAATCACTGCAATTATGAATTTATTATCAATATACAGCTATGTTAAAATCCAAAACACTTCCATCTCTTCATCTAAATATTCGACCTCATCAATTAGCTAGCAAAGATTTAACGCAATATAAAACCTCTCTCAATCCATCAAAAAGTTCCGAATCAAGAGAGGTGCTTATGTCCATGTCAAGGTCTTTCTCCAACAACTATAGTTTAAACAAAGATATGCTTCCAGCCACAATGACACATGAAATCAAAAGCCTCACCAGATGGTGCTTAATCATAGGCTTTCCATTTACCTTGAAGCCATTCATAATCGACGAAATATGGATCATCAACAAGCCTGCAATCAACATGGTTTCTCTGGTTACAAAGTCCATGCCCAAACCTGCAAATGAAAGCACCACGCCTAGGCCTCCTAAAAACATCAACCCCGAGGGCAAAATTCCCCACTGCCTCTGAGTAAGCATCATGCCGCCTGTTAAAGCGGTTATACCCCCATAGAAATAACCGATTGCTAAAATAACATACTTCATACTTTCCCCCACAATTCATATCAACAGATAAAGTCAAATATCACTCTTTTAGCTTACAGAGGATTCAGAACTTTGTCAATTGAATAAACTAAGTATCAAATTGACAATAATATAATCGACAATTCGTCTCATCATATATCGCAATTGTGAAATTAAAAGAAGCCCTCTCCAAAAGAGGCAACTGAATTTGATGATTTGAAGAAAGAGAAAGCCGATCCTCAAAGTAATAATAACCTTCTCCAATCACTGGGAAAAGCGGGTCACCTTTTTCGTTTGTTACATATGGTCCAACGCTCACAGCCTCTTTCTTATCACCATAAATGAGCACACTAGCTGTCTCATCAAGCGGAAGTCTCTTCCACTCTGAATTTGAAACAATTTGGTCACTCAGATTCTCCTCAAATTCAAACACATAAAAGGATAGCCCATCCCCATGAAAACCACCATGCGTGTCCATTTCATATAGAGAAGTCCCCCCCTTACACTGGATACCAATATCCTTTGAGATTTTATCTTCTATACGATTTATCTGACAGCCGTCCAACAAACAAATCGCAACAAGTAAAAACACAATCCAACTACACTTACTCTTCATTGGAATTCCGCCTGTATTCAAGTAGGTCACCCGGTTGACAGTCCAGAGCGGCACACAGCTTTGCCAGTGTTGAAATCTTAATTGCCTTCGCCTTGCCAGTCTTTAAAATAGACATATTGGCAATAGTAATGCCAACCTTGTCTGCCAGCTCTGTCAACGTCATCTTTCGCCTTGCCAGCATCACATCTATATTAAATAAAATTTCATCTTCCACAGTTGCCTCCTATATCGTCAAATCACTCTGCTCTTTTAACACCGTCGCTCGCTTCACAAAGTACGACAGCGACGCAGACAAAACCGCTACCACCGCCCCGGCAAACACGACAAATAGAGAGAGGAGAACAACACCTGGATGATTCATATTCAACAACAAATAGAGGAGATTCATCCCAAAGAAAAACATGGCATCACCAGCCGACAGAGCTGAAATCATCTTGAGCCTTTTTGCATTCTCCAGACAAAACGGACGATCTGCTCCAATATTAGTTGCTACTTTCCAAGCCAAAATCAAAACCAAATAGCACGGAACACCACTAGCCCAGATAAAAAACAACCAAGGGTAAAAATAATATGACAGCTCAGGGTTTAAAGAGACAAGATAGCCACCATAATAGGGAACAAGCATCACATAAATAATGCTCCCGCAAATACCGCAGCCTAAAATAATTACTTTTAGCCATTTTGACAAATCATTTTGTTCCAAAATCACACCGCCTTTTTATTGACATAAGGAAATTATTTATTGTATAACGATAAAACAATCGTATTACAAATCATTCTTTCTGTCAATGCTTTCTATCAAGAGAACATCAATAACACAACTTGCTCTATAACTCGACCTCTGTCTTGCTTTACAACTGGTTCTATAACTTAATCAAAAATCCTCAAAATAGAAAAAGAACCAATCCCATCAGAGAATTGGTTCTAAATCCATTTAGATAAATTTACTTCAAATAATGCCACTTATATCTTTCTTGAACCAGTGCATTGAAATATGACGCCTACATATTTGTCTTATTCAAATGCTTTGCCACCTCTACATCCAACTTTTGGATATGATTGAAAAACCAGCCTGAAATTAGTTTGTTCAATTCGAGGACATTGACAGTTGAATTCGGGTTTTTCTTGATTCTCTCTGCCAATTGATCCAGCTCAGAAACAAAATAGGTATGATTTTTCTTATGTACTTCGTAACCCGCATAATTGGATTTCATCTGCATTGCCTCTTCTTCTTGGAAATGTTTTTTTACATAACTCAAAAGAAAATTTGTAATTTCCATGACGCGCTCTTGCCCTTTGCCGTCTGCCATGGCAGAACTAAGTTCTTGAGCCTTTTCGATAATCAGTTTATGATCCTGATCTATCTTGATATTATTTGTCTTTAAAGCATCTGACCACTTATAAACTTGCATATCATTACCTCCTTATGTGAGATATCATACCCGCAAGAATTTATTATCAATCATACAAAATGGCTCAGAAATCGTTATTTTGATATCAAATGGTCCAGTTTACCAGTCTCCGGATGCATAAGCATCCCGTGAATGACCACATCCTTAGGCATCAACGGGTGATTTCTCAACCTTTCCACGCTTTCAAGCACAGCATCGCTTTCCGAATCAAACCCTCTGAGCCAATCATCAATTGCAATGCCAGAGTGTCTAAGGGTTTCAATCGTCTTTGATTCCACACCTCTAACCACAGCTTTTTTAAGAATTTCCTGTCCATCCAGCTTCGCCATGCCACAACCATAGTGACCCACTACAAATACATCCTCAACCTCAAACTCATAAACTGCAACCAAAATACTTCTAGTGATACTGCCGAAGGGGTGCATAATTGTTGCGCCTGCATTTTTGACAATCTTTGCATCACCATTTCTCAAATTCATTGCTTTTGGCAAGAGTTCGGTCAACCTAGTGTCCATACAAGACAAGACCACGAGTTTTTTTTCTGGAAAACCAGAGGTCACAAGTTCTTTATAGGATTCCCGTTCAACAAAACGCCTATTGAAATCCAGGATAGAAACAGCCCTATCCGTTATAATCTCCTTTTTAAATCTTTCTTTTTTCCCATTTGCACTTGACATTTTATCTCCCCATATCTCCAAACCAATCTACTAAAATCCCCTGAAAAAAATCAACTTTTTAATATATAGCTACAATTATAAAGAGCTATTTGAGAAAGTCAATCTCTTCATCAAAATTGTACGCCTTCTCACATAAAATAACCGCATCAACATGCCTTCTCATCTAAGAGCGTTCGCCATTTGCAGACGCCCTCCACTATGAAATCTATTTAACCCCTGCCGAATATAAAAAACGCACCAGTTTAAACTGGTGCGCTAGACTATAGACAAAGTATACAGTCTGAGAGCTTGTCGAGAAATGTCAAGGACAAGGAAATGAGAAAGCCTGCATTCGCAGCGTATCTAAACATACGTAAGACATCCGCTTTAAAAAATCTATAGGATCAAGCGAGTTCATTTAAAATTTGAAGCTTGTCCTTTCCCTTTAACTTCGATTCATAGAGCAAAGCATCCACTTTTGCATAAACAGTCTCAATTTCCTTTCCGCTGTTGGTAAGCAAAGCGCCAATCGAAATAGAAGACTCAATTCCTAAAAATGTCTTAATTGCCATCTTGTAATCGTCATTCAACTTCTCGAGCTTATAATTCAGCCCTCTGACATTGTCTGAGTAGAGTTTCCCCATTACAGCAAACTCATCCCCACCAAGTCTAAAGACCTTATCTTCATCCTGAAAGGCATTTTTGAGCCATGCACCAGTTATGGATAAGACCTCATCACCTTTTTGATGCCCATACGTATCATTTATAGTCTTAAAATCATCCACATCAATAAACAAAATAAAAAATGGCCTCGAGGATTTCACAATCCGTTCCAGATTGTCATTCCATGAACTTCGATTTAAAAGTTTGGTCAGAGGATCTGTTTCGATCAGTTCATACATGCGCTCGCGCATTAAAACAATGTTAATCAGCACATCATTTACAATCATAAAAGACTTTACGAAATCCAGCACCTCATCTGTGACGAACTTTGTTGGATAAATCAAAATAATATTCCGAATCGAGTTCCCATCCGCAAGCATCTGAGAGGGAGATACGGGATAGACCACCACCGTGTACTCAGGGAGAACACTGGTTGTCACATGTAAAGCCTCATGTTTCATCAGCTCATCTTTATGTCTTACAATCAAGCGATAAAGGAGATCTGATTCTCCTAGATTGGTAATCACACGGTCCATATAAAACATCATGGAGTAAAGGCATCCCGTACAGCCCACAATAATATCATTTAGCGTTTCAAGATTAATTGACTTATCAAAATGAACGAATTTTAAGAGTTCAAAGCTCTGTTGCGATTCTGCCAGTCTCCTCGTCAGAAACCGATTTTCCTCCAAGATATAATCCTTAACGTGTTCAGTTGTTCTTTGGTATTTATCAAATGTTGTCATCATATTCCTCACCTATCAATTGCCATTATACCATAAATTCTGTTGTATAAAGATACGGAATCCATTTTCTTTCAAGCCAATAGGATTCGTTTTTTTAATCACTTCGCCTTATTCATTGATACCCTGTGCAAAAATGATGAAACAAGCGCAAAAAAAGTGTATTATATTTATAAGAACATTACATTAATTTCGATAATATAAAAAATAGGGTAAATAAGCTGCATAAGCTAATTGTCCCATTAGGAGGTTTAAAATGAACTCTAAAAAAACACATATTGTCATTATAGGAAACGGTGCAGCAGGTATTTCTGCCGCAGAATCTATCGCTGAAATCAATCACTCAGAGGTATCCCCTTCTGAAATAACACTCATCAGCACTGAGCCGGGAGCTGTCTACTATCGACCTATGCTCTCAGAGTACCTCTCAGAAGAAAGCCTGCCAAAGCGCTTTTATCTTCACTCAATAGATTGGTACACAGAAAATAAAATCCGCCTTCTGCAAGAGACTAAAGTTTCATCAATTGACCGTGAAAGTAAAACACTGACCCTTTCAGATGACACATCACTCATCTATGATAAATTGATCTTGGCAACAGGCAGTTACAACTTTGTCCCACCTATGCCTGGCGCAGCCCTTAAAAACGTCAAAAATTTAAGGACACTCGAAGACGCTGAAGAAATTCGTTCCATTATCAAGGCTGGTAAGAAAGCTGTCGTCATTGGCGGTGGTCTCTTAGGCCTGGAGCTCGGCTGGCAGCTCTTGCAAAAGGGAATTTCTGTCACTGTAGTGGAGATGATGGAAAGACTACTCCCTAGACAACTGGATACAGAAGCCTCTGCCCTCTTCTTGGAAAAAGTCTTAGACACAGGCATGAATATTTTAACAGGTGTTGGAACCGAAGCGATTCTTGGAGAAGAAGCAGTCAGCGGCGTAAAACTTTCAAATGGCGAAACCATTCCAGCCGATTACGTCTTTATTTCCATTGGTGTTAGAGCAGACGTTGGTCTCGCCAAAGCCTGTGGACTCAATCTCAATCGTGGTATCCTCGTGGATGGTCGTATGTGCACTTCTGATCCATCAATTTTTGCCGCAGGTGATTGCGCAGAATTTGACGGTGTTAATTATGCCATTTGGCCTGAGGCAACCGCTCAGGGAAAAGTCGCTGGCATTAACGCCACTGGTGGCAACGCCCTCTATGAACAAACCATCCCCTTCAACATCTATCACGGCATGAATTTGAGACTCTTCTCAATAGGTGATGCAGGTAGCTTGGGGGACTCCGAATACGAAATTCATCGACATCGAGATGGAGATAACTTCGAAAAGATATTCGCAAAAAACAATCAAGTTGTCGGTGGTGTCCTCATGGGCAATATTTCAAGATCTGCTAAATTAAAAAAAGCGCTTCAATCAAGATTGTCACTAAGTGAATACCTCGCTTTATAAAAAACAACTGCTATTATCATAAATATAAAGACTCTAACATAGAGATCTCTCATTAGAAATACTTGCTTTCAAATAAAATCCCCCTATTGCGAAGGAAACCCACAGAAATACTCATTAACTGAGTTCTCACTTCTGAGGTTCTCCTCCACCTTCTCAGGGGGATTATTTTTTATAGGCACACGAGGACGGTATCATCTTTCGCAGGCTCACTGTGCCGTTTATAGCTATCAAATTAGTTCGATTTCATGTTGAAAGGCATCCAAATAGTGAACCGCAGTCTCTGCTTTCAAATGATTCTTAACCAAATCGTTGAGTCTGTCAACTGCTTCATGAAACTGAGTTTGCTTATGGCTCATAATATTCTCAATAACAATTATAGCGTTCTTAGTTTCCTCTGTTATCTTCGTCCGATCTGCCTCTCTCCAGTTCCAATTTCTACACAGACAGCCAATATCATCTCTATAAATGAGCTCATTGGGATCTGGAAAAATCTGATATTCTCCACCAATTTCAGTGAAGGGTTCATCACCTCTTGCAAATGTCAACCGAACATCACCAGAAATCTTATCCAAATCTTCACTACCACATGGCATGACGAATTTCAATGAAATGGAATTGTAAAAATCCACAAGCGGGTTGATACTTGGCAGAGGATTTCCCTTGACGACTCTTGACATGAGGGCCTCAATGGAAGATTTGTACTTCTTATTGATTCCAAGCTGTCTATATGCCAGACGCCAAGTTTTTATCTCCTCAATCTCACTCATCGAATAGCCACTATACTTGGATATCACCGTGGCCTCAGTCTCACTTAAAAAGAAATCACTGACCTTTGGATTCTTTGAATTGTTCATCCCTATTGCAACGATTACGCCGATTTTTGCTGTTGGGAATTCATCGAAAAGTCTTTCATCGACAATCATTTTTTTCATCTTTACACTCCTTATTTGAAATATGTTCTCTGTGTCTTTCTTCCCCCACTTCAACCACTCTTTAAATACCCATCTATCACCAAGTCAGAAACAGATGCCCTTACTGTATCAAATATCCAGATATAAAACCCCCCAGTAGTTTTAAACCAAAGAAGATGATAATAGAGCCGCATAAAATATTAATCATGCGTATTACCTTTCCTGTAAAAGCGTCTTTAAACGTGGCAATTAGAGTTGAAAGCCCTATAAACCACATAATTGAAGCCATGCACACACCTATGATAAAATAGTTTGCGTCAACACCGTGGATGGTTGCCCTGAACCCCGCCAATAAAAGCGTCCCATCTATAATCGCCTGTGGGTTGAGCCAAGTTACAACAAAACAAGATGCTACAATCTGTAAAATTGACTTTTCTAAATCCTGCGATTTTTCCTCTGTGGGCTTAGATTTCAACAGAGTCACGCCAATATAAATCACCGCCAAGCTGCCTACGCCAAGAAGCACCGCCCTCAGTGAAGGCAGTCCATTTAAAATAGCTCCAAGCCCCAAGAAACACGACAAGGACAAACTGATATCAAACAAAATCATGATGAGCGCAACCTGCAAAGCCCTTTGACGACTCTTTTCAAGTGCGGTGTTGATGACATACATATTCTGCATGCCAATTGGTGCAACAAAGGCAATTCCAAGCAACCAACCCTGAATCAAAAAACTCATAAACCCCTCCTGAATTCTTCTATTTGCAATACTATAACATTCTAAAATTACCTTGTAACCATCCAAAAGGCATGCTTTTCACCCATCCAAGATTTTAGTTGCTTCAAGTACAGAATTTCAGTTGTCAAATTTATCCTATATAAAAACGGCCCTTCACTTAATAAAAACGGCCCTTCACTTAAACGTGAAAGACCGTCAAATTTAATCAAACTATCAGTTCATAATACACTTTGGTATAATCCTCGCCAGGCGCTCAATCCCGCCCACCAAATCTTTTTCAGAGGCATAGGCATAAGACAGCCTAATAGAATTGTTGTCTCTAAAGTCATAAATACTGCCCACATTTAGCAGGACATTTGCAGCAAGCGCCTCTTCAAAGAGCTTTTGAGTGTCTACTTTCTCATAAAACGTAAACCAAACATAAAACCCGCCACCGGGCAAATTGTAAGTCCCAAAGGAGGACATAAACCGGTTAATTGATCCTATTAGAATGGTTCTACGGCTTAGCAAAGACTCTCTAAGCGTTGATCGATAAACTTCAAAGTGTCCTTCACGAAACCATTCTTTAGCCACAATTTGAGAGAGTGAGCTGGTGCCATAGTCTATCTGCATTTTAATATCACCCAGCCTCTCCACCACTGGTTGAGGGCCAACGACCCATCCGAGACGGATTCCTGGAGCAAAGGTCTTTGAAAGTGTCCCTATATAGATGACATTTCCATTATTATCTCTGCTCTTTAGAGGCAATGGCGGTGGCGTATCCAGCCAAAGTTCACGGTAGGCATCGTCTTCAATCACAGGAATTTGACGATCTTCCACCACTTCCATGAGCGCCTTTCGATTCTCGTCACTTGACATAATCCCAGTCGGATTGTGAAATGTTGGAATCGTATAGAGCAAATTGGTTTCCCTCTTCTTGAAGATGCGCCTCAGCATTTGAACATCGAGGCCCTCATCAGTCATGCCAATGCCTTGGAGGAGCATGCCCGCCGACTGAAACGTATACAGCGACTTCAAATATGACGGCGCTTCAATATAAACCGTCGAACCACGTTGAAGCAGTCCGATGGAAAGTAGGTGAAGCGACTGTAGCGACCCTGAAGTGATGAGCACCTGATCTGGCACTGCTTTGATTCCATGATTCACTAGATATTTGCAAATTAGCGACCTCAGTTCATACTGTCCGAGCCCCTCTTCATAGTTGAGAGAATTTACTTCGGTTGCGGCCTTTATCAGCATCTTCTGCATTAAATCCCTAGGAAAGAGCTCTGGGGACAACTCCCCTGTTCCAAGTCTGATAATGCCCTCTTGAAATTCATAATGATTGATTTTCTGAATGATCTTATGATTGGGCATGTACAAACTGCTCTTTATATGCTGATGCCAATTTGGCTGGTTCATCAAAGACCATGTATTATTGGCCACATAAGTGCCTTTGCTACCATGTGATTCTATAATACCATGGGACTTGAGCTCATCCATAACATGAGATACCGTACTCCTGTTGACATCCATCTGCTCACTGAGCCGTCTTTCCGCAGGAAGTCTCGTTCCAACAGGCCAGTCACCAGACGAAATTCGCTCTCTGAAATACGAGACAATTTGATCGTGCAGCGTTATTTCAGATACCTTGTCTGGTCTCCAAGTAATTTCCATAATTCATCATCCATTCAATTTAGACTCATTCATTTCACCGATACTATTGAACTTTCACAGTTTCAAAGTATGAAGCGTTGTTTATTGTATCTTTTATTTTCTTCATGAGACCAATAATGCTATGACTCAATTCATCCGCCTCATTGTAAAGGCGTTTTGCCTTTTCATAATCACCATTCTCGACTGCTTTTACGATAACGTCGCCAGTGCTGTGCAATTTATGATGCAGGCCATCTACAGCCTCCCAGTCTTTCATGATTCTAGTATCATCCACAATTACAGAGTGATAGAAATGACCGAATGCACATTTTCTGTCATTGACTTGAAGCGGCAGGGTTTCTTCATTGCTCACAATTTGTCCCAAAGTCTCCATCCACTTTTGATGCGATACAATTGCCTTACCCACTTCTTCCGCCACCTTTGTGAGTTTAATCGCATTTTTGCCTCCATGGAGAGCACCAAGCGCCTCTTTTACCAAAGTGGAAAGTCTGTCGTCAAGTGATGAAATATCGCCGGCAAGCGCTTCACTGTTAACAGCATCTTCAAAGATGCCTCTGGTCATAATACTCAGCCTTTCCGCATCATTGCTGGAAGTTTCCATTGCCTTTGTAATCTCATCTGCCGACTCTCTTATACTGGTCACAGAGTGATTGACATTTTCCACTGTCTCTATGGTCGTTTCAAGCATTGAGACATTTTCTGTCATGGTCTTGGAGATTTTATCAATTTGAGAACTCATTTCATCAGTGGATTTAAGCGTATTGCTGACACTGTCCATGCTGGCAGTTGCATTGACCTTGATTTCATCCACAAATCCCTGCATGTTCACAAGGCTCGTTTTAGTGGTTTCAGCCAGTTTTCTGATTTCTTCAGCAACAACTGCAAACCCTCTTCCGTGTTCACCTGCTCTGGCTGCTTCAATAGAAGCATTTAACGCCAAGAGGTTTGTCTGTGCCGCAATGTTGTCTACTTCTGATACAATCGTGTTGATTTGGTTGGTCATTTCAACCAGCTGCTCAATATGTTGCTTCATTTGATTGGCATCAACCATCACTTCTTCTTTTAAATCCACCACGCCGTGTATTTGCTCAAGCCCCTGCGCATTACGCTCCATCAAGTGCCCAGACTGATCTGTCAGTGCATTCAATCTCTCTGTGACGTCTCCAATCGTTTCATTAACAGTCAACATGCTTGCCGTGGTCTCTTCAACAATAGCCAAATTGGACTCACTGACATCTGACAGCTCTGCCGCAAAGTGTTTGAGCTTCTTCGACGAATGTGACATATTCACATCGAATCCACTGATTTCTGTTGTAATTGAAAGTAAATTTTGTGACGAACGGCTGAATACCTGCTCATTTTGAAACAATTTTTGAAATGTTTTCAGCATATTTGCATGAATTGAGTATTCTGCCTTTGGCAATTCTGGCTCAAGTCCATCCATATATGCATCCACATAGTGCAAAATTTGGACGACTTCGTTACATGGTTTCTTTTTGAACATAATGTTACCCCTCTAATCAATTAGTCATACGAACATAACAAATTCCAAGCACACTGTCTTGGCCTTCCAGCATTTTTATACCTTAGTATGGCTATAAAAAAAACGAGTCTCAGACTCTGGGCCTTCAACTCTTCAATATATCCGATCAAAATAAGGCATAAAAAAATCATTATACTAAATTATATCTTTTTAATACGCTGAAAACAATACAGATTGCACTTAAAACAATTTTTTTACCTATTTTATATATAAACTTAACGATTTATTCAAAAGTTCCACCCAAAGGTTCATAAATCCCTTCGCCAAAACGCCTTCATTCCCTTATGTGTCGGTCTTAACCTCTATTTGTCACCCTTGACCTCAGCCATTAGAGTTCTTCTCGCCCTTTCATAAGACGCCTGATTGTCCACATCCCAAAAAAAGCTGGGATTGCCCACCTCAAAAGTCTCAACTGAGTCAGTGGCCTGTCTGATAATATCTCTTCCGCCCTTGTCCCCTTCAACAGCCATCAATTGGTCAAACCAATACGAACCGAAAATCACAGGCGTTCCTCGTTTACCCTCGAAGCATGGCACCAAAATAAGGTGACGATCTCTCCGCTCTCTGAAAATTTCAATCATGTCCGCTATCACCGATGTCTCAATTAAGGGTTGATCTCCCATGAAAAATACACAGGCATCTACAGCCTCTCTCACTGCCGAAAGACCGCATTTCATGGAAGTGCTCTGTCCAAGAGCATAATCGGGATTCACAACAAATGGAATGCCGATTGCACCTGAAAGTTTCGATGTCACATCGGCATCTCTTCCACAAACCGTCACGAGCTTATCCAGACCACAAGCTAAAGCCCGCCTGAAAACCGACTCCAAAACCGTTCCATCCTCAAAGGGCAATAACAATTTATTATCTCCCATCCTCTTGGAAAGTCCCGCCGCCAGAACAACGCCACCAACTTTCAGCGCATCATGTGCCATATGAGGTTCACTTACACCAATTCCCTGTAGGGCCACTCCATCTGATTTTTTATAGCCCGTACACCAGCCACCTCTAAAAGAATTTATGAACACCGCCTCCACATCGCCATCTTCCATCAGTGCCTCCGCCACATTTTCCAGTTCACGCCTCTTTGAAGATGCCACCACATCTGACTGATTCAGCATCACACAGACCTTTGCCGTCTCAGGGACACCTTTTAAAAAACCGTTTTCACCCTTAAAAAGTCTCGGGATATCCTCATATGCCAAATAATCCCCAATGCCCTTTCCAATGAACTTTTCCAGTGCTTCCGTCCTGTGGACAGTCCGATCAGTGATTTCTCGTTCAAATGAAGAAAGTCCCAAAATCACAATAACCAAATCCGTTTGACTTGGTATAACGGGCTCATAACTGGCATAGGCCTTCATGGACTTCATCTTTGCCCCATCCGCCTCCACCAAAATCAGCTCAGCACCGAACCTCTCATAAAAATCATCGCAGATTTCAGCTGAAATTCCCTTGACCTTTCTCTCAGAGACAGAATTCTTGAAAACACAGACATACAGCTGATTTGACGGAAATTCACATGGCCTCATCTCCGTTTGTTCTCCCATCCATATGACGCCAGCCGCATCTTCTGGCATAAGTGTCGCTGTTGTGGTGGTGTAGAGTAGCTTGCGAGCTTTTCCATATCGGTCTTTCATAAAATTCATCGTAGAAGTCTTGCCGCCAGCTCCCACAACCGAAACCATAAAAGGATGCTTGGACTGAACCTTTTCATCCAAGTAAGCCTCTAAAGTCAATTCAATCATAACCGATCCTTTCCACACAAGACACATAAAATTGCCTCTAGAACACCCCCAGCAATATTTCTGCCTTTATCACTGATTGAGTAGCAGTTGGAAGCCGTTCCCCGCGGGTCTATATCCCCGACTTTTAACCCTTGAGTCACCGATACTGTAGGATGAATAAGGCCTCTAATGACACCGCTTATCTCAGCCCTTAAAGGCGTCCCCCCTATGGTCATCACCACATCTCCAGCCGTCACATAATCACCGATTTTGCAATTGGTTGCAAGCACTCCTGAACAGGGGGCGTGCAACACTCGCTCATGTGTATATCCGCCTATATCCCCGGGGATATGGGTGTTTTCCTTGGCAAATCCACTGAAGATAAGCCTTCCAAGGTCATGACCTCTACTAGTTTCAATGACCACGTTCGCATTGACGCCTGCCTCAATACTCGGTCCAAGTCCAACCACTACATCTGCATACCCGACTTGATAATCCACAGGACGCTTGGAGAGCGTCGCATCCACAAAAATATGCGGCTTAAAATAGGCCTTCACCTCTGCCTCTGGCAAAGTCAAAACTGGAATTTTCCCGACCTTCAAAACATCCTCTATTTCTTCCAGTGAACGAAGGTACACCGATTCAATCCCCTCCACAACATACTGCCCTTCATAGATGGCATTTGCAAAGGAAACTGTTCTTCTCACCACTTTTGGCCTCTCTATCTCGCAGACCACCACTTGATACCCAGATCTGTGAACCTTTTGAATCACAGCAGAGGCCAAGTCACCGCCCCCTCTGACCAATACTCTTTGCACCATTATGCACCTCTTATCCATAAACTGTTGTCACTTAGTTGCTGTCAACATCCTTCATAAATGACGATTCTCTGTTAAAGTGGACTGCCTGCATCTCCGCTAAAATAGAAATCGCAATTTCCGCTGGCGTCTCTCCGCCGATTTTGAGTCCAATTGGCGCATGGACTGCCTTTAGAAGATCTTCTGAAACCCCCTCTTCTCTCAGTGTATTGAAACAATAATTGACTTTATTTCGGCTGCCAATCATGCCAATATATTTTGCCCCACTTCCAACAAATGCTCTGAGGACATTTAAATCCTGTGAATGTCCATGTGTGACAATGACAAGACTTGAGTCCTTTGGAATTACAAGGGTCTCTATGAGTTCATTCATCTCGCCCGTTATGATTTCGTCTGCCTCTGGCAATCTCTCTTTCACCGCATATTCAGTTCTATCATCGAGAACACTGATATGATATCCAAGCATTTTTGCCATTTGACACAGAACTTGACCAATATGCCCTGCACCAAATATATAGAGGGGTTTCTTCACAGAAAACACTTTGATGAACACCTCCACTGCACCGCCACAGGCCATTCCAAGCGATTTTTCACCTTCTCCAAGTGTCAATTCATAGGAAAATGATTCGGAAAGCCCCTTTTTAAGACACTTCTCTGCGTCAACTTTAGCCTGTTCTTCAACAGCACCACCGCCTATAGTCCCAGCAATTAGCTCACCATCTCGATTCACAAGCATCATACTGCCCTTGTCCCTAGGACTGCTTCCCGCCTTTTCAGTTACAGTTACAAGCGCCACAGCTTCTTTCGTCTCCAGTGCTTCCATTAGTGCTTTTATTACAACTTCATCCATAAGAGACCTCCTCAAATTGGCTTGCTTCGTGCGTTCTACTCTCACGAAGTCACTTTATCTTGATACTATCATACCTTTACAAAGCGCCTGCTTCAATCAATTCTTTGATTTTTTCAGCATCGTAGCCCAGATAATGCTGTAAAATCTCATGATTGTGTTCACCCAAAATAGGCGCTGCAAATCGAACTGCACCGGGAGTCTCACTGAGCTTTATTGCAACGCCTGGCATCTTCAACTGCCCAGCGACAGGATGACGCACATCCACAATCATCTCCCTTGCCAACACCTGTTCATTTTCTATAACCTTGTCAATACTGTTAATTGGCCCATTTGGAATGCCTGCGTCATCCAGCAATTTTTGCCACTGTTCTGTGGTTTTCTCAAGCATCTTCGCTGATAAAATCGGTCTGAGCTCTTCATAGTTTTCATTTCGGTTTGGATTGGTAGAAAATCTAGAATCATCAGCGATTGATTCCAGTCCGCAGACGTCACAGTATTTTACCCATAGTCCATCGTTGCCAACAGCAATTACAATTTGACTATCTGCCGTGTCAAACGGCTCAAAGGGCACAATGGATGTATGTCGGTTGCCAGCTGGCTTTGGCACTTCCTTCGTCACAACATACCTCGCAATGGCATTTTCCAACATTGCTACTTGACAGTCTAGCATGGCAACGTCAATTTTTTGTCCAATTCCCGTCTCATTTTTGTAAATTAGAGCCGATAAGACCCCAATTGTCGTAAAAAGGCCTGCGGCAATATCCCCAATTGATGGGCCTACCCTTGTGGGCATTCCGCCTCTTTGTCCCGTAATACTCATGATGCCTCCCATGGCTTGTACGACACCGTCGTAAGCAGGCCTTTGGCTATAGGGCCCAGAGTGACCAAAACCCGATGAAGCCGCATAGATAAGACTTGGATTGATTTGCTTTAGGGATTCATAGCCAATCCCCAGTTTTTCCATTGTCCCGGGTCTAAAATTCTCCACCAACACATCCACCTTGGAAACCAAGTCCATAAGAACCTCTTTTCCCAACTTGGATTTTAAATTTAGCGTCAGGCTCTTTTTATTTCTATTTAGACTCATAAAATACGCACTTTCACCCCCCTGATATGGGCCAAATTGCCTAGAATCATCCCCTTTTCCCGGTGCTTCAACCTTGATGATTTCCGCACCCAAATCCCCTAACATCATCGTACAGTAAGGGCCTGCCAAAACCCGCGTCAAATCCAAAACTCTTATGCCTTCAAGTGGTCCCATAATCCGCCTCCTCTAGCGTCGTCTTCTCGCTTTAGCACTTATAAAAAAACTTAGAACATCAATTTCGCCGGATTGCTATCGCAATGACTTTAACAAAAAGCCCACCCTGAGGGTGGGCTTAATTCACATATTAATGCCTTTTGCAACAATCATTCTCTTAAGTTGTAAATTCTGACTAACACTCATCAAATGCTACGATTCTACAGAAAGCAGATTCTCCACCTTGAAATTTCCAAGGGAAACAGCCAATAATCATTCTCTTATTCAGCACCTCATCAATTTGTCCGCCCAGGTTTTCGGCGTGAATAATCTCATCAGGTTTTGGAAACACATGAATGTGCATGGCTTGATACGTCTGTGGCCACTCGTAGATTTCGTTCAGAGCCTTTCCATATCGTTCTTTCATGTAGGCGTCGCATCTTTGGGCTTCACCCGGTTCCCAATCTCTGATTTTAGTGTTCATTGGATGATCCGCTGATCCACAGTCCACACCAATCCACTTGATTTCCATTTTCTTAACCCAATCTGGAAAATCCATAGATGGGCCTGGATGTCTGAGCATATAACGCCTTTCATCTGCCTCTGGCTGATCCCATCCGTATTTATGATAACCTGTGTTGATAATCAGTATATCTCCCTTTTTGACTTCCACTCTATCCATAATATCCTGAGGGGTATAGATGCTAAAATCTTCTGCTATATCTGATAAGTCCACCACAACCCCCGGCCCACATAACTTGTCGAGTTCGAGCGATGCAATATCTCTCCCAGCAGTATCAAAGTGCAGTGGTCCATCTAGATGGGTTCCAATGTGGTTAGAGGTTGTAATGAGTTGACCATTTGCTCCATTTGGAGAAAGTCTTTTGAAAAATTTCACCTGAAGCGGCTCATAAGTTGGCCACGGTGGTGTCAAGTGACTTGTGTTTTGAGTTAAATCATACATTTTTACATTTTTCCAAAAATTCATAATGCGCCTCCTGTCTCATGTTTTAGAACCCCTTTTTTGGGTGTTCTCGCTGCCTATTCTCTAAACTGTTCGGCATTTATTCGCCCAACTTGTTCGCTATTCTATAAGCCCTTCTTCAGCCATTTTCATGACGAATGCCTCCAGTGCATCTTCAAAGCATTTCATCGGTGGTCTCACAAGGCCTGCACCAACTTGCCCCACGCCGGGGTTCTTGTGTGCAATCCCGGTGTTTATAATTGGCAATATCTGAGTTTCTATAACCTTTTGAAGCTCAATTCCCGTGGGCGTTCCTCTGAAATTCATAGACGGCATCTTGTACGCCTCGTTTTCCTGCTCTGTAATTTCGTACATACTGGTTGTAAAGTGAATGGCATCTTGAGGTGTCCCTCCCACGAACTGGACAATTGCAGGTGCTGTTGCCATTGCAAACCCACCTATGCCACTGGTCTCCGTGATAACTGAATCGCCAATATCTGGGTTTGCATCTTCTTTTGAATACCCTGGGAAGAAGAGTCCATCTATAATTTCAGCAGGTGCTGTAAACCATCTGTCACCAAGGGCTGACACCCTGATTCCAAAGTCAGTTCCATTTCTAGCCATGGTATAAACAATTGTTGCATATGGGATATTCCCCACAGGATCCATGGTTGATTTAGCAGCTGGCATGGTTAAATTTAAAAAGAAGTGATCGTTTGAATGCATGAATTTAAGCACCTCAGATTTTGCCTCATTTGAAAAATCAGTCAGCACCACATAGGGCGCAATTTCTCTGATAAATAACGAAGTTCCCGCCTTGTTGCGATTATGCCCCTCGTCACCCATTTGAACCACTTGTGCAATCATGGATTTAAGGTCGATTTCGCCTCTAATGGCAAGTGCTTCTTTTAGAATTGGGGCAAGTGTCTCTTCCATCCACCTCAAGCGGCTGATGACTTCCTCACTGTATGCACCATACCTAAGCACCTTTCCAAGACCTTCATTAAGCGTGCAATACGCCTTGTTGCCAAAGGCCTTATTCTCAACAATCCACACAGGCATAGAAGCCGTTACAACACCTGCCATTGGGCCCACTGCATTATGATGATGACAGGAATCAAACGCGATTTCACCTGACTCTGCCAGCGATACCGCCTCTGCCTCATTTTCCGCCAAGCCCTCATAGATCAATCCGCCAATAACAGCGCCCTTTAAAGGGCCGCTCATGCGTGTCCACTCTATGGGAGGCCCTGCATGTAAAACAGTCTTCTTTGCCATTCCCGGTATGACTTCACCGGCAATTCCAATTCCAATCAGAGTCGGCTGAGCTTTTTGCAAATTGTTCATGGCCTGCTGATTTGCCTTTTTTATCAGATCTTGCACCTCATCATCCCCCTTATTTTTTTGATTTTAGACGATCCAACAGCGAGAGCATCTTTGCATTTCCACCTGCTCTTGGACGCCAATCCATGTGAATAACGTCGACCTCTTGAGCCTTCAAATCCTTGTAAAAGGATTCAAGTCCCATATTGATAACAGACAATTCACCTTGAAATAACTGATTGATTTTATGCACGGCTATCATCCTCCAATCCTTCCATGAGCCTCTCCACAAACCTCACTGCCTGAGCGTTGGACGGCATGACGATGATCCCTTCATCCTCTAGACATCTTTGAGAAGCCTCTAAATCCTGCGGGTCGTTTGCAGTGCCTGTTATGGAGGCCACCACCACAAAGGATTCTTCAAACCGCTGTCTCATTTTGCGAACGGCGTTTGCAGCCTCCTTGGCTGGATTTTCATGAGATCCATATCCGAGAACCACATCTAAGAGAACCACTGCCACACTGCTGTCTATATCCGACATAAATCTATCGGTTCTCGTGGAAGGGTCAATCATTGGATGTGGTCTGCCAACAGTAAATTGATCTTCACCCAAATCCAAGCAGACATGTCCTTTCAATTGGCTCAAATCTTTGATTTCAAAGGCTGGCGTCAGTGGAATGTTGGAATAAATGCCCCCAAGGGGTTTGCTGAGATGTTTCATGGCTTCATCCGCCAGCGTTCCGCCAGTGTACAGCGCTCTGAGGTATTTTTGATGTGGTTTCAACGATGTCATCGCTTGCCTGATCTTTGCTTCTATATCAATCTCTGATTCAGAAAAGCCGACATAGTCCTCTGGCACTTTGCCATTTGCAAGTGCAACGGCTTTATAAGCCGCATCTTCAAGCGAAATACAAGGATACGCCCCTGCCGATCTTATGAGTTCCCTATCCCCGCCGATGAAGTCCACCACAACGGGTTTTTGAGTAGTCTTCACCTTGTCAAGAATCTTCTCCGCCACTTCTGACGCTGGTGGCTTAGAGATGAGCACAATCACCTCAGTGGCTTCATCTGCCATAAGGGCGTCCATTGCCTGCAACATCATCATGCCGCCTATCTCAGACTTTAAATCGCGTCCACCTGTGCCAATTACCTGTGAACAGCCTCCTCCTAGTTTATCTATGATAACCGTCACCTCTTGTGTCCCCGTTCCTGAAGCGCCGACGACGCCTATGTTTCCACGTTTCACCACGTTTGCAAAGCAGAGGGGAACGCCATTGATAATTGCCGTGCCACAGTCAGGCCCCATCATCAAAAGCTGCTTTTCAACTGCTTTCTGCTTTAATCGCCTTTCTGCTTCAATGGGCACGTTATCAGAAAAGAGCATGACATTGAGCCCATGTTCCAGTGCGGCAGATACCTCATCTTCCGCATACTGTCCCGCCACTGAAACCACCAGCAGATTGGCATCTGGCATGTGTTCCATAGCCGATTCCAGCGTTGCAGGTCTGTACGTTGTTCCCGCTTCACTCTTTTTAGCAGTCAAAAGCGAGTCCACTGCTTCAACCACTTTTGACATAATAGGTTCTTCTGTCACCTTGGCTGCAATAAAAAAATCATTTGGAGAGATGGCTTCCAGTCTCACATCGGCCATGCCGAGATTGCCCGCCAACTCTTTATTCAAATCTGTACCCATGCCGACCAGTGCCTCGTGAACCCCTTCTATCTGTTTGACCTCTTTTGAAATCAGCATCAAAGTCACTGAATCATAATAGGCGTTTTTACGAATTTCATATAGAATCATATGCTCTCATTCCCTTCTAAATAAGCTCTTAATCTAATCTGATTCATCAGGTAAACCCCAACTAAAAAATCACTGCCCGAAGAGGCCCCATGACTCAGCACCCGTCCAATGCACAAGTCTATATTTTCATTTTCTTCAAAATATATACATCTAATCATTTGACGATAGCCTTCTGCCGCCGTTCCTCCAGCCGCATATTTTAACATTTGTTCACTTATCTGAGTCGTCTTTCCAAGACAGCTTGTATAGATATCATCAATAAATTTGAAGGCCTCCGGGTTTCTAATGGATGCGTCTTTCAAGGATTCGCCATACCTCAAAGAGAGCATCATCCCACAGAGCATGTCATCACTTGAAGGTGTAAGACCTGGTCCGAATCCAATGAGATGCGGGATTTCTTCAATTGCCATGTCATATGCCTCTACTTCAATTGCCCGAATCAGGCGAATGACTCTTTCTTTGATGAAATCACAGTATTCGTTCATTTCAACTGAATTCTCAATCGTTTTATCAGTGGCATTTTCATCCCTAGTCTTCGTTGAATTTTCCAAAGTTCCACCAGCTGATGAAATGCCCTTTAAAGTTCCGAGTTCCCTTATTAAGGGCGACAGTCCCACATCTACATCCCTATTTTTTAATGCCGACTCAATTTGCTTTAAAATTGAGAGCTGTATTTCCGGCGGATTTAAAGTCCCGCTTAAATCCATTTCTGAACGCCATACTTCTGCGCCAGTTACTTCGAGCCATCTATTGCTCTCCACGAACAGCAGTCCGTGCGGATTAAGCACCACGGTCTCCTCTGCACGAAGTCCCCTGATCTCTCTGGGCGTCGCGGCTACCATGACACTCATCGGCTGAATATCCCTACTCGCAGACATCACTGAAATAAGTTCTCCAGTTGGTGTTGCCACGTTGAAGGTATCGGTAAAAATCGAATGAATCCACCCCTTTTCTCCCTCATGCGCTCTGAGATATTTTTGCAAATCATCTGACAGCCGTATAGCCTCCATAAACATCATCCTCTTATGCCTAACTCCGGGTTTAAAACATCTAAAATCTTCAGTGCAATGTGAACATTTAAAGTCACATTGGGATCGTTAAAATCTATGTTTCCAATTTCCTTAATCCTCTGCATTCTATAAATCACCGTGTTGTAATGTGTAAACATCTCTTCTGATACTTTTTTTAAATTACAGCCGCAGGCATAGTACATTTTAAGTGTCTGAAGCAACTCGGCATCTTTTTCGCGATCGTACTGAACGATGGGACCGAGCGTTTCCATAAAAAACTGATAGAGTTCTGGCTGAATCACTTCGTTTGATAAGATTCTATAAATACCCAGATCATCAAAGTGCAAAAGCCGATCACCATCGCTGCAAAGCTGTAATTTTTGAATAGCGCGATTGGCCTCTCGATAACTCTTGTGGAGTTCTCTATAACTGCCGTAGGTTCTTCCCACACCCACTGTGATTTTATTGTGGATGTTCTCAAGCCTTGCAAAGTCAATCAGTTCTTTGGAGAACGCCATCATCTGACGCTTCATCTCCCCTTCAGGCTGATGCAAGTCAAACCCCAAGAGGAATATGACGCGATCACTCTTATTCCCGTAGATGATCTCTCCTTTATAAAAGCGGTGAAGTCTCTCAACCACGCTGATTAACTTGGAATTGAGCTGTTTGATAATCTTTGAATTATTGGGCGTGTACTTGATATCCGTAGAGGCCTCATCAATTGTCACCAGTACGACGCCATATATATTGTTCTTATTGAAATCAAAGTATGAGGCCCGTTCTATAGCCCTTAGATGATGCCCCTCCTGATCGGATAGAAGTTCCTCAATAAATTCGATTTTATGCTTGTTTTCATTTTCATAAATAGACAGTTTTTTAGCTGAGTTCAGAGCAATCAGAGAGACCGCTGCCTCGATCATAAACAGTGTCGTATCTGAAATCGCATCTTCAATATTCCAGATAATCACATGACCATATAAGACATCTGCTGAGAAAATGGGAATCATCAATCGCCTCACTTGGCGGTCTCCCATTATGTCCTCTGTGGATTCAATCCTAAACTCGCGAATCGCTCTGGACTGCCTTGTTGTTTTCTTGAGCATCCATTGCTCCACTGATGCTCTCACATGCTCTTCACATGCCTCATCGGAGACGATGACATAATCTTTAAAAATTTCCTCTGTTATGGCTAGAGGCGATTTTGTCACATCGTAAATCATCTTGGCAATATCCAGTAAGTCCCCACCCTTCAACATGATGTCCTTGATATGATTGTTAAAATCATCAATCTGTACCAGTAGACTTGTCTGCTTGTTTACCACACTGGTTAGAATTTGCGTGATAATATCGCCAAAAGAGACTTCTTGAGGAATGCTGATAATCGGAAAACTCAATTCATTGGCCGTGTCGAGAACTGTTTGTGGCAGTTCGTCGATATACCGCTTCGTCTTAATGCCAATCCCCGCAACCCCAATTTCCTTCATGACGGGAATCAACTCATTGAGCTTTAAAATGTTGTCACGGATGGAATAAGCTGTGGTCAACAGGAACTCTCCCGGTTTGACCCAGTTGATAATATCTGGAACTTCCATGACATTGACTTTTGTTATATAGTGTTCAAGACCTTCGTGCCCACATATGACTTCCGCCGATGAGAAGATATCCAACAGCAGAACTTCTCTGACTCTAACCCCAATATTGTTTTGCATGAACTGTCACCTCTATTATCATTATACTAAATATTCTGATAATTATAAGATGAATTCATTGTGAGTTGATTACGAATTAACACAAGATATTCACTCTTTTATTGTAGTGAACTTACAAAGAGCTGGCAAAAGCCAAACGGCCTTTGCCGGCTACTTTACAAATGCTGATTTAACTTACTCTGGTAAAATGACATTTAAAAGAATTCCAGTTATAGCTGCAAGTGCCATTCCCTCAATATTCACTGACAGTGAGCCAATATGAATTGGAAGAACGGCTCCGCCAAGTCCTAGCACCACAATAACCGCCGCAATAATCAAGTTTCTGGATTTTGTAAAATCCACTTGGTTCTCAACGAGAGTCCTAGCGCCAATTGAGGCAATCATCCCAAATAAGACAATGGAAATACCTCCAATAATAGCCCCTGGAATGGTTGAAATCAATGCACCCAGTTTTGGGATAACCCCAAGGCAAATTGCCATGACTGCGGCTATTCTCATGATTTTAGGATCCCATGCTCTCGTCAATGCCAATACCCCAGTATTCTCTGAGTAAGTGGTGTTGGCAGGTCCACCGAAAAAGGCAGAGATGGAGGTGGCTATGCCATCGCCCATGAGGGTTCTGGTGAGCCCTGGGTCCTTCATAAAGTCCTTTTCAACTGTTGCGCCAATTGCCAAGACATCCCCCACGTGCTCCACCATTGTAGCCAGTGCAATTGGAGCAACTGTGAGAATCGCATCTAAGTTGAACTTGGCAAACGAAAAAGCTGGAAGCCCTATAATCTGTGCTTGTGCCACTGGGGCAAAGTCAACTCGATTTAAGAGAATTGCAATTAAATACGTGCCGATTAAGGCGATGATTACCGGTATGACTTTTAAAAAGCCCTTCATGTAAACGCTCACAAAAGTGACAATACAGAAGGCGATAATTGCCAGCATCCAGTCTTCCTGAGCCATGCCAACCGCTGTAGGCGCCAGTTTAAGCCCAATAACCATGATAATAGGCCCTGTGACAATTGGCGGGAAGAACTTAATGACCTTCTCCGAGCCAAAGACCTTCATAAGTGCTGCCAAGAGCAGATAAACCAGCCCGGCAACCACGATTCCCCCTCTTGCGTATTCCAGACCATGTGTCTCTGCAACCGCTAGCATCGGTGCAATAAAGGCGAAAGATGAGCCGAGAAAAGCAGGTACTTTTCCCTTGGTGATGAAGTGGAAAAGCAACGTGCCAATTCCCGCAAGGAACAGAGATACTGAGATGTCAAGCCCTGTGATAATTGGTACTAAGACGGTTGCACCAAACATTGTGAACGTGTGCTGTAACCCCAATGTCATCATCTTGGGCACACCAAGTTCTGTGACATTTGTAATCGCATGAAGATTATTTTGCGATTCCATAAAACCCCTCCTTATTTTGATTCGATGCCTTACTTATTATTCTGCTTGCTCTTCACTGCATTGAGCACCCTCTCCGCAGTCATTGGCATTGTATTGAGGCGAATGCCAGTTGCATCAAAAATGGCATTTGCTATTGCTGGAGCCGATGGTACCATTGCCGGTTCTGCAACCCCCCTTGCACCAAACGGTCCAGTTTCCTCAGGATTTTCAACGAACTTTATAATCATTTCAGGCATGTCATCTGATGTCGGAATCTTATAGTCCACAAACGATGGGTTGAGAACACGGCCATCTCTTAACATGAGTTCTTCAAACAGTGCCGTTCCAAGCCCCTGTGCAATTGCACCCTCTATCTGACCCTCTAGGAGTTGCGGGTTAATGACTTTGCCCACATCAAAACACGAAGCGATCTTAAGCACTTTTGTTCTGCCTGTTTCGAGGTCTACTTCCACTTCCACACCTTGTGCGCCATAAGTCCAGAACACAACAGGATGGTCTCCCAAACCAGTCTCTTTATCTGCATTTCTAATATTTGGCGGAATAAACGAGCCTCGGCCTATAATCGGGCCGTGAATTCCAGACCCGTCATCGAAAGTCAGCCCAAGTGCCAGTTCTGAAATCGCCACTTTTCGATCAGGATAGATTTTCGAAACGACATAACCGCCTCGTAGTTCCAAATCCCTCTTGAAGATTCCCAGCTTAATTTGAGCCAACTCTTTGAGTTGTTCCACAGCATCTATTGCCGCTTCATAGACAGCTCGACCAGCTGAGTAAGTGATTCTGGAAGCCACCGTCTGCCACTCATAAGGCGTGTGATCTGTATCGCCAGTGCGAATCGTAATCTTTTCTGGTTCTATGGACAGCACTTCCGCCGCAATCTGGGTCATAACAGTATCTGAACCCTGCCCTATGTCCTGAGCGCTCACCATTAAATGCGCCGTTCCGTCTTCGTTGAGTTTGATAATCGCTGAAGATGCGGCGTTATTTGGCATAGATGGCGCTTTCCAGCCACAGGCGATACCTTTGCCTCTAATCTTGGTGGGCGATGGATTCGGACTCTTTTCAAAGTACTTTATATCTTCCACCACTTGATCTATGCACTCCATGAGACCAGCCACTTCCACAACTTCTCCAGTTCCAGTTGTTCCCCCTGGCTTCATCCCGTTGATTCGTCTGATTTCAACAGGGGATATGCCCAGTTTATGAGCCACGATGTCCAGATTTTGCTCGATACCGAAGTGAATTTCCGACATGCCGAATCCCCGATACGGCCCACCAACAGGATGATTGGTATAGACGCAATACGAATCCGTCCAGACGCTTTCAATGTCATATGGGCCAGCTGAGGCATAGCCCGCTGCTTTTGCGATGTTGACCCCATATTCTGTATAGGCGCCGCCATCCCATATAAACTCGTTTTTTACCCCTGTTATTTTGCCATTTTTATTGACTGCCGTCTTGATTTTTGCATGAAGTCCCTGCCTCACATAGGCATTTTCAAACTCGTCTTCTCTTGAATAAGTGAGTTTGACTGGTCTGCCCTTTGCCCTCATAGCAAGTGGTATAATAATCCCTTCAAGTGTCGTCCCCGCCTTTGATCCAAACCCGCCTCCAACGGCTGGCGACAAGACCCTCAGCTTGTTGAGCGGAATATCAAATGCCGCTGACAAAGCCTGCCTTACCGCATAAGGGGACTGACAGCTTGCCCATACAGTCAAGGAACCATCTGCATCCATCTGCGCAATTGCCGTGTGATTTTCAATTGGAACGTGTTGAACATGGGGCACATAGAAGTCATTTTCCACCACAACTTCTGCCTCTTTGAAAGCCTTTTCAACATCGCCCTTCCTAAGTTTATAGTGGTTGGAGATATTGGTTCCCGGTTTGGGAAAGAACACCGGCGCCCAGTGATAGTCCCCCAGTTCTGGGTGAACCAATGGCGCATCTGCCTTCATGCCCTCTTTTGCATTTGTAACCGCCGGCAGAATTTCATATTCCACCTCGACCAACCCCGCTGCATATTTGGCAATCGCCTCTGTCTCGGCGCAGACTGCCACAACAGCTTCTCCTCTATATCTAACTTTTCCAACTGCAAGAAAATTCTTGTCTTCCAAATAGAGCCCGCCACGCCTTGCAAAATGTTCCCCTGTGATAACATCTTTAACGCCTGCAACCGCCTTTGCCTTATCTATATTGATACTGACTATATTGGCGTGGGCATGAGGACTCCGCTGTACAGCGGCATATAACATTCTTGAAAGTTTGATATCGTCTACATATTTCAGTGTACCCGTCACTTTTTTGACGCCGTCCACTCGTTTGACACTCTTACCAACATATTCCACAAAGACACCCCCTAAGCATTTTGATCTGCGACAGATTGAATCGCTTCAATAATCTTCTTATAGCCTGTACACCTACATAAATTCCCGCTGATTCCCTCTTTAATTTCGGCTTCAGTGGGATGTGGATTTTCATCCAGCAGTGCCTTCGCCGTCATAATCATCCCCGGTGTGCAATAGCCGCATTGAAGAGCCGCATTTTCTATAAACGCCGTCTGAAGTGGATGCAGTCCCGCTTCAGTGACTAGGCCTTCTATGGTTACAATCTCTGCCCCATCAGCTTCCACTGCCAGTACAAGACAGGCATTTACAGGCAGCTGATTCATAATCACCGTACAAGCACCACATTCGCCTGCACCGCAACCTTCCTTTGCGCCTGTGAGATCGAAATCCTCTCGTATCATTTTGAGCAATGTCATGGTGCAATCGACTTCATGGACAATGCCCTCACCGTTTAAAGTAAACTCAATAAGTGATTTCATATATGCCTCCCTATAACCATTCGCTAAGTGCCTGTTTTAAAACGACTGCCACCATGTCTTCTCTATACGCCTTAGATGCTCTAATATCACCGATTGGAGAAACCTCTCCCTTTGCAATTTCACAGGCTGCTTCCACCGTCTCTGGCGACAGCGGTTTCGAGGAAAGATAGGCCTCTGTCTCAGTGAGTCTAATTGGCGTCGGCGCAACAGCACCAAAACTAACTCGATACGCACCGTCAGCTCTCACCACCGTTCCGCACACAGTGGACAAATCCACCTCTTTTCGCCTCGATATCTTTTGAAAGATGCCAAGTGACGCTCCATCTATCTTAAACGAAATACCCGTTACAATTTCGCCTTGCTTCAAAGCTGTTTTTCTCACAAATACAAAAAAGTGTTTTAGCGGAATTTGCTTCACACCTTCGTCACCATACACATGTACATCTGCGTCCAGTGCAAGTAGAGGTGTCGCCGTATCCGCAAGCGGAGAGGCATTGCAAATATTGCCCACACAGGTTGCCCTATTTCGAACCTGTTTTGATCCCACCGAAAGCGCTGCCTGAGCCAAAAAAGGCACTTTTTTTCGAATCTCCGGATGACTGCCAAGTTCGTTTAATAAGACACAGGCTCCTATGAAGATCTCATCTTCTGAAACCCTTATCGCTCTTAGCGATTCAATTTGCTTGATATCCACCACAGCCTCGGGTTCAGAGTGCCCCTCCCGCATTCTGACAATTAAGTCTGTTCCTCCATTTAAAATAGACGCCTTGTCGCCATATTGATTGAGCAACTTATAAGCGTCTTCTAAAGTCGTCGGCCTAAAGTATTCAAACGGTTTCATAAATTTACCTCCATAGATCATCGCAATATTAACCCTTTATCTCATTATAGACTTTTTGACGCCATTTCCTCTTATCACAAATGACTAAATTTTCAGAATATTTACTCTTCTCGTTTATTGTGTATTAACAAAAAAACATTTCACACTTGAGCCGAGAGTCTCCACAGCATCTGAAAGAACCATTGGATATCCCATTTAAAATTATTCTGATATATCTTTTTTATCGACACCCCTAAAAAAAAGACCTCCTAAAGGCTAGATTTTAAGGTCTAACTTTTAGAGGCCGTTTTAGTTTCACAATATAATTTCATGTCATCAGATTTTTTGAGTTCATGATATAACTGGCGGTTTTCTAATGGGGAATCTCATTTCCAGTGCGTGGGCAATTTCAATTAAAGACGCCTCTCCAAAAGGTCTTCCCATTATTTCCATACCAATTGGAACACCAACTGGCGCCGTTTTCACAGGATCAGAAAATCCAGCTGGCACACATATGGAGGGAAATCCAGCAACAGAAGCCAAAACGCCGTTTCGCTCGTTTTGTGAATCCCCCACCTTGCACGTCAATTGCTTCTGATGCGGATAAGCCAATGCATCCAAATGGTTTGATGCCATCAACTGCATCACTTCATCTCTTACTTTTTCCCGTCTCAAGAGCCGATCTCTATACTGAGCCGTCCCTGTGGACAGCTCCATGGCCTTTTGCAAATTGGCCTCAATTCCCGGGTGATATAACCCGCTTTCCAAAACGTCTGAAACGCAGTGAACACATGCCTTAGCAGGTAATTTCCCCAAATAGGCATTGAGGTGGTCTCTTAGATCATGTAAATGAACGCTGACTTCATCTACTAAATATTCAGAGTCAAACACTTTATCCAGTATAATTACCTCTGCACCCAGTATCTCCAATTTCCGAAGTCTTTCTCTGACAGCCATGTTTATAAAATCATGCCTTGCCTCTTCTCCAAAAAAGGATTTGAGGACGCCAATTCTCTTTCCAGTGAGTCCCGCAAGATCAAGAGATGCTTTTAATGGCTTTTCAAAGTGAACGTATCCCCACGCTGTGCTTTGGTCTGTCACATCGTACCCCTTAATCACGTCCAGCACCCTCACAGCATCTGAAACCGTTCTGGCAATTGGCCCTGCTGTATCTTGCGTATAGGAATAAGGCACGATGCCAGATCTGCTGACCATTCCTATAGTCGGTCTGATGCCCACTAGGTTATTGGCAGATGCCGGTGACCGAATGGAATTGATGGTATCCGTCCCAATGCCCACTAGGCCAAAATTGCAGGCAATTCCAGCTCCAGTTCCACCACTTGAGCCACCAGGCGTTCTCGTCAGATCATATGGATTGTAAGTCTGTCCTTTAATGGAACTGATGGTCTCACCCCAAATGGCAAATTCATGTAGATTTGACTTCGCCAAAATAATGGCACCTGCCTCTTTTAACCGTCTCACAATAGCCCCATCAGCCTTGGGAATTACCCCTTCTAAACTCATACTGCCGGCGGTTGTCGGCATATCTTCCGTATCCACATTATCCTTTAAAATGACAGGCACGCCAAACAGCGGTCTGGAAATTCCCTTTTCAGCCATTTCAATATCCATGTTCTCAGCTTCCTGAAGGGCATTTGGGTTGATGCAGATAATAGCATTGATGCCTGCGTCAAATTGTTCAATTCTACTCAGGTAAAATGCCACAAGTTCTTTAACTGTTATTTTGCTTTCCAGTAATGCTAGGTGAAACTGTTCAATTGTCAATTCCATTTTTTCGTCATAAAGCACGAGCCACCTCCTAAAACAATCGCCTTCTATTAATGATTATTAGACATTTCTTTCTGTTTTCCTTCATATAAAGCTAACAAATATAAAATAAGCTATTTGTTGCTGATTAACAAGTCAGTATTTTTTTAACCCAATTATTTATTAAATTTTATTAGTCAGAAAAAATTAGGGTATCTATGAGTCAATATGACCTAAGGAGAGATTCATATGATTACTACCCCACTGCTGGATGACGACAAATTTGATCTTGACTTTCTAGCCAAAGATGAAGCACCTTCTGCGTACATCCCAAAACAATATAAAGTCATCATTGCTGATGATGACAACGATATTCACGACCTCACTGAGATGATTTTGAAGGATTTTGTGTTCGAAGAAAAAGGTCTTTACTTTATTCATGCATTCAGCGGTGAAGAAACCATACGTCTCATGGATAAGCATCCAAATGCGGCAGTGGTGTTACTCGATGTCGTCATGGAAGACATGGATTCAGGATTGAAAGTCGTCAACTACATTCGAAATGTTCAGAAGAACAAATTGTCCCGAATCGTACTGAGAACAGGGCAACCCGGCTACGCTCCTGAGGAGAGCCTCATCAGAGATTATGACATCAACGATTATAAGCTGAAGACAGATTTGACCAAACAAAAGCTCTTTACAACACTTTATTCATGTCTTCGCTCTTATAGAGACCTTAAGCAAATCGAGCGCAATAAAAGTTCCCTTGAGGAACTTGTGAAAATCAGTGGTGACCTGTTTAAGAAAAAATCACTTCAAGACTTTATGGACTCTATTTTCACGCAAATTGCCATTTTTCAAAAATTTGGTTCATTTCCCTTTCCCCAAAAAAGTCATATAAAAAACGGACTTATTTTTAAAAACACTGGTGAAATCCTTGTTGGAATCGGAACTTTTGAAAATTTCACTCAATATCGCTATGAGGATATTCAAACTTCCATTGGCTCAACATTGAGCCTCAGTGAACTGGAGACCATAGACAGCAATATTCTATACCTAGAGGCGGGAATTCTCTTTTTTAACAAGGGGCTTCCAACACTTAGAGACTATGTTTATGTTGAACTTGAAAAAGAGGCATATGATAAATCGCTGATAGAACTTCTCATCAACAATTACTCTCTTGCACTTGAAAACTATCAGCTCAATGAACTTCTCGTCAAAAGTCATGAAGATGTGATCTTTACATTGACCGAGACCATTGAAAGACATTCAAACGAAACTTCAAATCACGTCAAGCGCGTTTCCTTGTTCATGAAGCTCTTGGCTGAAAACTATTCAATCCCAGAGTCAGAATGGGATATCCTCAGAATTTCCAGCGTCCTTCATGACATTGGAAAAATCGGAATCCCTGACTCCATCCTGACCAAACCGGGAAGACTCACATCTGATGAATTTGAAGTAATCAAAACCCATACCACAATAGGCTTTGAAATACTGAGCACAAACGAACATCCCATCTTCGAAAAAGCGGCAGACATCGCCTACTATCATCATGAAAAATTTGATGGAACTGGATATCCAATAGGACTCTCTGGAACGAGCATCCCCCTCTACGCCCGCATGATGGCTATCATAGATGTCTTTGATGCCCTCGTGAGCAAACGATGCTACAAAGAGGCTCTCCCAGTAAACGATGTTTTCAAAATCATGAGGCTTGAATCTGGTAAGCACTTTGACCCGATTCTGCTCGACATATTCTTAAATCAAGAAATTGAAATCAGAAGAATCCTTCAGAACTACAAAGAGTAATCTCAAAAATCAAATTGATTTTGACCCTAATAGAATAAGGTGGTGTTGCAAATCTAAGAAATTAGATTGCAGCCCCACCTTTTTTACGCACATATTGGTCTATCTTATGTTCACTTCCATTCATCTGATGATAGCTTATGGGGAGATACATGATTTTTGACGCACTTAAATAAGCCTTCGATAGACTTAGCTGATTTCTGAATTATGCTGTTTTTTGTATTCGATGACGCCTTCC
>DKFC01000041.1 GCA_002452745.1 Firmicutes bacterium UBA6806
ATGAGCCTGCTGTCGGCGAAGCAACTACTTTCCCCATTGAAGCGTTCACTTCCATGGTACTCAGTGCATAGGCAACTGCTTTTGCAATGGTCTTGCCACAGACCGTTTTTTCATTTTCAAATCTTTTTTTCATTTGAATACTGTCATTGCCGATGATTTTACCATGAATTAAATTATCTTCATCGTTTATACCTGAGGTCACAGCATTTTCCATGACCTTCAAAACGGATTTCAAATAACTTTCTATATACTCAGGTGTTTTCTCTGTTTTTTTAGATTCATAAGCCAGTGCAAGTGCATCTAGGCTAACGCCCTTATTTTGACAATAATCTATTGCTTCTAAAGCACTATTTAATTTCATAAGCACTCCTATTCATATATTTTCTGAATGACATTAACTGAGATCATGCCATCGATTCGCACAAGCTCATCTACGACGTTTTTCGGTATTTTCTCATCAGCCTCTATAATGCCAATGGCCTTGCGACCGCGCTCCTCTCGATAGAGCTTCATGAAGGCGATGTTGATTCTGTTTTCTGATAAGATGGTTGAAATTCTAGCCAACATCCCAGAACTGTCCTTGTGATGTGTCACCAGTGTATTATACTCACCTGTGAATTGTACGTCTATGCCATTGATGGAGCGGATAATCATTTTTCCGCCACCTATTGAAATACCAGCAATTTCCCAAGTTTCAAGCATATTAGTCTTTGCACGGATCAGTACGGTGTTGGGGTGCTCAGCTTCATCTTCGGTGGAGACAAATTCAAACTTAAGACCTCTATTTTCAGCGATTTTAAAAGCTTCAACAAGTCTTTCATCGTCTGGCTTAAGACCCAAAATACCACCAAGCAAGGCCACATCGGTCCCATGACCCTTGTATGTTTTGGCAAAGGACCCGTAGAGAATGAAAGTCACTTCAGTAATGGGAGATTTAATGATTTTTTGAGCAGCGTATCCAATTCGGCAGGCACCTGCAGTGTGAGAGCTTGAAGGCCCAATCATAATCGGCCCAATAATATCAAAAATATTGTAATCTTTCAATGTAAACCTCCTGTAGAATTTTGAATTTTCTACCCTACTTTTTTATAATTAAATCTATAATAACAAAAATAGATTATAAAAGCGATAAGGTAATTGTAAATATTAATCTCAAATAAGGGTATATGTGAAACACATGCGTATTTTTTAGTAAAAAGTAAAATAGATTGATAGGAAAGGGCATAATATGGATGAACAAAGAATGAATGGCTATCAGTTTTTTAAGATGTTTAGTGCTGGTGTAAGTGCTGTCGTTTCCAGAAAAGAGCATTTAAACGCCATAAATGTATTTCCAGTAATGGATGGTGACACAGGTACCAATTTATTGATGACTCTAACGTCAACCATGGATGAAACCATTATTTCAAATGATTTTAGCATCGTGATCAATTCTATGTCTAATGCAGCAATTACAAGTGCAAGAGGTAATTCTGGTGTAATATTTGCGAGTTTCTTAAGCGGCATTTCAAAGGCTTTTGGCCATCTCAAAGAGGTGACAATTGAAGAATTTGGTGTGGGGATTGTTAAGGCATCTGAGGAAGCTTACCATTCGGTTTCAAAACCGGTTGAGGGCACTATGCTCACTGTAATTAGAGTGTGGGCTGAGTTTATAAACAATGAATATATGAATTATTATACCTTTAACGAACTCTTTAATAATGCCTATGAAAAGGCAATTTTAGCATTAGAAGAGACACCTATGCATTTAGATGTTTTACAAAAATATCAAGTCGTCGATTCTGGTGCAAAGGGATTTGTCTATTTTTTGGAGGGCATTAAGGCCTGTTCAGATGATTTTTCCAAGATCGGTAACCACTTGTTGATTGAGGCGGGGCCACTGGTATTTAAAGAGGATGATTCAAATGAGCTACATATTGATCATGAATTAGAGGCGATAACCAACAGATATTGCTGTGAATTTACAATAAGTGGTGCGTTCACCCATAAAGACCTGATAGAGGGGATGGGAGATGCAATTGTCGTAACGGGAAATGGAAGGGTTTCAAAAGTCCATATTCATGCCAATAATCCCCTTAAACTAATGAATTTAATTGTAAATGCCCATTACAAAGTTACCAAGGCTAAAGTGGATGATATGGCGTTGCAGGTCAATGTTAAGCAACATTCAATGGCTAAAATTGGGATCTTAACAGACTCAATTTGTGACTTGCCTCAAAGTGTCCTAGAAGCGCTACAAATTCACATGATTTCATTAAATGTTCACGCCAATGGACAAACATATCTGGATAAACAAACCATTAATACTGCAGGTTTAGCCCCGCTCCTTGAAAAGCAGGCTTATCCCAAGAGCAGTCAAACAGATGTCCAGCAAATTAAACTAAAGTTGGATTGGATGCTCATGCATTATGAAAGTGTTATTATACTCTCTGTTTCCTCAAAACTCAGCGGCATGTATGATAACTATCATCGCGCCATGGAGACAATAGATCATAAATCCAAAAAAATCAGTCTTATTGACAGTAAGTTAAATTCTGGTGCTCAAGGCTTATTAGTGCTCAAGGCAGCTGAATTAGCCAATGAAGGATATTCACATGATGAGATTGTACTTAAATTAAAGGCATTTATTGGTCAGATTAGAATTTATGTAAGCCTAGATACCTTTAAATATGCGGTCAAAAGTGGTAGGGTGCCCAATACAATTGGCAAACTTGGGATGATTTTGAATGTAAAGCCCATAATGACGTTGAATGAAATCGGTGAAGGCACTGCATTTGGGATGGCCTTCTCTAGAAAACAGATAAACAAGAAGATCATGAAACTGATCAAGAAGATTTCTAAAGAGGAGGAAATCACGGATTATGCAATTGTACACGCCTCTAATATTTCAGAAGCAAATCAGTACAGTGAAGTATTCAGTGACGTTTTAGGATTTCCACCAAAGTTTATAACAGAAATTTCAGCAATCACAACCATTCATGCGGGAAAAGGCGCTGTGGCGATTGCCATTCTCAAAGGCCATACTAAAAACGGATAGAAGGAGGCTGCTGATGTATTTTCAAACATTTACCTTTATAATGTGTTACTTTTTATTGTTTTTCATAGTCGCTACAATACTTAAGAACAATTCTATTGTTGATTTTGGGTGGGGGCTTGGTTTTGTCTTAACCAATTTCTATCTCTTAGTGATTAATGGCTCAAATACTCCTGAAATATGGTTAATTACCCTTTGTATTACCTTATGGGGTGGTCGCTTATTTTGGCACATTTTTAAACGAAACTGGGGTAAACCAGAAGATTTTAGATATGCTGCCTGGCGAAAAGAATGGGGAAAATGGGTTATCCTTAGAAGCTTCTTTCAGATTTTTGTCTTGCAAGGCCTTATTATGTTTATGATACTTTTGCCTGTGGTCTCTCTTTATCAAATTGAAATCGTGAAAATGAACTTAGCAACGGGTTTAGGACTAAGTGTTTGGCTAATCGGGTATTATTTCGAAGTTGTGGGAGACTATCAATTAGATCAATTCAAGAAGGACAGTAATAACAAAGGCAAAATCATAACGACGGGCCTTTGGCGATACACCCGCCATCCAAACTATTTTGGGGAAGCATCAATGTGGTGGGGGATCTTTATCATGGGGCTTTCATATGGCAACAAAATTTGGACCATAGTGAGTCCACTTGGCATTACCCTCTTACTCTTGTTTGTATCTGGCGTCCCCATGCTTGAGAAGAGTTTAAAAAAACGCGAGGGATATGAGAAATATGTCAAAGAGACCTCTATTTTTTTCCCTTTGCCACCAAAGAAAAATGTGTAATTTTACACAAAAGGGTTATAAAATAGACATAAGAAGATAATTATACTATAAATATCTTTCTAGGGGAAATTTTATGAGGAGGGTTATATGAAGAAGATTAGGACGAAGCTGATTTCGATGGTACTCATTAATATGTTACTCATTGCAGCAATCGTTGGTGGGACAGCGGTTTACTTTATCTACTCGAGCAATATGAGCCGTTTGGATCAACTTGAAAAACAAATGCGCAATAACTATGACATGAACATCAAGAGTCAGGTCGAGATCATCGTGTCAGAGCTAGAGGGAATCGAAAATCAGGTGAAAAAAGGAATTCTAACACCTTCGGAAGCTAAAACCGTTGCCGGAGATGTCATCCGAAATGCCAAGTATGGGGAAAGTGGCTATTTTTGGGCAGATACACTTGATGGTGTCAACGTTGTATTATTAGGAAAAGAAGATGTAGAAGGCAAGACTAGAATTGATCTAGAAGATAAACAGGGCAATATGATTATCCAAGACTTTATCAAAATCGCCAAAGCAGATGGCGAGGGATTCTATGATTACTACTTCCCAAGACCTGGTGAAGAGGAAGCCCTTCCAAAGCGTGCTTATATTAAATTATATGAGCCATATGGTTGGATTATTGGTACTGGTAATTACATCGATGATATCGATGCCTTTATCTTAAATGAAAGAACAATCGTACAAGAGGATGTGAGAAGAGTACTAATCTTATTATCCGCATTTATTATTGTCGGACTTGGGATCGGTTTTGCCGTTTCATTTATCACAAGTAACTCAATTTCAAAACCAATTTTGGCATTGGCCGAATTGGTGGATAAGACGTCCAACCTCAATATCAGAAACGATGATTCTTACGATTATCTTGTGAATTACAAGGATGAACGTGGCATCATAGCGCGTTCAATAGCCAATTTAAGAAATGTATTGAGAGAGTTGATCAGCGAAATGCATGAGGATTCTAAGCTCCTAACGGGTTCCTACAACGAGTTGAACACCATTGTTTCGGAAGGTAGAGAAGGGATTGACGCAGTGACACAAACGGTTGCTGATTTTGCTAAAGGGGCAACAGAGCAAGCTGAAGATGCTCAAAAAGCTGCTATGAACATGGGCAGTCTCGCCAATGAAATCAACTTAAGCGTAAAAAGTGCAGAGCATTTAAGAGGCTATACAAGTGAAGTTTCTGAGAATAATACACTTGGTGTCAAGCTCATCAGTGAGCTCGATGAGAAATTTAAGGGCACAAAAGAAGCCAATGCAAGCTTAAATAAAAACGTAGGCACTTTAACTGTAAAATCATCGTCTATTGTCCAGATCACAAATACCATTCAGCAGATCGCTGAGCAAACCAACCTATTGGCACTTAATGCAGCGATTGAAGCAGCTAGAGCAGGTGAAGCTGGCAGAGGTTTTGCAGTAGTTGCCGATGAAATCAGGAAGTTAGCAGAAGAGACTTCAAAATCAACCTTGCAGATTGATCAAATTATCAATGAAATCCTAGGGGAGATTGGCGATACTGAAACCAACATGAAGCATGCAAACTCAGCGATTGAGGTTTCGGAAGGCGTTTTACAGAAAGTTCAGTCCGCTTTTGAAGCGATTGAAAAATCCATGATTGATACGATTAAGCAACTGGATAATATTACGGTAAGCGTTCAAAATGTAGATCAAAATAAAGATAAGGCAATTGAATCAATAGATGGCATATCAGCAGTTACTGAAGAAAATGCCGCGGCTGCAGAAGAAATCTATGCTACAATGGATACTCAAGCTGATTTGATGCGCAGTATTCAAGAAAATGCCACAGATGTGGGTAAAATTGCAAATACCTTAACAGAAATCATTCAGAGATTTACAGTTTAAGCGTTTAAGGCATTAATTGGCAATATTAAATTATCAAATAAAAAGAGAGCACACAAACCACTTTACATTGTGGAGGGTGTGCTCTTTTAATATGGCATTAACAAATTTTATTATACGATTTTTGTGGTCCATTCCTCCAAATTCCAGACATCGGTTACAATATCTCTATAGAATTCAGGCTCATGGCTGATGAGTAATATGGAGCCCTTGTAGCTTTGAAGCGCTCTCTTGAGCTCTGCCTTAGCATCAACGTCCAAGTGGTTTGTCGGCTCATCCAGAATTAAGAAGTTGGTCTCTCGATTGATGAGTTTACAGAGTCTTACTTTGGCTTGCTCGCCGCCACTTAAAACTACGATTTTACTTTCGATATGCTGCGTAGTCAAGCCACACTTTGCAAGTGCTGCTCTAACCTCATATTGCGTTAATGAAGGGAAAGACTCCCATACTTCTTCAATACAAGTCTTGTAGTTGGCATCTTTTATTTCTTGCTCAAAGTAACCTATGTGGAGAAACTCACCAAGCTCTACTTGACCAGATAAGCCTTTGATTTCACCGATGATACTCTTGAGTAAGGTGGTCTTTCCAAGACCATTTGCACCTGTGATGGCAATCTTTTGACCTCTTTCCATAAGGAGGTTTAGCGGACTGCATAATGGATCATCATAGCCAATCACTAGGTCGGTTACTTTAAAAAGAAGCTTACCACTGGTACGTGCCAATTTAAAATTGAACTCAGGTTTTGGCTTTTCTCTTGCTAGTTCAATAACATCCATTTTGTCCAATTTCTTCTGTCTTGACATGGCCATGTTTCGAGTGGAAACACGCGCCTTGTTTCTTGCAACAAAGTCTTCAAGTTCAGAAATCTCTTGTTGCTGTTGCTTATAAGCAGATTCAAGCTGTTTCTTCTTTACCTCAAAGATTCTCATAAAGTTATCGTAATCCCCAACATAACGGTTGAGTTCTTGATTGTGCATGTGATAAACGAGATTGATGACGCTGTTTAAAAATGGTATATCATGTGAAATGAGGATAAAGGCATTTTCATATTCTTGAAGGTAACGCTTAAGCCATTCAATATGCTCTTCATCCAAGTAGTTTGTCGGCTCATCCAGCAAGAGGATGTCTGGCTTTTCTAAAAGGAGCTTCGCCAGAAGAATTTTAGTACGTTGACCACCACTAAGACTTTCAACAGGTTTATCAAGACCAATGTCCAAAAGGCCGAGGCCTCTTGCAATATCATTGACTTTTGCATCGATGACATAAAAGTCATTGTGGTTTAAAATATCTTGGATTGTGCCAACTTCTTCCATTAAAAGGTTAAGCTCATCTTCATCAACGTCACCCATTTTCATATACATGTCGTTCATTTCTGCTTCTAAATCAAAGAGATATTTGAAGGCATTGTCGAGTACATTTTTTATAGTCATGCCTTTTTCAAGGACAGTATGCTGGTCTAAGTAACCAACACGTACGCGTTTTGACCATTCTATGGTACCTTCATCTGGTTCAAGTTTATGGGTTATGATATTCATAAAAGTGGATTTACCCTCACCATTGGCGCCAATGAGTCCGATATGCTCTCCCATTAAGAGTCTAAAAGATACGTTATTAAATATTGCACGATCGCCAAAGCCGTGGCTCAAATTCTTTACAGTTAAAATACTCATATAAAATCCTTTCTTTAAGTCCCAATAGTCCTTTGATATTATATAATAAAAGATGTTAAAAAAGCAAAAATAATTCGAAAATTTTTTAAATTATATAAAGTGAGGCGGTCCATATGAAAATAAAGAGTATTAAACCACTTGAAACATTGAAATATCTAAAGGCATACGGCATACACTATTTAACTAAAAATGGCAATGAAGCCTATTGGGAACTCGTCTCAAGAGCGGGACTTGACCGCCTTGAGCGTGAAATTTATGAGGGGGAAGTCTTTACGGATGGGGCCATGATCGTTGCAAGTAATTATGAGAGAACCTGTGTGGTGATGATCAAAGAGTTCAGGGTGTCAGCAGGCAGGTACATTTATATGTTTCCAGCAGGCCTGATTGATGAAGGTGAAAATATCGAAGATGCCAGTGTAAGAGAATTTAAGGAAGAAACCGGGTTGATCTTTGAACCTAAGCACATATCAAGGGCAAGGTATGTCTCTGTCGGCATAGTGAATGAACGTGTCAATGTGGCTTATGGCAATTATTCTGGAACGCCAACCAAGGCCTATCAATCAGAGCATGAGGATGCAGATATTGTCATCGTCGATCGGGCCATGGCAAGAGATATTTTATCAAATGAAGAAATCAGCATCAGGTCTGCCCTTATCCTTGAGAATTTCTTTAAACTAAATGCATTTATCGAGGGCGAGTTCTGAATATGTTAGAAGGAAATAAAATGGGGTAATCTTATTAAAGTAAAAAGGAGGCCATAGAAGATGAATACTCTAGAAGTGAAAGCCTATTTAATGAAACTGGATGAAGCCTTTTGCAAGTCGGTTGGACAAGGGGGCATTGAAGCTTGGGTGACGCAATTTGCAGAGGATGGTATCATGGTCAATGCCAAGGGAGACATCATTAGAGGCCATGACATGATTAGGGAAGCTATGACAGGTCTGTTTAAACTCAACCAACTCAAGTTTGTTTGGACGCCAATCGATGCCAGTGTCTCTACATGTGGCACACTTGGCTATACATATGGTGATTATGTGAGAACTTATGTGGATGAAGCGGGAAAACTGGTTGAAGCAAGTGGACGTTACACAACCATTTGGCGGAAGCAAATGGATGGCACTTGGTTAATTGAACTGGATACTGGCAATTAAACATAGGGGATTTTGGATGTATCATCCAAATATTAAGGGGGTAGTATGGACAATAAGAAACTGATGACGGGTAATCAAGCCATCGCAAGGGGTTTTTATGAAGCAGGCGGACATGTTGCGACAAGTTATCCTGGGTCGCCAACGGTGGAAATTATCGACACCATAAAAAGGCATCATAAGGCAGGATACGCTGAGTTTTCTGTAAATGAAAAAGTAGCCCTAGAGGTTGGTATTGGCAGTAGCATGGCTGGTGCAAGGACACTGGTTGCCATGAAGCATGTTGGCGTCAATATTGCGGCAGATCCTTTAATGACTTTTACGCAAACCAAGACCAAAGGCGGTTTTATCTTGGTCTCCGGAGATGATCCAGGAATGGCGAGTTCTCAAAATGAACAGGATAACAGGCTGTTTGCAAAATTTGCCAATATGCCGGTTTTAGATCCTTCCACTAGCCAAGAGGCAAAAGAAATGACCAAGCTTGGATTTGAAATTAGCGAAAAATATGAGACGCCTGTGATGCTTAGAATTACATCAAGGCTTTGTCACAGTAGAAGTCATGTCTTTATTGAAGACCGGATAGAACATAGTATCAAAGGCTTCGAAAGGGATATTTCCAATTTTGGGATGATCCCACCCTATACCTTTGATAAGCAATACCATATGAAAGATCGAATTCTTGCCCTACAGAAGGATTTGGAACAAGATGCTATAAGTCTTAATCGCTATGAGGCATTAGAGGACTCAAAGGTTCTTATCATCACATCAGGATTGGTCTATGAGCATTATAAGGCCTTAGAACTCCCTTATAGCGTCTACAAGCTGGGTATGGTATATCCATTGCCGATTGAGGCTATTAGAAAGCTGTCAAAGACTTATGAAAGCATCATTGTCATAGAAGAAATGATGCCATTTATAGAAGACCAGCTTAAGCTTGCGGGTATAGAGTGTTGTGGAAAAGAATATTTTTCTTTTACAGGAGAGCTGGATATTCAAGACATTAGGGCTGGTTTTGAAAAAGCAAATCTCCTTAAAAATGATTTGAGTCACCAAGCGCTTCAAAGTCACGACCAAACTTCAGAAGAAGTAATTGGCAGATTGCCCATGTTCTGTGCTGGCTGTCCTCATAGACCTGTATTTGATATTCTCAAAAAATCCAAAAAAAATGTTATTGGCGACATCGGCTGTTACTCCATGGGCATATTGTATCCCCTAGAAGTGTTGGATACAGTCATTAGTATGGGGGCTTCCATTGGCATGATGAAGGGGATTAGCAAGGCACATCGACTTGCCAATAAAAACGAATCGCTTGTGGCAGTCATAGGCGATGGCACTTTTTATCACTCGGGCATGACGGGTCTTGTGAATTTACTACATCAGTTAGATCCAGAAGAGAACATGACCCTGATCATCTTGAACAATGCAACAACTGCCATGACAGGCGGACAGCCAACGGCAAGCTCAGGTGTGTATAATCAAAGTGATGACATGCATGTGGATATGCTAAAGTTGATAGAGGCTATGGGATTTGAACGGGTTAAGGTTGTCGATCAGTTCGCTTATAAGGAAGCTAAACAGATTATTGATGGCGAGATTGCATATAAAGGCCTCAGTATCGTCATTACGACGAGACCATGTGCCCTAAAATATAAAATAAAAGAGCCTATTTACTATGTAGACCCAAGCATTTGCATTGGTTGTAGAAGTTGTGTCAAAACAAACTGCCCGCCAATTCACATGAAAGCCTATGAAGGGATTGATAAGCTCAAGTCTTCTATAGACCCGTCAATGTGTGTTGGTTGTTCTGTGTGCTCACAGGTATGCCCAGTAAATGCAATTAAATCGACAAGAGAGGAGGCGTAAGATGAATATCATCTTAGCAGGCGTAGGTGGTCAAGGCCTTGTTATGACAACTCAAATTATATGCGAGGTTGCAAGTCGCGCTGGTGCCGATGTAAAGTCCAATGATGTGGTGGGCCTCTCGCAAAGAGGCGGTAAAGTATGGGGGAGTGTTAAATACGGAAAAGTCATCCATTCGCCAAATATCGAAAAGGGCACTGCAGATATTCTCATGGCCCTTGAGCCTCTTGAAGGTTTAAGGTGGCAGAGCTTTCTTAAAGCAGAGGGACAGGTCTTATTAAATTGTAGTGAAATCTATCCGGTATTTGCCATCGCTGAAAAGCAACCCTACCCTCATGATTACGAGACGCGATTTAGAGCTGATCTTCACTTAAAAGCACACGATGCCCTAAAAAGCTGTGAAGCTTTAGGCAGCTCTAAGATGGTTAATGTCTTTCTTCTTGGGATGTTGGCCAAATGTTTGGACATTGAACCTGATTTATGGAAAGAAGTCATTTCAGACTATGTACCCTCCAAACTGGTAGACCTGAATTTACAGGCCTTTGACCAGGGATATTTAATCTAATTCAGAA
Organism: Firmicutes bacterium UBA6806; assembly: GCA_002452745.1. Classification (GTDB taxonomy): domain Bacteria; phylum Bacillota; class Clostridia; order Peptostreptococcales; family Acidaminobacteraceae; genus Fusibacter_A. The sequence continues at coordinate 10,932 of DKFC01000041.1, forward strand.
ATTTTTTAAAAAACATTAGCATGAAAAATGGAAGTGTGATATAATAACTTGTTGATGAAATCATCGGATTTCGCAACTGTTAATAATACTCAGATGATTATTAAAGATGTGCGAAGGCGCATCTTTTAACCATTTGTTAGCAGAAAATCTTTCTGGATCGTAAGGCATCCAGAATTCTGTGGATGTAAGATTGAGAAAGGAACAATTAAATGAATAAAATTCAATTCAGTGAACTGAAAGTCTCAGAAGAAATTTTGAGAGCCGTTGAAGCTATGGGATTCGAGGAAACAACTCCTATACAAACAATGGCAATTCCCGTAGCGTTAGAGGGTAGAGATTTAGTAGGACAAGCACAGACGGGCACAGGAAAAACAGCCGCTTTTACAATTCCGATGCTTGAAGCGATTGATGAAAACAATCGTGGCGTTCAAGCACTTGTACTTTGCCCAACCCGTGAACTTGCTGTACAAATCTCTGAGGAAGTAAGCAAAATTGCGAAGTATAAAAAAGGCGTAAGCATCATGCCAATTTACGGTGGACAAGATATCGAAAGACAGATCAGAGGTCTTAGAAAGGGTGTTCATATCGTCATTGGTACACCAGGTAGAGTATTAGATCATCTTAGAAGAAAAACCCTTAAATTTGCAGATTTAAAAATGCTTATTTTAGATGAAGCAGATGAGATGCTCAACATGGGCTTTAGAGAAGATATTGAACTCGTTCTTGATGATGTGGATCACGATATCCAAACGATGCTCTTCTCTGCAACAATGCCAAGAGAAATCATGAATATTATCAATAAATACCAAAAAAATCCTGAAATCTTAAAAGTTGCCCATAAAGAATTGACAACGCCAAGCATTAAGCAGGTTTATTTGGAAATGAAGGATAAAGACAAGTTGGAAATTTTGAGTAGACTTGTTGACATTTATAATTTCAAGTTATCAATCGTTTTCTGTAATACTAAGAAGCGTGTTGATGAAGTAACCGATATGCTTCAAGCCAGAGGTTATCAGTGTGATAAAATTCATGGTGATATGAAGCAGACCCTTAGAATGAACGTTATCAACAAATTCAAACGTGGCGATATCGAGCTTTTAGTAGCGACAGACGTAGCAGCTAGAGGACTTGATGTTGAAAATGTTGAAGCTGTTTTCAACTATGATATGCCAAGCCATGAAGAATACTATGTTCATAGAATTGGTAGAACAGGTAGAGCAGGCAAAGAAGGTATTTCCTTTACATTTGTTACCTACAGAGAATACCATTTGCTTAGAAATATCAAGCAATACACAAAATCAGATATTGTACATCATCCAATTCCTAAAATTACAGATATTGAAGCTATGAAGCGCGAATTGTTCCTTGGTAGGGTTAAAGAGCGTATTCAATCTGGACTTGATGCTAAATTTATCAGAATTATTGAAGAGTTTTCAGACGAAGCTTTTTCACCAGTTGAAATCGCAGCTGCTTTACTCCAGATGGAATTAGAAATGGAGAAAGCAAAAGAAATTGATTCGATTGACAATGAGAAAAAAGCAAAAAATAACAATCAACGTTCGGATTCAAGATCAGATTCAAGATCGGGTTCTAAGTTCAAAGGCAGAAACTCAGGTACAATGATTCGTATGCACATTAACGTGGGTAACAATCATCATGTTAGACCGAGAGACATCGTAGGTGCTATTGCTAATGAAGCTGATATCGATGGCAGCTTAATCGGTAGTGTAGACATCTATGACTCTTTCTCATTTGTTGAAATTCCAGAAAGTCATGCAGATAGAGTGCTAGAAAGAATGGATCAACGCCATATCAAAGGTAAGCCAATTTCAATTGAGCGTGCAAAAGATAGAGGCAAGGAAAGAGGCAAAGAACGAGGTGGCAAGGATAGAGGCAAAGACCACAGAAGCTTTAGAAGCAATAGTGATTCTGATGGCTCTAGACCAAAGAAAAGCTACAAAGATAAGCCATATAAAGATGGTAAGTCGGATGGCGATAAAAAAAGAGTACGTGTAAAAAAAGAGCGTAGCATCTAATTAAAGCTTAATAAAATCAAATATAACAGGAATCGGTGTTGGTGTAACAATTGAATTATTAGGTTTACCAGTACTTCCAATCGCAATCGGTTTATATTTACCAATTCACCTTTCTACGCCAATCATGGTGGGTGGTTTCGTAAGAGGCTTACTTGATAAGAAACTTAACAAGGCTGAAGGTAACCAAACTGAAGAGTCAATCTTCAAACACAAAATTGATTCAGGTATCCTTTACGCATCAGGCTTAATCGCAGGTGAAGGTTTAATCGGTATCTTACTTGCTGTATTTGCAGTAGGTGGTATCAACTTAGCGCTTGGCACTAGTATCGGGCAAATTGGGGCACTATTATTCTTCGGTGCATTAACGTATTCATTGGTACATTTTTCAATCTTAAGAAAATACTCTAAGTAGTCTTTAAATTGAAATCGTATCTTTAACAAGATGTGATAAACTATATTGAGAGGGTATCTGATATCCTCTCAATATTTTATAAAGAGGTGAAAGATGGCTAAAAAACTTACAAATCAGGATAATTTTTTAGATCTAGTTCCAGTAAGAAGTGAAAAAATTAATTGGGTTACACTTGAAAATGATATCGTACAAATTCAAATAGACAGAAACAGTTGGCTGGATAAAGTGGTTCGAGTTTTCTTTAAAACGCCAACGATGATGAAAATAGATTTAGACCAATATGGTTCTTATATTTGGACAGCCATAGATGGAAAAAGTGACATCAGTGAAATTGCAGAGGGCTTCAAAGAAAAGTTCGGACAAGAAGTTGAGCCCCTTTATGAGAGACTGGGATCATATGTCAATATATTAAGAAATAACGAGTTTGTTAAACTTGAAAAGAAATCCTAAAAGTGCAATAATTAGGATGTCGAAAGGATTTTGAAGATGCTTACTACTTTATTTGAAATTATATTGTTTGCAGTTGCTTTTACCCTATTGATGGCTTGGGGCTATGTCAAGAAACAAAGACAATCTGAAGAGCTCGTCACTAGACTCATGTACAGCTGTGAAAAAAAAGTGCTTAAGGCTTTTAAGAAGAACAATTTGTTGAGCTATGTTGAGCTTGCAGAAGTGGTTAAAGGCACAAAAGCATCCTTATTTTGGAGCAAAAACAAGGCAATCGTCAATGATCCGTCTGAGATTTTGGATAAAATTCTTGCGGATATGATGCGCAAGGGCTTAATCACTGAAGGACGACAAAAAACTTATCATTGGGAACAGGGAGGGGATTTATAATGGAAAATGTATTAAAGGGTTTACAGCCAGAAAGCGTATTTAAGAATTTTGAAGCACTTACTAGAATTCCAAGAGAATCAGGAAATGAAGGTGAAGTTGCAGAATATCTGGTTACATTTGCAAAAAATCTAGGACTTGAAGTGATTAAGGAAGAATCAAACAACATCATCATCAAGAAACCTGCAACACCAGGCTATGAAAATGGGCCTACTGTAATCCTTCAAGGCCATACAGACATGGTTTGTGTAAAAAATGATGACTTAGAATTTGATTTCAACAGCCAGCCGATTCCACTTGTAATCGATGGTGATTTTATAAAGACAAAAGGTACAACTTTAGGTGCGGACAACGGAATCGCTGTGGCCATGGCCATGAGCATCTTAGAATCGACAACGCTTGAGCATCCTGCACTTGTGGCACTTTTCACAGTGGCTGAAGAGACGGGCATGGACGGCGTGGTTTCTTTAAATCCAGACAATGTTAAGGGTGATATTCTCATCAATATCGATTCAGAAGAAGAAGGTACACTCCTTGCATCGTGTGCAGGTGGCGTTAACAATATTATCGAATACCCATATGAAACTCAAAAAGCAACTTGTACAGAGGGCTTTAAACTCGTTATTCAAGGCTTAAACGGGGGTCATTCAGGGATTGAAATTAATAAAAATAGAGCAAATGCCTTAAAACTTTTGGGTAGAGTGCTTAAATCATTTGAAAACCACTTTAAGTTTGAGCTTGCTCACATTTCTGGTGGCGAAAAAATGAATGCCATTGCAAAACGTGCTGAAATGACTTTCGGTGTACGTGCATCTGACGTTGAAACATTAGAGCAACTCGTGCCGCTTCTTAAAGAAATGTTCGTTAATGAAGTTTTAGCGACGGATGGTGGCATCGACCTCGTTCTCACTGAAGTAGAAGCACCAAAAGTCGTTATGACTGAAAAATCGGCAAAAGATATCGCAAACATCCTTAGATTGACACCATTTGGCGTTGAGACGATGAGTGGTGGTATCGCAGGTTTAGTTGAAAGTTCTTCTAACCTTGGTGTTCTTGAGCAAACAGACACAGTGGTTAAATTCACAAATGCAGTGAGAAGCTCAGTTAAATCATTAAAGTTTGAAATCAACGAGCGATTTGCAATTATCAGTGAAATGACAGGTTCTAAAAACTATCTTGTGGCGGATTATCCAGAGTGGCAGTTTAAACTTGATTCTCCAATTAGAGAACTTATGAAAACGGTTTATGGTGAAATGTTTGATGCAGAACTTAAGGTAGATGCAATCCATGCAGGCCTTGAGTGTGGTTTCTTAAAAGAAAAAGTAGGCGATATTGATATGATTTCTTTAGGACCAAACTTATTTGATGTGCATACGCCATTTGAAAAACTCAGTATTTCTTCAACTAAGCGCGTATATGAGTTCCTTTGTGAAGTCTTGAAGCGTTTAAAATAATATCATACTAAAACATTATAAAGCGCAAGATCCTATTGGATTTTGCGCTTTTTAGCATATAAGAAAAGCCTCTATTTATAATATAGAGGCTTAATGATATATTTTTTTAGTTTTAGGACACCACTAAAGTAATCATTTATTGGTGGGAAAAATCTGGAATGCCCCAGAAATACATATCTAAATCGACATTTCTTTTTTCGGTGATTAAAGCCTTGTGACCTTCAGTGTCAGCGCTTGCCGCATCAGGCACCTCGTCATAAGATTCTGACAGGATGTCTCTGCCATAAAAAGCAGATTGACGATCGTAATTCTTATTCCCAGCGTTTGGATCCGCAAAGGAAGCACTAAATAATGTCAACAAGACAATTGTAACAAGTACCAGTAATATTTCTATTTTACGAACCATTAAGACTCTCCTATTCATACAATCAGTGGCATAACAGCTAATACTTATATTACGCCTGATAAATAGGTGTGTCAATGCCTTAGAAAAGGGTTTACGGTTTATTTACAAATGCAAGTTTAGGTTTAAAATATTCAATGATTAAAAGTATGGGGATTAGGATTATAAATATGCCGAGGAAGGCAATTAGGGCACGTAAACTTATGGATGCGATCCCCAGTTTATCAAGAACTAGATTGAGCAGGATCAAGACTAATGGATGCGCATAATAAAGCGTTAAGGTTGATTGGCTCAGAAAATTAACCTCTGGTGCAATGTCTTGGTAAAGTCTGCCAAGACTTTTTAAAGTCATCAAAAGCGTATAGCAAGCAATCAGGCTGAAAAGGATATAAATTACAGTGGCAAGCCTTGCATTGATATAGACACCATTGTTTGTGGATTGTATAAATTCAGCAGTATAAACACTTCCCATGATTCCAAAGGCGATCATATAATAGGATGGCGATTTTTGACTTGGCTTAGCATTTGTATTTAAAAGCATCCCCAAGGTAAAATAGCTTAAGTAGGTTGGCATGATCCTGTCTTGTAGGGGGAGCGGTATGAAAATAAATAAAAATTGAACCATCAAGGTCAGTAAAAACAATTTTTCAGTGCCCACTTTGGACTGGAGCCAATGAAAAATGGGATATGCCAAATAGAACTGTATGATAATCACCATGAAATAGAGGTGATAGATAAAGCTGCCCTGAAGCAGGCCCTTTAGATAAAACTTCAAGTCCACTGGGTAATAGCCCTGTGTGGCATATATTATAAAGTATAGGCTAGCCCAAATAAAATAGGGCATAAAGAGCTTAGGAAGTCTTTTTTTCCAAAAGGAAAGCCATTTAAGTGGTTTTCCAATATAGAGCGTATTTAAAAGAAAGCCACTCATGAAGACAAACATGGGTACTGATGGCTTAGAGAAACGGTTTAAAAGGGTGAAGAGCAACTGAGGTGGACTGTTTGGCGTAAGTGTAACGACAGGCGTTGCGGTCGTATGTATGATAATGACCATGATGCAGGCTAGGATTCTAAAAAAGTGAATTTCAGGATATGTTTTGCGCATTCAAACCTCCAAATTAATGTCTCATGGACATTATACCAAGTGGCGGTTTTTTTAGCCATGCCCTATTGGGTTTGATCATAAAAAAAATCACCGCTAATTAACGGTGACAATAAGGGTTTTGCAGTTCCGGGGTTATACAAATAGAAATTTGTATGTTGAAACTAATATTATTCTAGAGCATATTTTTAAAATAATTCTTTACTGTTTCTTAAATTTTTCTAAAATCGTATCAGGCACCCATCGATATTAGGCACTCATTGATATTAATCACCTGAGGGGATTACGCACCAGAGGGTATTAAGTACCTGAGGGGTATTACCCACCCGCGGATAAAAATTCTAATCGGTAGGCAGTGACCACTTGGTCCACCTCAGTCTTTTCGCCTATAAAACGCATCTGGGTTCTTGGTATATAAAGGGAAACCTTGCGACCTTTAGGCTCAAGTGATTGCGGCATTAAAATAAGTTCCCAGTTTGAGCCCCTATAATGATGTGGGGTCACTTCCTCTGAAGTAAGTCTGAAATAATCCTGAATGTATTTAATGGGAATACCACTGTCTATGACCACCTGATAGGACTTGTGTGATGGCTGGCTATGCTTCATATGATGTTCCCTGTAAAACCTTTAGTGAATATTGTTTAGGGGTAATGCCAAAGTGTCCTTTGAAGAGTTTTATAAAGTAGGAGATACTTTCAAAGCCTAAATCATAGCAAACCTCTGAAACGTTTTTATGCTTAAGGAGCTCTTTGGCTTTATTGAGTTTTAAGCGGTTGTGATAAGCCTTTGGGGTCATACCTGTCGCCCTGCGGAAAAGTAGGACTAAATTTGAGGGTGACATATTAAGCGCATATGCAATTTCTTTAACTGTGAGATCTGGATCACTCAGGTTGTTTTTTAGACAATGAATGGCATATTCTACAGGTTCCTGCTTTTTACGTTGATCAAGTGACAAACGGTAGTGGTTTATGAGATTATATGTCAACTCTTGTGAACAGAGGTCAATTAAAAATTGCTTGTTGGGATCATCGCTGAGGGCATATTGTTTTATGCGTTCTATATGCGTTTTCACTTGAGGGAGCAATAGATTTTTCTTTACAAAATCGGTCGTCATATCCACATTTAGCTCATGCTTGACTTCCACTTTTTTAAGGGTATCTTCGATGAGCTTGTCGTTGAGCTCATATACCACTGCGATGGTTTTCTCTGGAATTACCATATCCACACTAGCGTGAGGTGGTAAGAGAATAAAATCCGAGTCGGAATAAGTGAATTCTTGACCGTCGTTAATTCGAACGTGTTTTAGGCCGCTCGTAATTGTACATAATCTCGTATATTGATAGGTCTTGTATGTGCCTTTGAAATCCTTATCAAGGTCATAATATAGGATTTTCATATACTCTGTTTCCAAACCATCCGTTTTTTCAAAATAGCGATCGAAATTTTTAATCAAAGCAAGCCCTCCCCCAAGAGTAAAGTACAATAATTAGTTTTATAGTATCACAGCCATAAGGATGAATCAACGGTAGATGTCCCACTTAAAATCCTATTTATTGCATGACTCTCTTAAAATCAGGCTATTTTTCTGAATTATCAGATAGTTTTTGTATTAATGGTATTGTATAATAATAAGTGCAAGGCGATCGTTTTGAATATATTTAATAGGGTTAGGGCTATTTCAAAGGAGAGAATACATGATGAATCGAAATATGAAAGTAATCGTAGGGATATTAATATGTTTGGTGATTGGTCTTGCAGTAATTGGAATGACGCGTGACAACACGCCAAAGTCCATTATTTTATCTACGACGACCAGTACACAAGATAGTGGTCTTTTAGATGAAATTTTGCCTTACTTTGAGAAGGAAACGGGAATAGAAGTTAAGGTTGTAGCAGTTGGAACAGGTAAGGCCATCCAAATGGGTGTTGACGGTGAAGCCGATGTCCTCCTTGTGCATGCAAAAGCAAGTGAAGAAAAATTCGTCAGCGATGGTGATGGTGTCGAGCGATTTGATGTCATGTACAACGATTTTGTACTCGTGGGGCCTAAGGGTTCAAATGATGGCTTAGAGACTTCAAGTATGACAGATATTGAATCCGTTTTAAAATATATTAGTGAACATCAACTAAAATTTGTGTCAAGAGGAGATGATTCGGGCACAAATAAAAAAGAGATTAGTTTATGGAAGGGATTATCACTTGAACCAAGTGGGGATTGGTATATCTCTGCTGGCAAGGGCATGGGTGACGTCCTTATGATGGCAAGCGAGCTTCAGGCCTACACTTTGACAGATCGAGCAACTTATCTTGCAATGCAAGACAAGTTGGACCTTGATATCGTATTCCAAGCAGATGAAGCCTTACTCAATTACTATGGTGTCATTGCTGTAAATCCTAATAAAAATGAACAGATTAATGCAAAAGGCGCAGAGGCATTTATTAAATGGATCTTGTCTGATGAGACACAAAAGAGAATTGGACAGTTTGGTGTTGAAGCCTATGGACAACCTCTATTTTTCCCAAATGCAAAATAATACTTTTTAAAAGTGCATCAATAAGACGCATAATTGAGGAGCTAAATAGATGAACTTCATCACAGAGGGCTTTAAAGAGGCCTTGCAGCTTTTATTAAGGTTAGATAAAGAGGTATATAAGATTATAGGACTGTCCATAGGACTATCCTTATCGTCTACCTTTTTTTCTGCCTTAATCGGCATACCTCTTGGCATATATTTAGGCATTAAAAAGTTCAGATTAAAAAAAGTCTTTACAAGATTTATCTATACAGCCATGAGCCTACCACCAGTAGTGGTGGGTCTGATGGTTGCTATTTGTTTGTCTAGAAGTGGTCCCTTTGGGACATGGGGACTTATGTTTACACCTACTGCCATGGTAATTGCACAGGTGATTTTAGTTTCTCCTATTATCATGGGGATTGTATTTAACGCTTCAAAGGATAAGGGTATGGCGATTTACAACGTGGGCAAGACACTTGGCGCAAACAAGCTTCAAGTCCTTCAGCTCATGGTGGTAGAAATGCGCGTGACCATACTCATTGCCATTGTCACTGGCTTCGGACGTGCCATATCAGAGGTCGGCGCAGTCATGATCGTAGGGGGCAACATCAAAGATCATACACGTGTAATGACGACCTTTATCGCCATGAACAACAGCATGGGGAATTATGGCATGGCCATTGCTATGGGAATTGTACTCCTTTCTATTTCTTTTGGTGTTAACACAATCCTTTATCATTTTACGATGGGAGACTGATATGGATATCGAAATAAAAAAACTGCTGAAGCGGTATAAAGACAAGGTCGTTGTTGATATAGAGAGAAATATTTTTAAAAGTGGAAAAATTTATGGGATAATAGGAGAGAATGGTGCTGGTAAAACAACACTCCTGAAAATTATTGCAGGTCTTGAGCCTTTTGAACGTGGGTCTATCCACTATAATGGCAAATCCTTGGGAGAATCAGAATTAAAACGCATCACGTATTTGAGTCAGACCCCCTACATGATGCAGACTTCTGTCTACAATAACATTGCATATCCATTAAAAATCAGGGGGAAGTCCGAGGCTGAAGTCGGCCATCTCGTCCATCAAATTATGGATGAGTTTCAAATCACCAGTTTTAAAGATCAATTGGCAACTCAACTTTCAGGTGGTGAAGCGCAAAAGGTGGCACTTGCGCGTGCCTTGATATTCGATCCAGAAGTTGTCTTGTTGGATGAACCGACAGCAAGTATAGACAGAAACACCATCAAGACTATTGAAGAAGCCATTATCAAAAGAAATAGAGAGAAAAAAATGACAGTGATTACAATTTCGCATGATACAGATCAGATCAATCGGATAAGTCATGAAGTCGTTTTGTTGGAAAGGGGAAAAAATTATGTATACAGTAGGGGTAATTACGGCAAGTGATAAGGGGTCGAAGGGCCAACGTGAAGATTTAAGTGGCAAGGTAATTTGTGATATGGTCACTGAGGCGGGTTATGAGGTCGTGCAACAAGTGATTGTTCCGGATGAAAAAGAAGCATTGTCAAATGCCATGATCCACATGGCGGATGTCCTTGGCGTCAATTTGATTTTGACAACTGGCGGTACCGGTTTTAGCAAAAGAGATATAACACCTGAGGCGACTTTAAGCGTCATTGAGCGAGAAACACCAGGTGTTTCTGAAGCAATTCGCTACAACAGTCTAAAAATCACACCGAAAGGCATGTTGTCAAGAGGGGTTTCAGGCATACGGGGCAATTCTATTATTATCAATATGCCAGGAAGTCCCAAAGCAGTCAAGGAGACATTAGAGTATATTTTAAATCCTATATTTCATGGTATTCAAATTCTAGTTGGTGATGATTCAGAATGTGCAACACCGCATCATAAGGGATAAAGAAAGGATTTTAATATGCAATTTTTTAAAATAATCACATTAAACGAAGCAATGGACCAAGTTATGACGATCGCAAATACACAAGGTCTTGAAAGTGAAAGGGTAGCCCTTCTTTCAAGTCATGGTCGTGTTTGCAGTGAAAATGTGTACTCGAAGGTGGATATACCTTCTTTTGATAGATCAACAGTTGATGGCTATGCCGTGAAGGTCAAGGATCTTGCAGGTGCCACAGATAGCATTCCCGCAATGCTGACTCTAAAGGGCGATTCGATAATGGGAGAGGCAACCTGTTACGTCATCGAAAGTGGCCAAGCCATGTATGTGCCAACAGGTGGAATGCTTCCTGAGGGGGCAGACGGCATGGTGATGATAGAGCATACAGAAAAGATTTCAGAGGACATGGTATTGATATATCATCCTGTGGCCTTTGGTGAGAACATCATTTACTGTGGAGATGACCTTAAAAGAGAACAATTGATCTTATCCCATGGAAAACGCGTAAGTGCCTATGATATGGGTTTGCTAGCGGGTGCGGGAATTGGTGAATTATCTGTGTATAAAAAGATAAGGGTTGCAGTTTTATCCACAGGTGATGAGATCATCGATTGCAATGGCCCCATGAACCTTGGACAAATAAGAGATATAAATGGCTATTCACTTGCAGGTGCAATTACGGCACTGGGTGGAGAGGTCGTATTCAAAGACATTGTCAAGGATGATATGGCTGCCTTGAGAGAAAGTGTAAATAAGGCTTTAGAGATGGCAGATGTCATCATCCTGTCCGGGGGGTCTTCTGTAGGGACAAGAGATTTCACCCAAAGGGTCATAGAGTCCTTTGAGGGTGGCAAGATTCTGGTACATGGTATTTCCATTAAACCTGGAAAACCCACAATTGTCGGTAGGGTTCAAGATAAAATGATATTTGGCCTACCCGGTCATCCAACGGCTTCGGCGCTTGTCTTTGAAGTCTTGGTAAGACCTTACATGGAAAAGCTATCAAGGCATGAGGCTAAGGCCATGGAAATTGTGGCAAAGGTAACTGAAAGTGTTCATTCTTCACCTGGAAGAGATACCTTTATCATGGTGACGCTTTTTAAGGCTCAAGAGGGTTGGATGGCTAAGCCCATACTTGGAAAATCTGGCTTGATTTCTTTGATGGCAGGTGCATCAGGCTATATTCATATAAAAAGTGATCAAGAGGGGCTTTATAAAGAGGAAGAAGTTGTCGTTACATTATTTAAAAGGGGTGAAATTTAATGGCCAAGCGCAATGTCTATATTTCAAACATGCCACTAGAAGAAGCACTTAATAAGTACAAAGAAGCCCTTTCCAATCCATTAAAACATGAGTCTGTCTCTGTCAGAGAAGCCTTGCAAAAAGTCACGAGTCATCCGGTATTTGCAGAAAGATCATCCCCGAGTGATCCTTGTGCGGCAATGGATGGTATTGCCGTACTTTCTGAAAAAACGCAGGGTGCAAATGAAAAAAAACCAATGCAACTTGTGGAAACTGTAGATTTTGTCTATGTGAATACTGGTAATCTATTGCCGGATGGTTTTGACAGTGTCATTATGATTGAAGACGTAAAACCCATCGGTGATGGGCTTGTCGAAATTGTTGAGGCTGCGTATGCTTGGCAGCATGTAAGACAAGTGGGAGAGGATATAATCGTAGGTGAGATGCTCTTGCCTTCACTTCATAAGATCAGACCTATGGACCTAGGCGCCCTCATTAGCGGTGGGGTTCAAAGTTTAAAAGTATTCGAATCCTTAAAGGTAGGCATACTGCCCACAGGCAATGAGATTGTTCAAGAGATTGAAGCCCTGACAAAGGGCAAGATAATAGATTCAAATTCCAGCGTCATAGAAGGTCTCTTGATTGAGATGGGTTGCATCCCAAAGGTATACAAGCCCTGTCAAGATGATCCTCATTTGCTCAAAGAGGCTGTTCAAAAGGGCCTAGAAGATAATCACATGCTCATTACAATTGCAGGTTCTTCCGCTGGCGCTAAGGACTTTACCGTAAGCACAATAGAGGCTCTAGGAGAAGTGGTCGTACACGGGGTCGCTATTAAACCAGGAAAACCAACGATTTTAGGCAAAATTAATGAGAAGAGTATCGTGGGGTTACCGGGTTATCCCGTATCTGCTTTCTTTGCATTTGAAGCCTTTGTAAAGCCGCTTATCCTAAGCTGGCAGGGGCAACTTGATTTAATGTCCTCCCATGAGGGCATACTGACTCAGAGGGTGGTTTCTTCACTCAAGCACGAGGAGCTTGTCAGGGTTACTCTAGGTGAGGTCAATCAAAACTGGGTGGTAACCCCTCTCAATAGAGGTGCTGGAACGACCATGAGCCTAGTGAAAGCAGATGGTGTTTTGACCATACCAAGGCTGTCTGAAGGGATTGAAAAAGGACAACGCGTTAACATTAAGCTCTTGAAGCCCCTTCACACATTGTCTGAAAGACTTGTGGTCATAGGCAGTCATGATCTTCTTTTGGATATCATCTCAGATCGTATGCCAATGACTTCAACACATGTTGGAAGCTTAGGTGGCATTATGTCTCTTCTTAAAAACGAATGCCATATGGCCCCAATTCATCTTATTGATGAGAAGACGGGTGTTTACAATATTAGCAGTGTTGAAAGGTTTTTTCCAAATCGAAAAATGGCCTTGATAAAGGGTGTTAAAAGATTACAGGGACTTATGGTGCAAAAGGGCAATCCACATCAAGTGAAGGGCTTTGAAGACTTAAGACGAAAAGAAATTGCCTTCATCAATCGACAAAAAGGTGCTGGAACGAGACAGCTTCTGGATTTTGAGCTTACAAAGCAAGGGATTGCGTGTGAAGAGATTAATGGCTATCAAAGAGAAGCTATAACACACACTGCTGTTGCAGTAGCCGTTTCTTCAGGAAGTGCAGATGCAGGTTTAGGGGTTTATTCAGCAGCCAAATCAATGGATTTGGATTTCATCGAAGTCGGATACGAAGCCTATGACTTCCTAATCCCCCATGAACTACTTTCGGACTTTAGAGTCATGCGATTTATTGAGTGGATAAAATCCCCTTATTTCGAAAGACAGATGACTGAAATTGGCGGTTATTCACTGGAGGGCACAGGCGATATCATTGAGATAGGAGCAGCTTATGATTGATGGGTTTGGTAGAAAAATAAACTATTTGAGATTGTCCATTACGGATCGATGCAATTTAAGGTGTCAGTACTGCATGCCGGAAGAGGGCGTTGAAAAATTGAAGCATAGTGATATTCTTTCGCTTGAAGAAATAGATGAAATCATCAGTGCATTTGTGGACATGGGCATTGATAAAATTAGACTAACAGGTGGTGAACCCTTAATTCGAAACGGCATTGTCACATTGGTTGAGAAGATTAAAAACCACCCTGAGATCAAAGATCTTGCATTGACAACGAATGGGTTACTTTTAAAGACAATGGCCGAACCCCTCAAAGCGGCGGGGTTGGATCGTGTTAATATCAGTATTGATTCACTAAAGCCAGACAAGTATTTTAGAATGACCAGAGGTGGTAGCTTGGATGACGTCTTGGCAGGTATTGAAGAGGCTAAAAAAGTGGGACTGACCCCCATTAAACTCAATGTCGTCATTATCGGTGGTTTTAACGATGATGAAATCGTGGATTTCGTCAAGTTGACAGAGGATGATGATATAGACGTGCGTTTTATAGAGCTAATGCCCATAGGCGAGGTTGCCAAATGGTCGATCAAGAATTACTTGCCTAATACGGTGGTCTTGGATCGCGTACCAGAGTTGGTTGAACTGGTGAGCAAGGATCCTTCCTCACCTGCAAAGTATTACAGACTGCCAAACGGCAAGGGCAGAGTAGGCCTTATAAGTCCTATATCATGTAAGTTTTGTTCAGACTGCAACCGTATTCGTTTGACCTCGGAGGGTAAACTGAAATATTGTCTGCATTCGGATGAAGAATTTGATCTCAAATGGGCCATAGATCAGAAATTGGTTTTAAGGGATTATATACAAGCATCTGTCCTAAAAAAGCCATTAGAACACCAAATTGGCAAGGCCAATACCGTACTTAGAAATATGGTCCAGGTGGGAGGCTAAGCCCCCAAAGTCCAAGATTAAAATCAAGATTTAGACCAAAATTAAAATAAAAATAAAGTTCAATTAACAGTTAAAAAATGAGTTCAAGAAATGTCTCAAAATATAGGTATAACCTGAGATAGGGTTTTTAGGAGGTCTTCATGACATTTACGCATTTTAACGATAAGGGAAGAGCACATATGGTGGAGGTCACCGAAAAAACAGATACACATAGGACTGCAATTGCAAGAGGTCAAATCCTTATGAAACCCTCTACCATAGAAGCCATTAAGCATTCAGCCATTAGCAAGGGTGATGTGATACAGGTGGCTCAAATTGCAGGTGTAATGGGTGCGAAAAGGACCAGTGATCTCATTCCCATGTGTCATCCCTTGATGTTGACCCATGTGACACTTGACTTTGAAATTTTGGAGGATCGCGTTTTGATAGAAGCCGTTGTTAAAACCGTTGGCAAGACTGGTGTAGAGATGGAAGCGCTCACTGCGGTTAACATTGCGGCACTTACCATTTATGATATGTGTAAGGCCGTGGACAAGGAAATGCAAATTGATGGCATCAGACTCGTAGAAAAATTAGGTGGTAAATCTGGACATTATATAAGACAGGGGGAATGAAAATGAATGGAAAAGTACTCGCGATAAATATCAGCAAGGTTAAAGGCGTTGTGAAAGAGACCATTCCTCAAGGGGAATTCCAGGAAGGACACGGACTTGTGGGGGATGCTCATGCAGGAAAATGGCACCGACAAGTGAGTTTGCTCGGACAGGAGAGCGTGGATAAGATGACAGCACTTGGTGTTGAAGGCCTTTGCAGTGGTAAGTTTGCAGAGAATTTAACCACACAGGGGATTTGTTTATACGAGCTGCCAGTGGGTACAAAACTCATGATTGGAGAAACCATGCATGAAGTGACACAAATCGGAAAAGAATGTCACAACGGTTGCGAGATCAAAACACAGGTAGGGCATTGTATTATGCCTAAGGAGGGCATTTTTACGAGGGTGCTTAAAAGTGGTGTGATCAAAACAGGTGATGACATCGTGGTTTTGAATGATATTGGCACTCTTGAATCACAAGAATAGCATAGATTAATTTAAACTGTACCAAAATCCGAGTCAACCGCTCTAAAGCAAATGCCATGAGCCTTGACCAATGGGTAGAATGGGAAACCGTGATGCCTCCCGATATTTGGAAAGGATTTGGAATAAATGTCACATTTATAAGCAATGCATTGCGTTGCGCCAAATTTTAAAGGAGGTTATTTATGTTCGGTTATCAAGGAAAAGTATTGAGAGTGAATTTGACAAAGGGTGCTTGTACAGTTGAAAAACTAGACGAAGCAGTGGCAAAGAAGTTTGTCGGTGGTAGAGGTCTTGGTACCAAGTTGTTTACAGATGAAGTTTCTCCAAGTGTGGATGCACTTAGCGAAGAAAACAAACTTTTCATCGTAACAGGACCATTAACGGGTACACCAACACCTACAGGCGGTCGTTACATGGTAATTACAAAATCGCCATTGACCGGCACAATCGCTTCTTCAAACTCTGGTGGCTACTGGGGGCCTGAACTTAAGTTTGCTGGCTATGATGCAATCATCGTTGAAGGTAAATCTGACAAACCGGTTTATCTCTGTATTGAAGATGACAAGGTTGAAATCAGAGATGCTGGTCATGTTTGGGGCAAAGTAGTGTCTGAGACAAGTGAAACGCTAAGTAAAGAAGTGGCTGAGAAATCGAGAATTCTTACCATTGGCCCTGCTGGTGAAAAGCTTTCAAAAATGGCTGCAATTATGAATGAAAATGACAGAGCTGCTGGTAGATCAGGTGTTGGCGCTGTTATGGGTTCTAAAAATCTTAAGGCTATTGCGGTTAGAGGCACAAAAAATGTTGAAGTGGCTGACGCAGAAGCATTAAAGCAAATTGTTAAAGATTGTAATGCAAAAATTAGAGAAAACGGTGTTACAGGTCAGGGCTTACCGGCTTATGGAACAGCGGTACTTGTAAATATTATCAACGAAAATGGTGTTTTCCCAACAAACAACTTCCAAACCTCACAATTTGGTCAAGCAGAAGAAATCAGTGGTGAAACGCTTGCTGAAAAATACTTGGTCAGAAAAGACCCTTGCTACAGATGTCCTATCGCTTGTGGTAGATACTGCAAGGTAGACGATATTGAAGGTGGCGGTCCTGAGTATGAAACAATTTGGGCATTTGGCGGTGACTGTGGCGTTTCAGATATGGCTTCAGTTATAAAAGCAAATTACTGGTGTAACCAAATGGGACTTGATACAATCTCTGCAGGTGCTACGATTGCAGCTGCCATGGAACTCTATCAAAAGGGATTTATCAAGGATTCTGATTTAGGTGGTTTATCACTTGAGTTTGGCAACAATGAAGCAGTGGTTGAGTGGACAAAGAGAATGGGTCTAAGAGAAGGCTTTGGCGATAAGATGGCTGATGGTTCATACCGTCTTTGTGAATCTTATGGTGTTCCTGAACTTTCGATGTCTGTTAAAAAACAAGAGCTTCCTGCATATGACCCTAGGGCAATTCAAGGACAAGGCTTACAATACGCTACTTCAAACAGAGGTGGTTGTCACGTTAGAGGTTACTTGATTTCGCCTGAAATTTTAGGCTTGCCTGAGAAGTTAGACCGTTTTAGCTTAGAGGGAAAAGCAGGCTGGGTTAAAGTATTCCAAGATCTAACAGCCTTTATTGACGCTTCAGGCTTATGTCTGTTTACATCATTTGCTATGGGTGCTGGCGATTATTCTTCTATGATCAATGCTGTTATTGGCACGGATTGGACGCCAGAAGATGTATTGCTTGCTGGTGAGCGTATCTGGAATATAGAGAGGCTGTTTAACCTCGATGCAGGTATTGATCCTTCACAAGATACACTTCCTAAGAGATTGCTCGAGGATCCAATTGAAGCTGGTCCTTCTAAGGGCAACGTTGCAAGACTTTCTGAACTTCTCCCTGAGTACTATGAATTAAGAGGCTGGAGTGCTGACGGTATTCCAACGGATGCACGTAAAACAGTATTGGGATTATAAATTATATGCTGTTTAGTGATAAAGGAGGGTCTTAGGACCCTCTTTCTTTTAATGATTTATGTGATTAGGAGGTAAAAATGCCGGTTCAAAAGGTGTGCTTGGAGTTAACGGATGCTTGTAATCTAAATTGCACCATGTGCTATAGGCATTCATGGCATGAGGCCACGGTGGATATGTCAGACGAAATGCTGGAAGCAATCCTAACACAGATAGAGGGCATAGAAACCATAGATGAGGTTGTTGTGGGTGGCATAGGTGAGCCGACGATTCATCCGAAAATCATCGAGGTTTTAGAGCGCCTGTCTCCCTATAAGGTTAGCTTGACTACAAATGGGGTTAGTTTAAGCCCTGCAATTAGAGAGGCAATCGTTTCTTATGTGGATCAATTGGTGATATCTATAGATGGCCTTACAGATAATTTTTTTGAGATCAGAGGAGTGAAATTAGAAGCTGTTTTAAACCAGTTAAAGCAAATCAACACCCTTAAAAAAAACCAAACTAAAACGCAAAGAAAGAACTTACAGGTTATTTTTCAAATGGTACTGTCTGCTACCAATAAGGACGATATTTTTGGCGTTATTGATTTAGCCAGTGAATATGGTGTGTCGCAGCTGATTGTTTCCAATATCCTGCCGGTTGACCTTGAGGAAAGTAGCCAGTGTCTGTACACCATGTACAAGGACCCGGAAATGGTCGCTTATTATAATCAAATCCAAAGGTATGCCCTAAAACGCGGGCTTGCGGTAAGGTTATCAGACCATCATCTAAAAACGGAACGTCGATGTAGATTTGTTGACAATAACACAGCTGTGATCAATTCTAAAGGGGAGGTTGCACCCTGTTATCGGTTTGCACATAGTGGCTCAGAGGTTGTATTTGGCCGCTTGAAAAATATTCAAGCTCATACATTTGGCCATATCATGCATGAAGATTTAGGCACGATATGGCATTCGAGAGCTTATGAGTTATATCGAAATATGGTCTACAACAACCATTACCCCTCCTGTACAGATTGTGAACTCGTGGATGGGTGTGATATGGTAAATGATACCTTTGGTGATTGCTATGGAAATGCACCATCATGTGGTGATTGCCTCTGGGTGAGAAACTTGGTTTATTGTATATGATTAAAGTGTTGTTTGTGAAGATGAGAGGTGATTGAATGGAAATCAAAGTGAGATTGTTTGCAACTTTGAGAGAGGGTAGGGGCAAGGAGTTAATGGTTCAAATGGATGAAAGGCCAACGCCCCAAAAGATCATTGAGACCCTAGACATTAAAAAAGAAGATGTTGCAATCCTTCTGATCAATGGTCGAGACGGTAGTCTGGATAAGGTTTTAGAAGCAGAGGACGTCGTTTCCATATTTCCACCAGTAGGAGGGGGCTGAAGATGGATCGCTATCAAAAAAATAGAGAGATGCTTTCGACTCAAGAGTGTGATATGCTTCATGAAAAAAGAGTTTGTGTTGTGGGCTGTGGAGGCCTTGGTGGTTACGTGATAGAGATGCTTGGCAGACTGGGCATTGGCTATTTGACTGTCGTTGATGGCGATGATTTTGACATGTCAAATTTAAACCGTCAATTGCTTTCACAGGAAGACAACTTATCCCAAAGCAAGGCTTTTGAAGCCAAACAGAGGATGGCGGCAGTAAATTCTGAAGTGGAAGTAAACCCAATAGAAGCTTTTCTCACTGAAGAAAATGCCCTTGAAATCTTGAGTGCACACGATGTGATCGTGGATGCCACAGATGGCATAGCGACGCGCTTTTGTCTTCAAGAAATGGCAAAAAAACTGGAGATTCCACTGGTTTATGGTGCTATAGGGGGCTGGTATGCACAGGTTTGTACAATTCTACCGGGTGATGACACCTTGAATCGAATTTATAAATCGCATATTGGAAAGGGTATAGAGCAAAGGCTAGGAAACCCTTCCTTTACACCGGCGCTTGCCGCATCTACACAAGTCAGTGAAGTTTTGAAGCTCTTGCTAGGTAGAGGAGACCTTTTAAGACATAGGCTTTTGATTATGGACTTGTATTGGAATGACTTTGAAGTCATAGAATTTAAATAATCGTAAAAATACGCTTGAAGATAACGCAGTGTATATGGTAAAATGACTAGACCAAACGGTAAAGACGCTTATATGGGCAGTATTTATGAGTCGTTTTAGAACATTTTCACAAAAAAATTGACGTGGGGTCGGTAATTTTGTAAAATGTGAATTAATAAATCGTCGTATAACCCCATTAATATGGTATGGGGGTCTCTACCAAGCACCTTAAACGCTTGATTACGAGGAAGATGCAACATGCATTTTCTTCGTAATCAAGCGTTTTTTGACTTTATTGGGAAAATAGGTGTTATTAGGGGTAGATAAGCAACAAGCGAATGAAGACAAAGTGGAGGAAAGTCATGAATTATTTTAAAATGTTAAATGAAAAGTTAAC
>DKFC01000058.1 GCA_002452745.1 Firmicutes bacterium UBA6806
CGGAAGTTAACTTTTCATTTAACACCCTAAATTTTATTGTGAGAGCTTGTACATTCGAAAATTTCTCACAAAGGTATTTTATCATATTTTTTACATATTTTGTATTTGTTTTATAAAAAAACCTCCATGCTATCTCAATGACTAACATGGAGGCTCAATTGCTAATACGGTTTAATTATGCACCAAAAGCATCTTTTCGAATTGCTTCAGCTTTATCTGTTCTCTCCCAAGGAAGATCAATATCAGTTCTGCCAAAATGACCATAAGCAGCTGTTTGCTTGTAAATAGGTCTTCTGAGTTCTAATTCTCTAATAATCGCACCTGGTCTCAAGTCAAAGTGTTTTTTAACGAGTTCTGTGATCTTATCCTCTTCAATTTTGCCAGTTCCGAAAGTTTCAACCATGATTGAAACTGGGCTTGCAACACCGATTGCATATGCAAGTTCAAGTTCGCATTTTTCAGCAACCCCTGCTGCAACCAAGTTTTTAGCAACATATCTAGCTGCATATGCCGCTGAACGGTCCACTTTTGTAGGGTCTTTTCCAGAGAAAGCACCGCCGCCATGTCTAGAATAACCACCATAAGTGTCAACAATTATTTTTCTGCCTGTAAGGCCGGCATCTCCTTGAGGTCCACCTATGACGAAGCGTCCAGTTGGGTTTACAAGATATCTTGTATTTTGAAGCAATTCACTTGGAATGATTGGTTTAATCACATGTTCAATCAAGTCTGCTTCAATTTGATCTCTGGTCACTTCTGGACCATGTTGAGTCGAAATAAGAACTGTATCAATTCTCACTGGTTTATCGTTTTCGTCATATTCAACTGTTACTTGTGTTTTGCCATCTGGTCTCAAGTACTCAAGCGTTCCATCTTTTCTGACGTCTGAAAGTCTCTTTGCAAGTTTATGCGCAAGTGAGATTGGAAGCGGCATGAGTTCTGGTGTTTCATTACATGCAAACCCAAACATGATGCCTTGATCTCCAGCGCCAACTTCATCTTCCATATTTCCCTCTTTGCTCTCAAGAGCCTTGTCAACACCAAGGGCAATATCGTCAGATTGTTTGTCAATTGCAACTAATACGCCGCATGTTTCTCCATCAAATCCATATTTGGCACGTGTATAGCCGATTTCCTTAATCGTCTCTCTGACGACGCTTTGAATATCCACATAACAGTCCGTTGTTATTTCACCGGCAATCAAAACCAAGCCTGTTGTCACAGACGTTTCACAAGCGACTCTGGCATTTGGATCCTCTGCAAAAATCGCATCCAAAATTGAGTCCGAAATTTGGTCACAGATTTTATCTGGATGACCCTCAGTAACAGATTCAGAAGTAAATAATCTTCTTGCCATTCTACGACACCTCCATAAAATTACGTAGTTTTGATAATCCTTTAATTCTCTGATGAACATTATAGGCGTGATATAAAAAAACCTCTTCATAAGAAGAGGCGAGTATTCTCACTACCTCATCTTCCAGATATCCATCATATCTGTAGGATTTAGCACCGTGTAAAACCGGTTGCTGGACTTCATAGGGCCTATTCCCTCCATCGCTCTTGATAAGGATTACTATTAAATTTACTCATCAATAATAGCATACCCTATAAAATTATTCAATCCCAATTTTATTAATAATAATTCATTTTTCCCCTAAAAGAATCTTCTCAAACGCATTTTTTTCTGTTAAAATACAAAGGTTCTGGGAAAAAAGACTCATGTTTTTCTGGGCATTGCCGATATAGTAAACACAAGTACCCACGGAGGCAACCTATGAACTACTGCGAACGGCTCCACAGCGAAATCGAGTCCAAAAAAATACAGCTCAAAATCTTGGAGAGGAAGGGTGATTTCCTAGCTTGCTCTCGGATTTCAGGCGAAATTGAAATTCTAGCTTTAGAACTCAAACGATACTCGGATTTTGAAATAAAAAAATCGAAGCACATCTACAATACAAACGCCAACTAAAACACCATTCGGATCAATTGACTGAATGGTGTTTTTTTAATTATTTGAGTTATCTCAAAATACGGGGTATAATATTTAAAATATTTAATCACGTACTTTTAAAATGTAACCTAAGCTCCATTGGCTCTTAAAATCAAATTAGATGAGGACTCAAATACTATGGAAAAGAAAATCGGGTTAAAGACATTTGAAGGCGTTTATACGCCCACGCTACTGACCATACTCGGAGTAATCTTATACCTCCGCTTAGGATGGATTGTCGGGAATGCAGGTTTCTTTGCAACCCTGCTCATCATTCTCTTGGCGCACGTCATCACGTTTACAACGGCTCTGTCCATGTCTTCCATGTTGACGAATATTAAAATAGGCTCTGGCGGTGCCTACGCCATCATCACGCGCTCTCTTGGCCTTGAAATGGGAGGTGCAATCGGTGTTCCACTGTACGTCTCTCAGGCTATTTCCGTGGCTTTTTATATCACGGGATTTAGCGAGCTATGGATCACCTTTTTCCCAGATCATTCTCAACTCCTTGTTGGGGTTATCACATGGGGTATTCTCTCCCTCATCTCCCTTAAAAGCGCGAAACTCGCTTTTAGAATTCAATATGTCATTTTAGTGGCAGTGGGACTTTCCATCATCTCATTCCTCACAGGGCCAAACTTAAACACACAGGGTGTGGTTATGCAGGGCGCTTTCAAATCCGCTGGATTTTGGACGACTTTTGCCATCTTCTTCCCTGCTGTTACAGGTGTACTTACTGGTGCGACCATGTCCGGCGACCTCGAAAACCCACGCCGAAGCATTATAAAGGGAACGCTCTCCGCTATCTTGACTGGACTCATCATCTATATCATCGTGGCCTACTGGTTCGCACATCAAGCCGATCAAGAGACACTTGTCTCAAACACTTCCATCATCTTTGAACTTGCCAGTGTGGAAATCCTAATTATTGCTGGTGTCATGGGTGCAGTACTCTCTTCTGCGCTTTCAACACTGGTCAGCGCTCCACGAACACTTGCGGCACTTGCCGAAAACAGGGTGGTTCCCTTTCATAAAACCCTTGGAAAAATCAACAAGGCTGGTGAACCAATCAACGCCATTATCCTGTCTTCAATCATTTCCTTACTCGTGATTTTGGCGGGAAACCTCGACAGCTTGGCGTCACTTTTGACCATGTTTTTCCTCACCACTTACGGCATGATTAACTTAGTGGTTTTCCTAGAGCAGTTTACAGGTATCATCAGCTACAGACCGAGTTTGAAAATGTCCATATTCGTTCCAATTGTCGGCTCACTGGGCTGCATCTCCGTAATGCTCCTCATAAATCCAATTTTTACAGTGGTGACCTTTGCCGTCATCGCAATGATATATGCACTCCTTAAGAATCGAAATTTCGCCTCACCATATGGTGACGTCAGAGGTGGAATCTTTATCTCGATTTCAGAATGGGCTGCTCAAAAATCAGCGTCAATCCCCTATCATCCTCGACTTTGGAAACCATCTGTAGCCGTTCCTGTTGAAAAACCTGAAGACTTCAAACGGCTCACTCGAATTATAAAGAAACTCGTCTATCCATCGGGGAGGGTTTACTACATTGCCTCTCATGAGGAATGCCCAATTGATCACGCACACGATCATCAAATTGACGAAGTCCTTAGACCGTTGAGAGATGAAAAGATATTTGTCCAAAAGACGACTGTTACCTCTGATGATTTTTCATCCGTTTTGATTCCAACACTTCAAAGCTTAAAAAGCACGTATTTGCCGCCAAATATCATTTTGCTGACAATCAGTGAAGACCCTCAAAAACGAGATAAACTGAAAGAAATGGTCAATCGAATCAAACCCCTAAACCTCTCAGTCGGCTGTCTTTGGCTTCATCCAAAATTCGGCATGGGCAACGAACGCAAAATCAATCTCTGGCTCAGAGATAAGAGCCCAAACAACGATCTTGCGATTTTATGCGCTCTTCAATTGTCTAGAAATTATGATGCAGAACTGAATTTATGCCGTGTGGTATATGATGAAAACGAGAAGAAGAGCACCATACAAGATTTGGTGGACTTTATAGATGAGGCACGCCTGCCTTCCAACACAAAAGTGAGGGTCTACACAGGTAGATTTAAAGAACTCATGGGGCAAAACAATGCGGATATCAACATTTTGGGAATGCCGCATGAATTCAGCGCCATGACCAGTATCATCGAAGCAAGTCCTAGCAGTATCTTGTTTGTGGCCTCTGGCGGACTTGAAAATGCCCTTATTTAGAAATGGCAATCATAAAGAGCGGAATCGTCAGAACAGATAAAAGGGTACTGATAAAAATCAACTTGGATGCCAAGACGGAATCATTGTCATAAAGCTCGGCAAATACAGCCGTATTTGCCGCTGCTGGCATGGCTGTAATCAAAACCGGAATCCCAAGCATATAGCCACTCATTCCAAGTTTCCAAAGGCAGAGACCCACAATTGACGGAAGCACTAAGAGCCTCACCGCAATGACCACGTAATCTCTGAACTCATTGAACAAATCCTTGATTTTAAGTTCTGAAAGCAGAAATCCAATAAACATCATGGATAGAGGCGTCGTACTTGCGCCGATCATATCAAGTGTTTTGAAAATCGTGCCCGGCAACTTTATTGACGTCAAAAATAGAAAAAATCCAATCAAAATAGCCACAAGGCCAGGGTTAAAAATATGCTTTAGTCTATCCTTTCCGCTTACCTTCTGAATGTTTTGAGAGCGCCTCATGAGATTGAGTCCATATGTCCATACCAAGAGATTGAATGTCAGGTTATAAATTGCAGCATAGAAAACACCTATTTTTCCAAAGACGATTGCCACCACAGGATATCCCATGTACCCAACATTTGAAAAAGTCACTACGTATTCATATATGTCCGCTCTAGCATCGTTGATTTTAAGACCTTTTACCACCAATTTACTCATGATAATAGCAAAGAGATATACACAATTGGAAATAATCAGAAGCCCAATACTCTGCATCAAAGTCTCATATGAAAACTCATAGTTCATCGAGACGATGATGAATGCCGGCAATGTGACATTCATAATAAGTCTGCCCAGTTCTCGGTTGACCTTATCTGTGACAACCCCCAGTTTCTTAGCCATAAATCCCGTGACAATCAGTAGAAAGAGCACCATAACCTGCGACATGACCACCATCTCTATTTCCTCCAACTCTCAAAAAAATCAAATATATTATCGTAGGCACTGTTCATAAAACTATATAGGATTGGATGATCTGTTTTCAGCTCACAAATGAGGCTGAGACTATCATCATAGATGCCATTTTCCTCAAACGCTCGATCCACTTCCAAGAGGTTATCATTTTGAAGAGACCCTATAATCAACTGCCCACTTCCAGTAAAAAAGTAAAGTGCATATAAATCTCCATTTAAATAATAGGGATTCTCTTTGACGTGTTCATTGTTTCGATTGAACTCCGTATAGAGTCTACCATTATAATAATCGTATTTCATCATTTCGGGATTTCGATCTGAGAAGCGGCGTTCGAAAAACGCATCGTCCACTGAAAGAACCAGCATATGCTCGGGCTTATTGAGATTAAATGAAGCCTCTATGCTTGATATTTCCATGCTTTCAACTACTTTAGCACGGACGATTTTTAGTTCCGTTTCATCGATGATGATTTCGAGCACCACCAACATGTAATGTGCCTCAAAATCTATCAGCGCATCACATCTATAAATCTGTCCTTGCTCACTGGAAACCTCTTTTAACGTTGTGTTCTTGAGAAGGCTGTAAGCTCCTTCGGCAATCTCAAACGATTCGTCTATTACCCCGTCTTTCCAGAGCAATAAGGTCGATGGATAGTCATTTCCAACAACGCGCATGACAAAATAATTCAAGAGTTCTTGCGGCGTCAAAATTTCAGGACACAACCTCTGATAAAGCCTAATCTCATCCTCGAGTTCAAGGCCCGCATAGAGGCTTTCAAAGTCATCATAAAATGATTCAAAATCCACGAGGCTCTCCACCGACGAAGGGTCTACCACATAGGCTGATTTTATGAGGAATACATACTCGTCATAAGTAATTTCAACAAACGTGCCCCCCAGTCCACCTGTGACTCCAAGAATTGTGTTTGTGATTTCTCTCTCGTTTCCGTCCACAAACTGATAAAATCCGTCAATTCCATAGGCCTCATAGTCCAAATGAAAAATCTGGACGACTTCTCTTCCCAAAGTATCCTTCCACTCACAGATTAAGCCAACAACACCCATCATTCGAGTGTTGGTGGCTTTTGCATTTTTAAAAATTAGCTTATTTAAATTCATTCAGAGACAACCTTTTCTATAATCAGAGATTTATAATATTCTAGCTTCGATTTCGATTTTTCAGGAGTCTCATCTTGTATCGAAAAGTAAATTTTAAGTTTTGGCTCTGTTCCAGAAGGTCTCAATACAAACCAAGAATGATCGTCTAGGTAAAACTTGAGAACGTCTGATTTTGGAAGACCCGTTTCATCATTTAGATAATCAATTTTTCGCTTATATGCCACAAGTGACTCCGACTCAGCCCTAAACTTGTCCATAATGGACTTCATAATTGACTGCCCTTCCTTGCCTTCGAACTTCTTGCTGATGGTTTCTTCCACAAATGCGCCATGAACGCTATAAATTTCGTCCAGCTTTTCGAGGAGCGTCATTCCACTTCGTTTGAAATGCTCTGCCATTTCAATGGCGATTAGTGTCCCCATAACAGCATCTTTATCCCGTACATGTGAATCAAATAAATAACCGAAGCTCTCCTCATACCCCATGACAAAGTGTATTTCGTCTTTTTCAATTTGCTCGCCTATAAATTTGAACCCTGTTAAAGTCTGAATCAATCTGACGTTATAGTGTGCCGCAATTCTCTTTGCCAAATCAGACGAAACAATTGTATTGACTACATAGTGGTTGCTGCTGAGGCCATCTCTGCTAGAGAGAAAATACTCCAAAAATAGTGCCCCTATTTGATTTCCATTTAACGCCTTATAGGTATTTTGATCTTTGACCAGCATGCCGATTCTGTCGCAGTCTGGGTCTGTAGCCACCACTAAATCCGCATCGTGTTTCTCCGCATACTCAAGTGCAACCTCAAAAGCCTCATACTCTTCAGGATTTGGCTTTTCACATGTTGGGAATTCCCCATCTGGCTCCATCTGCGCAGAGACCTCTATGAGGTTTGAAAACGCCATTTCTTTTAGAACGCGTTTAATGGTGGCCCCACCTGTTCCATGAAGCGGCGTATACGCCACTTTAAGTGTTGAATCCTTTAAAAGTTCTGGTCTTAGCGATACTTTTTTGACCATCTCAACATAGGGGTCATCCACTTCTTCATCTATTATTTTAAATAAATCACTTTGAATCGCTGTCTTTTTGTCTAAATACTTCACTTGTTCGAAAGAGTCCACCTGATTTACATGCTCAATAAGTGCATCTGCCAAGTGCGGTACCAGTTGGCAGCCAGTTTCGTCATAAACCTTATACCCATTGTACTCTGGCGGGTTGTGGCTTGCCGTAACCATAATGCCACCCATACAGTTCAGCTCTCTGACGGCAAAGGAAAGCTCAGGGGTTGTCCTAACATCGTCAAATAAATAGGCTTTAATGCCATTTCCAGCCATCACCATTGCCGATTCAAGGGCAAATTCATAAGATTTACGCCTCGAATCATATGCTATGACAACCGTTTTTTCACATCTATCCACCAAGTACTTTTGAAAGCGTTCCAGCAAAAAGTTAGCAAATCCCTGAGTCGCCTTTCTCACAACATACTCATTGATCCTATTGGTGCCTGCACCAATAACCCCTCTCATACCAGCTGTTCCAAACTCAAGGTCTTTATAAAAGCGATCTTCAATCTCCTGCGGATCATCTTGAATTGAGGCGAGTTCTCCTCTAAATTCTGCATCAAAGTACGAGTTCTCGAGCCAATTTTTATATCTCTCATTAACGGTCATCACATTCACTCCTTCTGCATTCTTCTTCGTTTTATATTATTACATCATCGTTGATAAATCAAGAAAGGCCTCTCACGGCACTATGCGTCCACCGTTTCGCCTTCCACCAAAAATCCGGTTTCAAACAACATGTAAAACAGATGTCTGAGCGTCTCATCTTTTAGCTTTTTGGGAAACAAGGCATTGGTCTTCACTGAAAGGAATCCAATTAGTTTCTTTGTGAGATCGCTTCGGCCTGAGGACAAGTCCACCCGTTCTTCCCTGTATCGCCTGTGCACCAGACCCACCAGCTGTTCAAAGGTTAAGATTCTAAATCTATCTATCTCAAATTCACCTGCGAGAAATTCGTAAAGCGCCAGTGCAATCTCACCATACGTCGCTCGATCGTCAATCCCGAGCAAGTTTTTCATGAGCGGAATCACATCTTCGAACAAAAGACGCTTAGGGGGTTTGTCAATCCCAAGCAATTCTCCCACATCATCAAGGGTTCGATCCGAGAGGTTTATGAGTTCGTTAAACACCAGTTCTTCGTCGATTTCGCCTCTGACATAGTAACGACTTCCCTTTAGGTTTTTAAAAACCCTATAAGTGTCATAATACCCCAATTTCATGTTATAAGCCGCTTTTTCAGGACTGACTTCCAAAGTTTTTCCCAGATCTTCAGAGGGTTTTACCATGGTAATCTTCACATCTTTTTTCTTTTTGATCTTTCTCTGTCTCCCCAGTCCCATAACCCGAATGGCTATGATTTCATCGTATCCCTTATCCAACATCATGTTGATGGGCAAATTGTCAAACATACCGCCATCTACCAACAGTTTGTCGTCAATTTTCTCTATTTTAAAAGCTGGAAAGTTCGCCGAGGCCATGATGTAATCATGAACTTTTCCCTTGGGAATATCATCTATAAAAATCTCAATTGGCTTCAAATCGGTTAAAGATAGCGTCACCAGTCCATACTTAATTGGCGCACGTCTTAATGCGTCTTCATCTATGATCTCACGCAATAGCTTTTTTAGCGGCGTTACATCCAAACCGCCATTTTTGAGGGTTTCCATAAGAAATTCGCCAATCTGATTCATGTCATAATCATCACCAAATTCAAACTTCGCAACTTTTTCGAGTAATTTCTCATCGCCCTTTATGATGTCTTCAATCCTAGTATCCAGCCAAATTGACTCCAGTCTTTCGAGATCATCCATTGCAATCAGGGCTCCATTAATCGAACCAATCGAAGCCCCTGTCACAGCATCAATCTGAATGCCCATCTCCTTTAGAGCTTTTATCGCCCCCACGTGAAACGCGCCTTTGGCGCCGCCTCCTTCGAGTACCAAACCCGTCATACAGTCACCTCTGTTTTAGATTAATTCCATCTAAGTTATCCTATCATCATTTTACCACAAAATGCACCCGATAAAACAGTTTGCTCAAATCCCGCCATGATTCCAAAAAAACAAAACAGGCCATACGGCCTGTTAACTTCACTTCTGAATTCAGAATTTCTCAGTATAATTTTTTCAAAGTTTGGCGAATCAGCCCTTTATGTCTAAAGAGGCTGTAGCTGTCCCCTCATCGCTTGGCTCGTCATAGCGTTTCATGAAACTCTTGACCATCATGTCTGCCAGTCCAATACCGCCACCTTCAGTCACTTTTTTTGACATCTCTTCGTCCAGCATGCCTTCAAATGTCTCTCTGGCTTGGCTTTTTTCCACAAGTCCGCCCTCTTGAACCGTCTTTCGCATCTCTTTGAAGAGCATGTTTACAAAGACTGCCTCAAACTGCTCACAAACATCTCTCAGTTTTTTTTCATCTTTGCTATCAGCCGCTTCTTCTAACTTCTTCTTAAAGGAATCTGCATCAACAGCGTCTTTTTTACTTTCAAATTCTGTCTGATAGGTGTTGCTATAATTGATAGAATCAATTTTCATCTTCAAATCCTTCTTTCGTCATTTGAAACAAAGCTCTATCGCTTCAATCCATTTGCAATTTCAAGCATTCTATCCGCCGTTTGAATCGACTTTGAATTCATTTCATAAGCCCGTTCAGCCGTAATCAGATTAATCATCTCATCTACAACTTGAACGTTGCTGTTTTCTATAAATCCCTGCCAAACCTCTGTCTTGTCGCCATCTTCAAGGCCTTCTACGGGAACGCCGGAAGCACTGGTTTCCATGTAGAGGTTCTTTCCAACGCTTTCTAGTCCTGCTGGGTTCACAAATTTAACCAACGTAAATGTTCCAATATCCTCATACTCTTCTGCGCCGTTTCGCTTAACTTGAATATTGCCTTTTCCATCGACATTGATTTCAGTGACATTTTCACCAAGTACGATATCGCCATCTGTCCCTTGGACATAATAGCCATCTGAGGTTACCAATTTGGGTCCCTCATCAGTGGTTGCTATTTTAAACGAACCATCTTTTGTATAGCGTTCATTTCCATTTTGGTCGATGACTTTAAAAAAATGTTCACCATTGATGGCAAAGTCCAAATCACCTTCTGTATTTTGCATATTGCCCGTTTCAAAATCACGGAGGGTCGCAGCTGTCATAACCCCGTGCCCAATTTCTATTGGAACTGGTCTTCCCTCGCCATTGATTCTATCGGATTGGCTCATGCGTTCATACATGATATCCTTAAATTCTATTCTCTGTCCCTTGAACCCAGTTGTGTTCACATTTGCAAGGTTGTTGGAAATTGTATCAATCTTTAACTGTAAATTCTTCATCCCGGATGCAGCCGACCACATGGCTTTCATATCAGGTTACCTCCTATCCTTAAACTC
The DNA here is from genome assembly GCA_002452745.1 of Firmicutes bacterium UBA6806. Classification (GTDB taxonomy): domain Bacteria; phylum Bacillota; class Clostridia; order Peptostreptococcales; family Acidaminobacteraceae; genus Fusibacter_A. The sequence continues at coordinate 10,751 of DKFC01000058.1, forward strand.
TGCCGACATCGTTGACCGCTTTTCCAATCATGTCATCTATTGTCGTAACAACTTTTTGGCTCGATTCGTAGTTTCGATTCATCTCAATCAGCCTTATCATCTCTGAAATGGCATCTGTATTGGATTGTTCCAAGAAACCTTGAATCACTTCCCCGTTGAAGTCCACACGCTCGCCAGTCATCTCATCTTCTGGTTTCTCTCTAAAGTAAGTTCCGCCTACCTTTTCCAAGTCCCCTACATTTGTATAATTTGTCAGTTTAATTTTATCTGTTATTTCTCCGTCCTGAATCACTTCTCCAAATTCATTGACCGAGAAATTTTCACTTGTAATTTCAATTGGTCCATCAATCCCTTGAACTGTGTTCCCATCATAAGTCACCAGTTCACCCAGGCTGTTAATCGTAAATGACCCGTCTCTCGTGAGCAAAGTGCCATAATCCGTGTCTATGTTAAAATAGCCCTCTCCTCGAATGGCAAGGTCGAATTTATTGTTGGTCATGTCCATCTGTCCTTGTTCGAAATCCGTCATGACAGAGTAGCTTTTAATCCCAGCACTCATTGTCCCAATAACACCGGGCATGCCGTTTACGATTAGAGAATCCTGTACACTTCCGCCTACCACTACATTGCCATCTGCATCCACTGTAAAATCAGAATCACCAATGTTGATAGGCCCTTTTGAACCGAGAACGAGGTCACCCTTTAAAGGATCCACTGTTCCGCCCACATTTTTATAAATTGTCCTCAAATAGCCATCCTGATCCTTAAAGATTTTCATAGAGCGGCTATAATCCACGCCATCTTCTGTGTCTATTCTAAAATAGCCACGATCTGTGCTAATGGTGAATTCACCATTTGTCTCTTCTGATGAGACTGTTGGAGTCCCTGTTTTAAAGGGCGTATTCGATCCGTTTATTCTCGTGAACAATCTGTTGTTAAAAGATTGCACTTCCAACGTATCTCGCTTGTAGCCACTGGTGCTGACATTTGACAAGTTATTGCTGATAACATCTATTTTATGAATATTGGTCATTAAACCAGTGCCCGCTACATATAGTCCTTTAATCACTTCTATCCCTCCAACCGTTTGACATAAGAACTATCGTCACCTCTTTCAAAAAACTTTAGCCCCAATCAACCTTAATTTCACATTTAAACTGTATTTTTATTTCTGTCATATGCTGATAACTATTCTTAATTGATGGTTGACCTTTCAACTATCAGGTATTTCTATAGCTTCTTGTCATTTTTTTATCAAATGAATATTGAGGTCGCCTTTCAAAAATGCTATATTATAAGTGGTTAAAATACCATACCCTTTATTAATTTCAATTTCCTCATTTTGGAATGATCGAGCTAAAACTTGAACATTCCCTTTTTTTATGCCCAAAATTCAATTACAAGTCAAATTTCAAACTCAAGTCCATTGCTTTGACAGAATGTGTCAAAGCCCCTACAGAGATTACATCTACACCCGTCTGTGCAATTTTTTCAACCGTTTTTAGTGTCACATTTCCCGAAGCTTCAAGAATCACTCTGCCTCGATTTATTTTAACGGCCTCTTCCATAACGTCACCTGTCATATTGTCCAGCATGACAATATCTGCACCAGCGTCAATTGCCTCCTCCAGTTCCTTTAAAGACTCCACTTCCACTTCTATTCTCATGGTGTGAGGAATGACCGCTCTGGCCTGTCTAACTGCTTCTAAGATAGAGCCCACAGCCCGAATATGATTGTCTTTAATCATGACGGCATCCGACAAGTTGAATCGGTGATTATATCCGCCTCCGTGCAGTACCGCCTGTTTATCCAGCAATCTGAGTCCAGGAGCGGTTTTACGTGTATCGACAATCCTGCTGGAAAATGGCCTAACAGCTTCCACATACTTCGCCGTAATGGTGGCAATTCCAGACATCCTCTGAAGAAGATTCAGAGCAGTTCGCTCTGCTTTCAGAACACTTATCGCTCTTCCTCTGAGATAGGCCACCTCATCGCCTTGCCTCACCACCTCTCCATCGCCATAATGAAGTGTCACTTCAATTTCAGCATCTACTAATTCAAAGACGCGTTTGAACACCTCAAGTCCTGAAAGCGTCCCGGACTCTTTTGCCCTGAGCTTTGCACCAATTTGCCGTTCCACTAGCCCCAATGACTCTGTGGTAATATCGCCATAGTTCATGTCTTCTATTAAGGCCCTCTTTATAATTTCATCTATTGTGATTTGATTCATCCTGTTCGCCTCCTGTCAGTTCATCTTCTATCATAGACTCCATAACGACCAGGGCGTTGTCAACCATCAACGCCTCTAAGCTGGAAAGTGTTTTTCCCCCTAAATCTAGCCTGTCCCTTTTCTCTTTTATATCGCTCAACAATTTCAGCAGCGACTTCTTCTCACGGTTAATTCCCATGTGAGTATCCATTTCCCTTTTAAGAGAGGACAACATGATTTGATGCGAAATTGGCTGAACCATCACAGGTGTTTTTTCACTTTTCACCACTCTTTTTTCGTCCACCTGTCCATGCATGTCCTTCATTTTTCTGCTTCTTTCAGCCATATTCCTTGAAATATCTAAAGCGGCGCTTTTCCCATAGACCAACGCTTCTAAAAGAGAGTTGCTTGCAAGCCGATTTCTCCCGTGGACACCTGTGCAAGCGCATTCTCCCACTGCATGTAAATTCTGCAAAGACGTTCTGCTATTCAACTCCGTTTTGATTCCCCCCATAAAATAATGCATCCTCGGTGCAACAGGTATCAAATCTCGCTCCATAAGGATTCCCTGTGACTGACAAAATGCGTAAATCGTCGGAAATCTTGTATTGAGCGTCCACTTATCTAAATGGGTTGCATCTAGGTAGACAAAGGGTGATTTTGTCTTCTTCATCTCCATCTCAATTGCAGAAGACACCACATCTCTTGGTGCCAGTTCAAGACGCCTGTCATACCGGCACATAAACCGCTCTCTAGTCTGGTTCCGCAGAACGGCGCCTTCACCTCTCACTGCTTCTGAAATCAAGAACTGACGCCCCTTTAAATCCGGCGTAAAAAAAACTGTAGGATGAAACTGAGTGAGCCTCATGCCTTCCATTTGAACACCTGCTCTAATTGCCATGGCGATACCGCTTCCATCAATGCCCTCGCTGTTGCTGGTATAGGTGTAGAGATTTCCGATGCCACCTGTGGCAAGGATGGTTTCCTTGGCGTAGATAACCTCCTCTCCGCCACTTTGAAACCCACGGATGCCATAGCATATACCCTGATTAACAATCAATGATGACGCCGTAAACGCGGTTTCCCACAGAATATTTTCACGCTTTATAACCTCATTTGAAAGCGTCTCCATTATTGACCGCCCGGTATAATCTCCAATTCTGAGGATACGCGCCACGCTGTGAGCACCTTCCATGCCCATGAGGTAATTGCCCGCTGTATCGCAGTCAAACTGGACACCTAGCGATTCAAGCGCGTGTATGGTTTCTTCAGCTTCTGATACCAGTTTTACAACTGCCTCTCTCTTGTTTGCATTTCTGCCGCTTTTCATGGTGTCTTCAAAATGTGCCGCTGGGCAGTCGCCTGTTTTTAAGATAGACGCCGCGACGCCCCCCTGTGCCAAGTAACTGTTCGTCTCTTGAATTCCACCCTTTGAAAAAATACCGATTTTCATGGACGCAGGAAGCATCAGGGCTGTGTAAAGTCCTGAAATCCCCGCTCCGACAATTGCCACATCAAAATATGTTTCCTTCACGACATCACCTTCATTTCGATACATCTAACATTCTTTGTATGGCCACATAAGCCTTTTCCCTTACCTCTGATTCTATTTCTACTTGATTTGCCCCTGTTTGGAGAACCTTCAACACATCCATTAAAGTTGTCTTTTTCATATTGGGACAAACCAATTCTTCGCTGAGCAATTCAAATGACTTTTGCGGGCTGTCACTTTTTAAAATATCCAGTATCCCCTTTTCCGTTCCCACTATAAAACTCTGATTAGAAGCCGCTTTTGCGTATTGTACCAGTTGGGCTGTACTCCCTATGAAATCCACCGCCTCCAAAATTTCTGGTCTGCATTCAGGGTGCGCCATGACCTTTGCATTTGGATAGGCTGCTTTCATAACCTTGACCGCTTCAACCTCCACCCTGTGATGTGTGGGGCAAAATCCCTTCCAAAGGTGAACCGTTTTTTCTGGAACTGAAAGGGCTACATAGCTTCCAAGGTTCTGATCCGGCACGAAGAGAATCTCCTGATCGGGCAATCCCTTCACAATTGAAACGGCATTTGATGACGTACAGCAGATATCACTTTCCGCCTTCACCGCCGCCGATGAATTCACATAGCAGACGACTTTAGCCTGAGGAAATCTAGCCTTCTCCTCCCTTAACCTCTCCACCGTTACCATATCCGCCATTGGACACCCTGCCATGACATTTGGCAAGAGCACTTTCTTATCTGGAGATAGAATCTTGGCTGTCTCCGCCATGAAACTCACCCCACAGACAACTAGAATCGGCTCACTTGAGTTGGCAGCGATTCCGGCAAGTTCAAGTGAATCCCCAACAAAATCTGCCACTTCTTTGATTTCCCGTTCTTGATAATGATGTGCTAAGACAAGTGCCTTCTTCTCTCGCTTTAATCTTTTTATTTCTTCAACCATAGCCATACTCATTTTCATCTCACCTTTCACGTTATGACAATACATGTGTCTTGTCACTTAATCATGTGTAATATATCATAAAAACAGACATAAAAAAAGAGTTGACATGGTTTTCGTGTCAACTCTTCGCCTTTTTCTATTTTATTTACAGATATCGCTTTCTAGAAGCTGTCGTCATCATGTTCTTTTCCAAAATATCAAGATATTCCAGACTCATGCCCGTTCCCTTTGCAACACAACTCACTGCATCATCTGCGATGTAAGTTGGAATTCCAGTTCTCTTTTCCAGTTGCTTGTTTAGCCCATGCAAAAGTGAGCCGCCGCCAGTCATGACAATTCCCCTTGAACTGATATCAGCTGCCAATTCTGGTGGCGTCTTCTCCAAAACCGCATGCACCGCATCACAAATGGCATTTACAGATTCGCTCAGCGCCTCGAGCATTTCATCACTTGAAATACTGATATTCTTAGGAAGCCCCGTGATTAAGTCTCTCCCCCTGCAATCCATCTTCACCATTTTGGTTCTAGGGTATGCCGTCCCAATATTGATTTTTAACTCTTCGGCTGTTCTCTCTCCGATCAGTAGGTTATGGCGTTTTCTCATGTATTTTATGATGGCCTCGTCAAACTTGTCTCCTGCCACTTTAATTGAATTGCTCACTACGATTCCATCAAGTGAAATAACGGCAATATCCGACGTCCCACCACCGATGTCGATGACCATGTTCCCATCTGGCTTTGTGATGTCAAGTCCCGAACCGATTGCCGCAGCAATTGGCTCCTCGATGAGAAAAGTCTTTCCGCCACCTGCTTCTGTGGTCGCATCTAACACCGCACGCTTTTCAACTTCGGTTACACCGCTTGGCACACATATGATAATTTTGGGTTTAAAAAGCCTTCTTCTACCACAAGTTTTATTGATAAAGTAACGAAGCATGCGCTCTGTTACGTCATAATCGGATATGACACCGTCTTTTAAGGGCCTTATGGCAATAATATTCCCCGGTGTTCTCCCCAACATTTTACGTGCTTCGTTGCCAACAGCCAGTACGCGGTCTGTATTCTTATCAATAGCCACAACAGACGGCTCTCTTAGAACGATCCCCTTGCCTTTGATGTATACCAACACGCTGGCAGTTCCTAAGTCAATTCCTATTTCAGCGCCGAGTCCAAACATGTACGATCCACCTTCCACATCATTTCTCCTAAACTGGCTGCATTTCCACAACATCATGCCCTGTCTTCGCAGATGCGCGCATGACAAAAATACACCCTGTTCAGATTGCTCTATATGTTCCTTGAAGCCATCTTACTCTTCGATTCTTCTAATTTTAGCTCCAAGACTCAATAAGTCGTTTTCAATTTGAGGATACCCTCTATCAATATGATATATATCGTCAATTTCTGTGATGCCTTCTGCCACTAATCCTGCAAGAACAAGTGCCGCACCCGCACGCAAATCAGTTGCCTTAACCTGTGTTCCCTGAATGCCCTTCACTCCTTGAATAACCGCACTGTGACCTTCTATCTTCACATTTGCACCCATTCTGTTGATCTCTGCAACATGTCTAAATCTGTTTTCAAAAACGGTTTCATTAATCACACTGGTTCCCTCTGAAATGGACAAAAGCGCCATGAACTGAGCCTGTGCATCAGTTGGAAAGCCTGGGTATGGAAGGGTTGTAATGTCCACAGCCTTTAAGCCTCCATTTGAAATTACTCGGATTCTATCGTCTTCATCTTCGACAGTAACACCCATCTCTCTGAGTTTCGCTGTAATTGGCTTAACATGGCTTGAGACGACATTTTCAATGGTAATATCGCCATTGGTCATGGCAGCCGCCACCATATAAGTCGCCGTAATAATTCTATCTGGAATTGTCTGATGTCTAGAACCCTTTAAGTGCTTCACGCCATTGACACGAATCGTATCCGTCCCAGCGCCTTTTACATTTGCGCCCATTTCGTTTAAGAAGTTGGCAAGATCTATAATTTCAGGTTCTTTTGCGGCATTTTGTATCAAGGTCTGCCCCTTTGCCATAGTTGCCGCCATCATGATGTTTTCAGTGGCGCCAACACTTGGAAAGTCAAGGTATATTTCAGAGCCAATAAGACCCTCTGGTGCTTTGGCTTCTATGTAGCCATGTCCTAAAGTAACTTCTGCACCAAGTGCTTGAAACCCTTTTAAATGCAAGTCAATTGGCCTTGCACCTATTTCGCAGCCACCTGGCATGGAGACCTTTGCGATTTTCTTTCTCGCAAGTAATGGACCCATGACGAGGAATGACGCTCTCATCTTTTGAATCAACTCATAAGGGGCTTCACATTTAAGCTCTGATCCCGGTTTGATTTCTATTGTCTCGTGCTCTTTATCGTACTTGACAACCTGCCCTAGAGATTCCAGCAGTGTTATCATAACTTCCACATCCAATAATTCAGGAACACTTTCAATGTAGCATGCCTCTTCAGCTAGCAAAGACGCTGCCATAAGTTTTAAAACAGAATTTTTAGCGCCGTTGACTTTAACCGTACCTGTCAACGGTCCACTTTTTTCAACTAGTAATTTAGCCAATGGTATCCTCCCAATTGCTCGTAAAAAATATATTTTATATAAAGTATTTACGCTTATTCCGACTCAATGTTGTAAACCTGTTAAAACACTGTATACATTTACTATTATATATAAAAAGATTGTATCATTCTACATTATTTTATTTTTTTTTTATTTTTTTCACCAAATTGGCTTGATTCATGCTAAAGAGCTGATATTGCGAGCTTTTTAATATTAACAAATTTCAATTTGGCACATAAAACGAAATCTGATATCATCGTCTTATACGAATTGTGTTCACTATGAAAAACATCTATAAAATAGGAAGGATTTTTACATGCGTTCTAAACTCAAGTTTATTTTTTTGCCGTTTCTGCTCTTACTGGCAATTCTCTACTATTTAACTGATCCATTCAACCAGCATCACGTGGGAAAACAGCTGGTGATTGGACGCTCTCAGGATGCCATTAGCCTCGATCCTGCAATTACAACCGATTCTGATTCCTTCAAGGTCACTGTGAATCTCTTTGAAAATCTGGTGAAATACGCCCCGGGGAATTCTGACATCATGCCTTCTCTAGCTGAGAGTTGGAAAGTGAGCGAAGATGGTCTGACGTGGACGTTTAAAATAAGAAAAGGGGTTCAGTTTCACAATGGAGACCCACTGACAGCAGACAGCATCGTGTTTAACTTTGAGCGATGGATGAAGCAAGATAATCCCTATCACACAGGACAGTTTAGCTACTGGCTCTACAATTTTGAAGGCTTTCCGGGCATCGTCAAAAGCGTCACTGCACTTTCAGATTACTCTGTGGAAATTGTCTTAAAAGACTCCTATGCCCCTTTTCTAAGCGTGCTAGCAACCCCAGCATTTGGCATTTCCAGCCCAAATGCCATCATGACCTATAACGAGACTTATTATCAGCATCCTGTCGGCACTGGACCGTTCAAACTCAAAGAATGGCTCCCGGGGGAATTGGTAGCTCTCGATCGAAATGAACAGTATTGGGGTACAAAATCCAAAGTAGATCGAGTCGTCTTCAAGGTCATTCCATCTGCGGATGATCGTCTTAACGCCCTTGAATCCGGCGAAATTCACATGGCAGATCACCTCACCACTGATGACTTGATTCAACTAAAGAACAAAGAGGGCATCAAACTCTACAGACGCCCCTTTTACAATGTCGGTTACTTGGCACTCAACAACCAAAAAGAACCTCTAAACCATCCAGAAGTGAGAAAGGCAATCCAACATCTCATCGACAAGGACAAACTCGTCTCCGAGGTGTTTTATGGACTGGAGCGGAAAGCGGATTCGTTTCTTCCGCCTCTCTTATGGGGGCATCACGAAAGCCTCGTCCATTATGAGTACAGCCCTGAAAAAGCGGCGTCTCTCTTAAAGGCCTCCGGAGTTCACTTGCCCATTAAACTCAAGTTATGGGTCATGGACACACCTCGTCCTTATATGTCAAAACCCATAGAAGTCGCTGAATTTATAAAAAAATCCCTTGAAGTTTCAGACATCGAAGTGGACGTCAGCGTTATCAAATGGGAAACTTATATCCAGAGCATTAAATCGGGAAATCATCAAATGGCACTTATTGGGTGGAATGGTGACACACTGGATCCCGACAATTTCCTATACACTTTTTTATCAAGCGAAAACACCACCCCTGAAATGGCGAGCAACTACGCCTTCTACAAAAATGATGAAGTGGACTTTCTCCTAAAACAGGCGCGGGAAATCACAGATAAGGATTTTAGAAAGAGCCTTTATCGTGAACTTCAAGAAATCGTCCAAGAGGACGCACCATCTATTCCATTGATTCACACCATGCCAGCTATTGCGGCCAGAAGCGAAGTAAAGGGCTACCTTCCGAATTGGGCAGGTGAAGAAGTGCTTTCCAGTGTGGACATTGAAACACCCTAGTTGAATTAACTTGCTTAAACTAACCTAACTTGATTGAATAAACCTGTTGAAAGGAACTCAGATATGCAAAAAATAATCGGTTCAAAGTTTCCACTGGCAATCGTCTTTTTGCTCTTTCTCCTGCTCCCTTGGCTATCCAAAGAAAATGACCATACTGATTTGGCTCTCTATCCCTCTCTTCCAGCACCTATTGCCGAAGAGACCGTCCTCATTACCTCAGCAGGGCAGAGTTCTGATACGTATATCATAAAAGACATCGCCAACAATCTGATGATACACAATTATTTTATGCCGCAGGCGCATGAATCCGACCTAGAAGACATTCACTCAGTGATTGTGGTTGTGGGCTATAGCGATATTGGGGAAAAACTACATGGCATTACCTTTGAAGAAGAATATGCTCGGGTTTCCGCTCTGTTGGAAGAGAGCCTCAATCTGGGCATCCCCGTTTTGACCATCCATATGGGGGATGATCTTCGAATGGATACAAAGACAAAAAAGCTCCTGGAATTAGTGTCCTCAAAATCCAGTTACCTCATCGCCACAGAAAACGCCAACAAGGACACTCTCTTTTCTGACCTTGCAGAAAAATATGACATTCCGCTTACCCTTGTGTCTAGACTTTCAGACATGAGTGAACCCATGGCATCGGCCTTTAAATAGTGGAGGAAAACATGGTACACACCTTGCAACAAAGCGCGTCACTACAGCATCGCCAAATTTCCAAATCAGCTGCTACATTAAAATTAAGATTCTTTATCATCACACTCTTATCCATCGCTTACTTTACATTGCCGTGGCTTCTCAGATCAGAGTGGTTTAACCTAATCGTAAAAGTGCGCATGGCTATCACAGAAGGGGACAGCGGTACTCTGCTTTTGGCATCAGGATTTTCCAGCATTTTCTTGACCCTTCAGCACATCATACTCTATCTGGTGCTCATGTTGGGTGCTAAACTGCTCGGTTTGAGCGGACGAGTGTCGGCATTGCTTCAGGGAGGCGCTTTTATTGCAATCACTCTTTTAGCTCAAGCGATTCATCATCTGCCCTTTGAAGCCTTCACCGCATCTATGGCACTCTGCGTCCTCTTTTTTATCTCCGAATCACCCGATGCCAAGCACTATTTAGTCAAGAACTGCTTGATTGCCGTGCAAGTGCTCTTTGCCTTTCAGTGGCTGAATATCATGCCCGCCCTATCCCTTTATGGCTTTGGACGGGGAGATGTCTCAGTTAGTATTAAACTCACCTCAGAGTATCTAAACAGCACTTCACTGCTCAACATGATGGGGGGATTCTTCTTCTTTCCACTGATGGTGGCTTCTATACTGACTTATGTCTTTTTTCAAATCCACCACAAGAACATGGAGATTTTAAAGCAGAACCACCAACAGGAACAAACACTTAGAGACATTCGGGCAAGCGCCATGGAGAACCGAATATATCAAGAAATCAACGCACTGGCACACGATTTAAAAACACCACTTGTTACCATAAGGGGACTCAACTCACTTCTGGCCCTTTCAAAAGACACCGCCAAAATTGAACAATACACGGATCGAATAGAAGGCGCAACACACAAAATGAGCGAAATGATTTCCAGCTTTCTCTATGGCTCATCCCGTCAGATGCTTGATCCCGCTGAACTGATTCAGTACATTCAAGCTCAGATACCACATGAGGACGAGCACCTAGAAGTCAACATCCTCATTGATGATTCTCTGCCTAAGATTCTCATCAATAAAGTCCGGGTTGTGAGGGCGCTTATCAATTTAGTGGAGAATGCCATTGTAGTCAACTCCAACGACGAAATCAAACAAATTGACATTCACGCTTTTAGAAGTGATGAATGGGTTATGATAACCGTTTCTGACAACGGCATCGGCATCCCTGAAGAACAGCTCGACGACATTTGGGTTATTGGACACTCTTCGAACAACACAACTGGGATGGGGCTTCCCTTTGCCAAACAGATTATCGAGGAAAACAACGGCGTTATCTTACTGGAGAGCAAAGTAGACGTCGGAACCACCGTATATGTTAAATTTCCAATTGAAACAGGGGGGAATGGAAAATGAACAACAAGACAATTGTCATCATAGACGATGAAGAGGATATTCTCTTTACACTGAGTGAAATTTGCGCTTTCTCTGGTTTTAAGTCCTTTACCGCATCCAACGGTATAGAAGGCTTCGAACGCTGCAAGGAACTGCATCCAAATCTAGTGATTGTGGACTATCACATGCCGGGATGGGATGGCCTCACAACCGTGAAAAAAATAAAGTCACTTGATCCCACCACGTCCATCCTCGTGCTCACAGTGGATGAACGTCAGGAAATTGCCGATAGGTTCATCGCCGTTGGCGCCACTGACTTTGCAATTAAACCTATAAAAGCACCCGACCTCATCGCACGAATCAACATCAATCTCAAAATCAATGAAGTGGAAGAAAAACTCTTTAGAGAGCGAGAAAACATGTTCGTGGATAAGGGCATTAGCCCTGCAACGCTCTCGCTAATCCTTCAGTATTTTGAGGAGACTGATTCAGAGAGCGTCACCATAGACGACGTCATCGAAAGTGTCAGCCTCGCCTATCAGACCGTCCATAGGTACATTCGGCACCTTGTGGAAATAGAAAAACTAGAAGTGATTCCCGAATACGGCCAAAAGGGACGCCCCAAAAATCGGTACCGTCTGCTTTAGTCTTTATTCATGCCCACAATAATGCCTTTTACACTGTTTTTTTCAGAGAAAAAAGTGACAAAACCCCATTTTTCAAATTTTCTAACTATAATTTATAGAAGCGAGATGGTTTATGTCCCATCTCTAAGAAAATTATCAGGGGGTAAATATGGAGAACATGTCAAACAAATCGACTCAAAAATCCGGTCTTTTTAATCGGTTTTTGAATCTTGTGGAAAAAGGCGGAAACAAACTGCCACATCCAGTTACAATTTTCTTATGGCTCAGTTTATTTGTCATCATTATTTCTGAAATTGCCGTTCGAGCAGGTCTAACCGTAAACTATTACGATGCAAAGTCAAAAGCTGATGCAACTGTATCTGCTGTTTCGCTGCTCAACAAGGGCGGTCTTCAGTACATTATCAATTCAGCAACCAAGAATTTTACGAGTTTTGCACCACTGGGAACGGTACTCGTTGCCATGTTGGGGGTTGGTGTTGCAGAGGGAACTGGTTTAATCAGTTCAGCACTCAAAAGACTTGTACTAAGCACACCTAAGCAACTGATTACAGCAGTCGTTGTCTTTGCCGGAATCATGTCAAACGTGGCATCTGACGCTGGTTACGTCGTACTGGTACCACTTGGCGCCATTGTATTTTTGAGTTTTGGCCGTCATCCAATGGCAGGTCTTGCAGCAGCGTTTGCTGGGGTTTCAGGTGGCTTCTCAGCCAATTTACTCCTTGGAACCATTGATCCACTCTTAACTGGAATCACCAACGAAGCTCTAAAAGTTGGTTCAATTGACATGACTATTTCACCTACCAGCAACTGGTGGTTTATGATTGCCTCTACATTCTTACTTGTGGCACTTGGCACTTTTGTCACTGAAAAAATCGTCGAGCCTCGCCTTGGTTCCTATAAAGGTGAGCATAAAATAGAAAACATGGAAGTGACTGCGGCAGAGAAAAAAGGTCTCACTGCGGCAGGTATTTCACTCGTAGTCTTTACAGGATTGTTCCTTTTAGCAACTGTGCCATCAGGCGGTTTAATGAGAGTCGACGGCGACTTGAGCGGCTTTATCCACGATGGACTCGTCCCAACTATCATGCTCTTTTTCTTCATTCCCGGCCTTGTATATGGAAAAGTTGCCGGTACGATCAAATCAGACAAAGATGTTGTCAAATTCATGACAAAAGCAATGTCTGGCATGGGTGGATATTTGGTACTTGCCTTTGTAGCCGCTCAGTTTGTAAAGTACTTTAGCTACACAAACCTGGGTATCATCTTGGCTGTTAGTGGCGCAAATCTTTTAAAGTCAATTGGATTTACTGGATTACCACTTATCCTTACATTTATTGTCGTTGCAGCATTCATCAACCTCTTTATCGGTTCGGCTTCGGCAAAATGGGCAATTATGGCACCAATTTTCGTACCGATGATGTTCCAACTTGGCATTACGCCTGAATTAACTCAGCTTGCCTACAGAATTGGTGACTCTACGACAAACATCATTTCTCCGTTGATGTCCTATTTTGCGGTTATCGTCACTTTTGCTCAAAAATACGATGAAGATACTGGCATTGGCACACTGATATCGTCCATGATTCCGTATTCACTGGTCTTCTTGGCTGGCTGGACAGTCTTGTTGGTTATCTGGTATTTTACTGGTCTTCCAATCGGTCCTGGTGCCTATATGACGCTTTAATCAAAATGATAGAACTTCTTGCTGAAAGAAACAGAAATCAATCTGTTTCTTTCGAATTTTAATATGGATTTTTAGTATAATAGTAGTAGAACAGGAACTCACTGTACTTAGGAGGTAAACAATGATTAATCAAGAACGTCTTGTAAATGAATTTATGCGCTATGTGCAAATCTCCAGCCCAACTAAGAGCGAATCAGAATTTGCCGGTTTTATCAAAGGAGAATTGGAGGCACTTGGATTTTCTGTCATCATCGACGATGCAGGTGAGAAAGTCGGCAGCAACAGTGGAAATGTCATTGCAAAATTAGATGGCAATACAGAGGGAGAACCAATCTTATTCAGTTGTCACATGGACACAGTTTCTCCAGGCGTTGACATCAAACCTCATATAAAAGATGGCGTCATCTACAGCGACGGAACCACTGTGCTCGGTGCTGATGACAAGGCTGGGATTGCAGCTATTTTAGAAGCATTAAAAGTCATAAAAGAGGAAAACCGCTCACATGGCCCTCTGGAAATCTCATTTAGCATTTTCGAAGAAGGTGGCTTGCATGGGGCAAAAAACCTCGACTACAGCCTCTTTAAATCAAAAAAAGCCTTCATCTTGGACAGCGGTGGCGACCCGGGTCAAATTATTATCCAAGGCCCTGCACAAGATAAAATACATGTAAAGGTTACTGGTAAACCTGCACATGCTGGCGTTTCTCCAGAAGATGGCATCAGTGCCATCATGGTTGCCTCTGAGGCAATCTCAAACATGAAACTGCTTAGAATTGACGAGGAAACAACAGCTAACATTGGCAGTATAAACGGAGGCGGCGCAACAAATATCGTCACACCAGAAGTCATCATTGCCGCTGAAGCACGCTCCCTTGACAATTCAAAACTCTCCGCGCAGTCAAATCATATGAAGGCCTGTTTTGAAGCTGCTGCTGAAAAATTTGGCGCTAAAGTGGAGGTGGACGTGGTTCGCATGTACAACGCCTTCGCTGTGGATGAATCAGATGAGATTGTCAAAATTACCAAAGAAGCATGTGCCAATATCGGGGTTGAGGGATTTACGGCATCAACTGGAGGTGGCAGTGATACCAACGTCTTCAACGGAAATGGCATTAAGGCCATCAATTTGGGCATTGGTGAGCGAAAACCACATACACTGGAAGAACACATCTACATCAAAGACCTCACAAAAGTTTCCGAACTTGTTTTGGAACTCATTAAACTTCATACTAAGTAACTGCTAAAAGTGCCCCCTATGAACAGCCTCACGCCTTTTTTATCCGTGAAAAGTCAGTTCAAGGGGGCTTTTTATTTTCATTTCTAAATAAATTCCCTCTCAATTAACCTCAAATTATGTCATCTTAAACCATCTACAGCTGATCTAACAGGAAATCCCCTCAGCTTCCCACATTACAACAGCTACCCAGTAAGCGGCTATGAACATTGTATCCCTTGTTGACCTACTGCTTAAACTGGGTATCTATAACTCGTCATAACTTTTAGGAGGAACACATGACGAGTTTCAGAAACAGACTTTACCTCATTTTTTTTCTGGTCTTTTTCACAATGACTACTGCTACAATGTTCATCATCTATAGAGAATCTGAAACCATCACAAATCGAATTTCAAAGGAATTCGCATCGCTTTACGCCGTGGAAGTTGTGGGGGAGATGAATACTGCCATTCAAAGAGAAATTGCACTCTCACAAAAATCAGCCAACACACTTGCAATCTTAGATTGGTTCACCGACGAATTCAATCAAGACAAGAAATCCACAGCGATTTCAGAAATCAATCAATTTAACACGCTCTATAAAGATCATAATACCTTTGTGGTGGTGGATGCCAGCAAGAACTACTACTACATTGGGATTGATGATACCATCGAAACGTCGGTTCCAAGAGGCCATCTCAGCGAGGCCTTTTATGACGACTTGTGGTATTTTAAAGCTCTCGACTATGAATCTCCCTATATGCTCAATGTCGATGTAGATAGATTTTTAGGCACCATGCGCGTTTGGATCAACACCAAAGTCTATGATAAAGGACATGTTATTGGTGTTATTGGAACAGGGTTATACCTTGATCCCATCATTGATGACATCTTCGGAAATAGTGATTCGTTAAGTGGCAAGGCCGTTATTATAAATGAGCACGGTGCGATTCAGCTTGATACGGATCGGTCGAAGATCCTTCAAAATAGCTTTGAGCCAAATCCATCTATTGAACAGACTATTTTCAGATATGCCGATGCAAGCGCACATCAAGACGAAATTCTCTCATATTTGAATGCACCAGATACGCCTCTTGTTCTCACCCTTCATCAAGGTGAGTATGATTTTATTGTCATCACACCTATAAAGGATACCTCGTGGCATGTTGCGACTTTCTTTACTTCACAGGCCATATTTAATTTCCAAAATTTCACACCCATGATAATTGGCGTTATCTTTGTTTTTATTCCACTTTCCCTCCTCTTGGCATGGATTATCCACAGGATTGCCGTACGTCCACTCGAATCTCTCAACAACAGCTTGTTAAATCAAAGTGTTGAATTCGACTTTGAAGTCTACGGCACTGCCAGAAAAGATGAATTTGGCTCTCTTGCGAAAAACATTCAGATAATGAAAAATCAGCTCAATGATTACAGCCGAAACTTAGAACATGAAATAGGAACCAGAACCCGTGATTTAGAGTCTGCATATACTCAAATTGCCATCAACGAAAAGCGGCTTCATCGGTTATTCACCTCGATTCCAGTGGGAATTTTCATTCTCGATCGCGAAAAGAACTATGTCTATGGGAATCCTTTTTTCATCTCTCAGTTTGGCTATGATTCGGAATCAGAATTCACCCATCAGTTAAACACGGATTTTAAGCAGTTCTTTGCCTCTGAGGTTCATTACCAAGCATACTGTGACCTAATCACTGGAAAAAACCACACTCTGTCCATTGAAGTCGAACTCCTCAGAGGCGATCGCACGACTTTTTGGGCTGAAATCTATTTGAACGAAGCCGTTAACGAAACCGCTGACTGGGCATATGAAGGTATCCTCATCAACATCCAAAATACCAAGGACTATGAGGATAAACTCTTGAACATGGCAGTTACAGACCGCCTGACTTCACTTTACAACAGGCATCACTTCGATCATGTGGTCAAAGATGAATTAAGCCGTCATAGCCGCTATGGCGGTTCATTGTCACTAATTGCCTTTGATCTCGATCACTTCAAACAAATCAACGACACCTGGGGGCATCCAATGGGAGATGAAGTTCTAAAATCAGTTGCTGCAACTGTCAAAGTCATCCTACGCCACACGGACACACTTGCCCGATGGGGCGGCGAAGAATTCGTCATCTTGTTGCCAAATACCAGTTTAGAGCAGGCGATGGGGGTTGCCGAAAAAATCCGCAGCCGCATTGAATCTCTTAAGTTTCCAAGAGAAATTCATGTGACATCCAGTTTTGGCGTGGCGGAACGTCAACTGGATGAAGAGTATAATACTTGGTTTAGGCGTGCTGACTCAGCACTTTACGAAGCTAAAAGACAAGGCCGTAACCAAGTCGCCCCGTCAAAGTTCTAAAGACAGATAGTTGAATGAGTCCAAATAAAAAAACGATGGAAAAATAAATTTTCCCATCGTTTTTTATATTATCTGTTTTCATACAATCTGATTCGATTGATCGCTCTTTCAAGCGCAGCTTTCGCCCTTACGACATCAATCTCTTTACTTTCCACCTTGTGAACATGAAGTCTGTTTTCCGCTCTTTCCTTAGCTTTTTCAGCACGTTTGATGTCAATTTCATCAGACCACTCAGCAGAGTTTGTAATAATCGTCACTTTTTCTTCGTTGATAATTACAAATCCCTCTGTACAGGCTGCCCATCTATACGTCGAATCATCTTGGCGAACACGTATACTCCCTATTTTCACAGGTGCCACAAGAGGCTCATGGTCATATAAAATTCCTAAATCTCCCTCAGTTGTTCTGACAATTGCCATATCCGTCTCACCTTCAAAGAAGACTCGATCAGGCGTTACAACTTCAAGATTGAATTTTTTGCCCATCTACAACACCCCCATTACGCTTTACTGCTTTTGTATTTTTCAACTACATCTTCAATAGAACCGCAATAGAGGAACATTTGCTCAGGAATATCATCGTGAAGACCATCTAAGATTTCTCTAAAACCTCTTACTGTCTCTTTAACAGGAACGTATTTACCGCTAAATCCTGTAAACTGTTCTGCAACTGTAAATGGTTGAGATAAAAATCTTTGGATTTTACGTGCACGGTTAACAACTAACTTATCTTCATCTGATAATTCGTCCATTCCTAGAATTGCAATGATATCTTGAAGTTCATTATATCTTTGGAGAATTTCTTGCACATCACGAGCAACCCCGTAATGTTCGTTTCCAACAACATCTGGCGTCAAGATTCTCGAAGTTGAATCCAATGGGTCAACCGCAGGATAAATCCCAAGCTCAGAAATTTTTCTCGATAAAACAGTCGTTGCATCAAGATGCGAGAAAGTCGTTGCAGGAGCTGGGTCAGTAAGGTCATCCGCAGGAACATAGACTGCCTGTACGGAAGTGATTGATCCTTTTGTAGTGGATGTGATTCTCTCTTGCAGAGCACCCATGTCAGTTGCAAGTGTTGGTTGATATCCAACCGCAGAAGGCATACGACCAAGAAGTGCCGAAACCTCTGAACCAGCTTGTGTAAATCTAAAGATATTGTCTATAAATAGAAGAACGTCTTTTCCCTCTGTATCACGGAAATACTCAGCCATTGTAAGTCCAGTAAGACCAACTCTCATTCTAGCTCCCGGCGGTTCATTCATCTGTCCGAAAACCAGCGTTGTCTTATCCAATACGCCTGAATCCTTCATTTCGTGATAGAGGTCATTCCCCTCTCTCGTTCTCTCACCAACGCCAGCAAAAACAGAAAGTCCGCTGTGATTTGTTGCGATGTTGTTGATGAGTTCCTGAATGATAACAGTCTTACCAACTCCAGCACCGCCGAAGAGTCCGATTTTACCACCCTTTGAATAAGGGGCAATCAGGTCGATGACCTTGATGCCTGTTTCGAGCATTTCTGCTGTGGTTCCCTGTTCAACAAAGGCAGGTGCCTCTCTGTGAATTGGCCAAAACTCAGCATCATCTCTTGTTATCTCTCCAGCTTCATCAATGGTTTCACCCAGTACATTAATGAGTCTTCCCAAAGTTGCCTTGCCCACTGGAACAGATATTGGCGCTCCTGTTGCAATTGCGTCGATGCCTCTAATAAGTCCATCTGTAGAACTCATGGCAACCGCTCTAACCGTATTATCACCTGTATGCTGCATTACTTCCGCAACAACATGGATATCCTTATAATCTATTGTTACCGCATCATAAATATTAGGAAGCTGATCGGCTTCAAATCTAATATCGAGTACAGGTCCAATGATTTGCACGATTTTACCAACCGCTTGATCCATACTCTCTCACTCCCTTTCAATTGAATTTCGAGTTATTTGATCCGTCAATTCACGCATGCGCTTATGGCCTTCATGCCAAAAGCCACACACTTTCTGCCGGATTATTTAAGTGCCTCAGCACCACCAACGATTTCTGTGATTTCTTGCGTAATAGCTGCCTGACGTGCCTGGTTATACGAAAGTGACAGCTCATCAATGATTTCTTCTGCATTGTCTGAGGCACTTTCCATCGCCATTCTTCTAGCTGCCTGTTCAGAAGCAGCCGATTCAATCAGGCCACCATAAATCGTACTTTCAACATACTTTGGAATGACGTATTTCAGTACTTCCTCAGCAGATGGCTCATAGTTGACAAATTCTTCACTTTCGGACTTTTCAGTCTCATGATCATGCGCAATCGGCAGAAGTTGTATGACCGTTGGCACTTGAGAAATCGTACTGACAAATCTGGTGTACACCAGCTTCACAGCGTCGACATCACCTGAATCAAACGCTGCAATTGCCTTTTTGGCAATATTAGCAGCATCTATATACTCAGGCTTCTCTGAAATCTGTTGAATTTGATCTTCGATTTCAAACCCGTGATGGGTGATGATATCAAAAGCTCTTTTTCCAATTGTAATGAATTTGGCATCGTTTTTATCTTCCACTTCACTGATTGCCGCTTTTATGACGTTGACATTGTAGCCGCCACAAAGACCCCTATCGCCTGAAATGACAACATAGAGAGTCTTTTTAATCTCGTGTTCGGCAACATACCGCATGCGGATGCTGTTGTCCTCACCGAGTATATCCTGAACTGCTTTTCTTACGGTTTCAAAATAGGGCTTTGTAATGTCCATTTTGTCTCTTGCTCTTTTCAGCTTTGCAGTAGACACTAATTCCATCGCTTTGGTAATCTGCATGGTGCTATTAACGCTACGTATTTTACGCTTTATATCACGCGTATTACTTCCTGCCATTATTAGTCCCTCCTATAAGGAAGTTTTACTCTACTTCAAAGCTGGCTTTGAACTCGCCAATTGCAGCTTTAAGTTTTTCTTCCATTTCCTCAGATAATGCACCTGTACTGACGATGCTCTTACCGATTTCAGAATAGTTGAGATCA
This sequence comes from Firmicutes bacterium UBA6806, assembly GCA_002452745.1. Taxonomy (GTDB): domain Bacteria; phylum Bacillota; class Clostridia; order Peptostreptococcales; family Acidaminobacteraceae; genus Fusibacter_A. Next base: position 30,870 of record DKFC01000058.1, read on the forward strand.
AGGAACTCAAGATATTCTGCTTCAAATTTACGGATATCCTTAACGTCAACATCCATGAGATATTTGTTAACAACTGCATAAATCATCATAACTTGATGTTCTACAGCCATAGGCTTATATTGAGGTTGCTTTAAGATTTCCATCAGTCGCTCACCATGATCCAGAGTTGCTTTTGTTTCTTTATCAAGTTCAGAACCAAATTGAGCAAACGCTGCAAGCTCACGATACTGTGCAAGCTCCAGTTTGATCTTACTGGCAACTTTTTTCATCGCCTTAATTTGTGCAGAACCACCAACCCTCGATACTGAAATCCCTGGGTTAACCGCAGGTCTTTGTCCTGAGTTGAAAAGTTCTGTTTCAAGATATATCTGTCCATCTGTGATGGAAATAACATTTGTTGGAATGTAGGCTGAAACGTCGCCTGCTTGAGTTTCGATGACAGGCAGCGCCGTAATCGAACCCCCACCCAATTTATCACTGAGTTTAGCCGCTCTTTCAAGAAGTCTTGAATGCAGGTAGAATACATCCCCTGGGAACGCTTCACGTCCTGGTGGTCTCCTTAGAAGCAAGGACATGGCACGATAAGCCACGGCATGTTTGGAAAGGTCATCATATACAATTAACACGTGTTTGCCATTGTACATGAGCTCTTCAGCCATAGAAACCCCTGAGTAAGGTGCAATATACTGAAGTGGCGCTGGGTCAGCAGCAGATGCCACTACGACACAGGTGTAATCCATTGCGCCATGATCTTCGAGTTGCTTTACGATTTGGGCAACAGTTGATTTCTTTTGTCCAATTGCAACGTAGATACAATAGACATCTGTGTTTTTTTGATTGATAATCGTATCAATTGCAATAGCTGTTTTACCAGTTTGCTTATCGCCGATAATCAACTCACGTTGTCCCCTTCCAATCGGAATCATTGAGTCAATTGACTTAATCCCAGTTTGAAGGGGTTCATTTACAGATTTACGATCAATAACACCTGACGATTTAGCTTCGATTGGTCTAAATTTATCAGATGGAATCGGTCCCTTGCCGTCAATTGGCTGTCCAAGCGCATTGACAACACGTCCAAAGATTTTTTCTCCAACAGGGACTTCAACAACTTTTTCAGTTCTCTTGACTAAGTCGCCTTCTTTTATATTTTGGTCTGATCCAAATAAAACGACACCGACACTATCTTCTTCAAGGTTGAGAACCATTCCGAAAACTTCATTCGGAAATTCTAGCAGCTCTCCAGCCATACATTTTTGTAGGCCGTGAACTCTGGCAATACCATCGCCAACTTGAATTACAGTACCGGTATCCTCTACTTGAAGCTTAGACTCATATTTCTTAATCTGTGCTTTAATCACAGAACTAATTTCTTCTGGTCTTAGATTCATGTCTAACACTCTCCCATTAAACTATTATTTGCGTTAAACCTTCAAGCATACCTTCTAGCTTGTACTTAACGGATCCATCAATGACTTGGTCACCCCATTTAATGATCATCCCGCCGATTAAATCCTTATTGACAAGTTGATTGATTTCAACTTTTCTTCCAGTTTTAATCGTGAGTTTTTCCATTAATACACTGAGTTCCGATTCAGTTAACGGCAAAACTGTCTCAACAGTTACCTTTGCTATCCCTTTGTAATCATTCACCCTTTCATCGAAAGCTGCTTTGATTTCCAGGATATCTGCGCCTCTTTTTTTATCGAGGATTATGTTGATGAAATTTAGAAGACTTACAGAAACCCTCTCTGCGAAAATTTCATGTATAATCTTTTTCTTTTCATCAAAATTGATCTTCGGCGTTTTAAAAATCTCAAACAGCTCAGGATATTCTATAAAACTAGCTGCTATAAAATCGAATTCATCTTTAAAGCGATCAATTGCAGATTCTTCCTTTGCAACTTCAAATAGAGCTTCTGAATACGTTTTACTAACTAATTCTGCCATTGAACTTCACCTACTTCATTGATGAACTTGTTAATAAGTTCTCGATGGTCTGCTTCATTGAGATCTTTTTCAACCACTCTTGAAGCTGCCATGATAGTAAGTTCAGATATTTGATCTTTTAACTCATTCACCGCTTTAATTCTTTCTCTTTCAAGTTCTCTATGAGCATTGAGTTTCATTGCGTCCACTTCGGTTTCAGCTGCTTTTACGATTTCAAAGGCTCTGTTCTCAGCACGAAGCGTATGCTTCTTAATGATTTCTTTACCTTCGTCATCAGCTGTCTGAAGTTTTGCTTCATAATCTGATTTAAGTTGATTTGCATCATCTTCCAGACGCTGTGCCACAGCGATTTGCTCCTTGATCTCAGCTTCTCTGTTCTTCACAAAAGAAGTTACAGGACCAAATAAAAACTTTCTAAGAATCAAATATAGGATGAATGTATTAATCAACTGGAATGCAAACGTCCAGCTTATCTCCACAAGTCCTAATCGCAGGCTTGCAGTTGCGAGTTCCATACTCATGTTGATCCTCCTTTTCAGGGATTAAAATCCTATATTTTGACTATAACATGTTTACAAGTGGATTTGCGAATAACAAGATAAGTGCAATAACTAGACCATAGATACCAGTTGTTTCTGCAACAGCCGCACCTAAAAGCATTGTTCTTACGATATCGCCTTGAGCTTCAGGTTGTCTACCGACACCTTCTGCACCCTTACCTGCAGCGTATCCCTGTCCAATACCAGGGCCAATCCCTGCGATCATTGCGAGTCCTGCTCCGATTGCTGAGCACGCCAATATTAATGCTTTTCCTGTAATAGGTTCCATAAGAAAATTCCTCCTTCAAATTTAAAGAATTCAAAATCATATTTAATTTTTTATGCTTCCACTCTATTTTGTTTCTCTCTTATAAACTGAGTAGTGGATTTGCAAATAACAACACTAGTGATATAACCAGTGCGTATATCCCTGTTGTCTGAGCAACAGCTTGCCCTACAAGCATTGTCCTGACAATTTGCGACTGAAGTTTAGGTCTCTTGCCGACACCTTCGGTGCCCTTGCCAGCTGCATAACCTTGACCCACCCCTGGGCCAATGCCTGCAATCATGGAAAGACCTGCTCCAATAGCTGAAGCCATGATTACAAGTGCTGAACCTTCTAGATTTACCAGTGGATTTCCGAAGAGCATAATCAGCGCAACAACAAGCGCCAATATCCCCGACGTTTCCGCCACCGCTGCACCAAGAAGCATAACCAGCGTCGTCTCTCTCTGACTTTTAGGATTCCGAGAGACTGCCTCAGCACCTTTTCCAGCCGCATATCCTTGTCCAATACCAGGGCCGATGCCGGCGATCATCGCAAAACCTGCGCCGATTGCCGATGCAGATAAGATCAGAGCCTTTGGCTCAAAGCTCATCAACCATTCTAAAAATTTCAATACAAAATTGGTTGACTCCATACTTACACCCTTTCTTTGGTCTTACTCCATGGCACCGGAAATAAAGACCATGGTTAGCATTGTAAAGATAAATGACTGAAGCAATCCAGCAAATAAGTCAAAATAGATATGAAGTACAGCTGGAATACCGGCTTGTAAAAGCGGCACACTCAAACCGAGAAGCATGTTTGTAAATGTACCCAGAGCCCCGTATAAGAGCCCCATGATAATAACGCCGGCTGTTATGTTACCAAATAGACGGAAGCCGAGAGATACTGGGTTAGCCAGTTCGCCAACAATGTTAAGCGGCAGCAAAAACGGCATTGGTTCTAAAAATCCCTTTCCATATCCCTTTAGGCCCTTTGATTTCATACCGAAAAACTGCGTGAGTACAAATGTCGTAATCGACAAACACATGGTTGTGTTTAAATCCGCAGTCGGCGGTCTCAATCCGAATAATCCGATGATATTCGAAATCCCAATAAGAAATAACAAAGTTCCCACATAAGGTGCAAATGCAGCATTTTTCTCACCCATGTTCTGCTTTGTCAAGTTATTGACGACTCCGACGATCTGTTCTACCACTAATTGAATGCCTGTCGCTTCTTTTTTCATATTGCGAGTTACCGCAATGGAAAACACAAGTAGCACAAACATTATAAACCAGGTAACGGTTACTGTTTCTGTAACAGGTATGCTACCTATATAGAATGCAACTCGTGGCCCAAAACCTTCAACGCCCACTAGGTTCATCCTCCTTTCTTTTTAAAATATTTTTGTAATAGTGTTTATCATTAAAAAGATTGGTAGCTAAAATGATAAATTTAATCAGAATCAATCCCACGATGGTTCCGATCACATTTATATAAGGTGCAACAATCGCTATATATATAACCACTGCTGTCACAATATATCGAAAAAAATATTTTTTTGTTGCAAAAGTTTGTGCCCTTGCTGGCTGCATTTCCACAGCACGTCTCAGCGTAACCGAAAGCTCTTTAAAATTAAGCGCACTGATGGTCGATCCAAAGACCAGTCCCAAAATAAACCGGAGGGGTTCTTCCATCACCAAGACACTGATAATTGCAAGTGCAATATCTGCATAGAGCACAAATGCAAGGATTCTATTTTCAAGTGACTTTAAAGAATTCTCTTCACGGTTCATGCTATCATCTCCCACACTGTTTTTAACCACTTTTATATTATATCACTAAACAACGCAATTAAAATACTCATGACCGAATATAAATATTATTTTACTAAATAGATTATGGAATATTGTGGGATAAGCTTGATTTTCTATTGTCAATATTCGGACACCTCACGCTTTGTTTCCATCTTCATCATCTTGGTCTTTGACATCCCTATCATTGTCATCTCTTCTTGCATATTTTTCTGCCAATGTATGGGGTGAATAGTCATTTCGATATTTTTTTGTCTGCTGTGAACCCAAGTGCATGAGATTCCTAAAGGCTGTTCCTACCCCAAAGACGATCATAATAATCAGAAAAAGGGGTGCAGTTCCAACCTTGTTGTCAATAAAATTTCCAAGAATGACGCCAAAGGCAATTGGAACGACCATCATGACTCCAACCTGAGAAATAAGCGCTAGGTTTACCCAGATTCCCCTATTCGATTTTTTCATTTGTTCCTCCTGATCTGAAATAGGCTCAGCTGTTGAATTTGCATGTCATCAAGCCATATTCATTCAGCTATTTAAGACACAAAACCATAGACAATTATATCATGTTTTATTACTGTTTGTTAATATTTTAATAATAAAGAGGACGTAATACTAGTATTACGCCCTAAGAATTTAAAAAGATTCTCAAAAATTTAAAATTTTCAGTCTATTATCGTCAAGAATTTGACGAATTTTCTCCATACCCACTGAACAGCCGGATTCAAATAGACATCTTCTTGAGGTCTGGCGCAACGATTAGTTTCGCTCCAGTAGCCGCTTGTACTTCATCAACTGATAAGTCAGGGTGAATCTCTCTGAGAACCAAGCCTTCAGTTGTTACTTCCATCACACCCATTTCAGTAATGATTAAGTTAACTTGTCCCTTAGCGGTCAATGGCAATGTGCATTTATCTAAAATTTTGATATCGCCTTTAGCTGTATGTGTCATAGCGACAATTACTTTTTTAGCCCCTGTAACAAGGTCCATCGCGCCACCCATTCCAGGGACTTTTTTGCCTGGAATCATCCAGTTTGCGAGGTTGCCCGCTTCATCTACTTGAAGCGCTCCAAGTACAGTACAATCCAAATGGCCACCTCTGATAATCGCAAAGCTCATTGCACTATCAAAGAAAGCAGCTCCAGGAAGAACAGTTGATGGAAGCCCGCCAGCGTTGACGAGGTTCTCGATTTCTGCGCCAGCTTCTGGTGCATTTCCCATCCCTATAAATCCATTTTCAGATTGAAAAGTTACGTCTATTCCCTCTGGAACAAAGTTCGCTACCAATGTTGGCAAGCCAATTCCGAGGTTTACAAGGTCACCATCATTGAATTCCATGGCAACGCGTTTAGCGATAATTTCTTTAATATCTGCCATTTACTTCGCCCCCTTTATAATATAGTTGACGAAAATATGTGGTGTCATAACATGATTTGGATCAATCGAACCCACTTCAACAATTTCGTCTGCTTCTACGATGACAACATCTGCTGCCATAGCCATTAATGGGTTGAAGTTTCTCGCTGCCTTGTCGAAGATGCAATTGCCTTTTTTATCAACTTTTGCAGCTCTGATAATAGCAACATCTGCCTTAATTGGTTTTTCTAAAATGAATTGGTTGCCATCTACAGTGATGATGTCTTTTCCCTCTTCGACAATTGTTCCAAGTCCTGTTGGTGTCAATATGCCACCGAGACCTGCACCAGCTGCTCTCACTTGTTCAGCAAGTGTTCCCTGAGGAACCAATACGACGTCCAGCTCACCTGCATTCATTTGTCTTCCTGTTTCTGGGTTCGTTCCAATATGAGAGACAATTACTTTGCTCACATTTTTACCAACCACGAGCTTTCCAATATTTTGATCTGGAAAACTGGTATCATTCGCCACAACTGTTAAATCGCGAATATCTTTTTCAATAATCTTGTCTACTAGTAAATCAGGAGAACCTGTTCCTAAAAAGCCTCCAATCATAACGGTCATCCCATTATTAATCTTTGAAATGGCTTCATCCAGTGTAATTATTTTCTCCAAAACTTACACCTCCCTATAAAGTTTGTTTTTGATCTGATTTTCATTGATACCTCAAAAGGAAAGGTCTGTCAAAGAATAATCAGTTTATAAATCCCTATGACTAGGATACCATAAATTCAATTAAATTTGAACTCAGATTCTCAACTATAAATGCTTAAATAATATTAAGGTCTCTTTATAATTCTATCATCTCATGTTCTCTTTATTGGGAGGTAGTCATTTTAACACTCTATATTTTATCGGCATATTTTGCCTTAATTGCCTCGACAATTCGTTCAGATGCTTTGCCATCGCCATAAGGGTTAACCGATTCAGCCATTTTTTTATAGGTTGCCTCATCCTGAATCAACTTTTCGGTAATTTCCACAATCGCTTGTCTTTCAACACCTGCTATGACAACCGTTCCCGCTTCAACTGCCTCCGGTCTTTCCGTTTCTGTTCTGAGAACCACCACAGGTTTCCCCAAAGCTGGCGCCTCTTCCTGAATACCACCAGAATCCGTTAAAATGATATCTGCTCTCGCCATGAGGTTTGCAAACGGCTCATAGTCCAGTGGTTCAATCACATGAATTCTCTCATGTCCACTTAGATGCCTTGATGCCACCTCTCTTACAGCGGGATTTAAATGAATTGGAAAAATAACTTGTACCGACGGATTTTTCTCCACAATCTCCCTCACCGCTGAAAAGATATTTTCCATCGGTTCGCCGAGATTCTCTCTTCTATGTGCTGTCATGACAATGGTCTTATATGCGGCATAATCCAGTTCATTTAAAAGTTTTTCATCAAATTTATATTGGTCGTCTATGACCATTTTAAGTGCATCTATAACCGTATTCCCCGTTTTAATCACTTCTTTTAGATTGATTCCCTCTGACTTTAGATTTTCGATGTTTCCATCCGTTGCTGCAAAATGTATTTCTGCGATTCGACCTGTCAATCCCCTGTTGATTTCCTCAGGGAATGGGCTGTATTTATTGTGGCTTCTGAGCCCAGCTTCCACATGTCCCACAGGGACTTGCTGATAAAAAGCTGCAAGTGCTCCTGCAAAAGTGGTCGTGGTATCACCGTGAACCAGTACGATATCCGGTTTTTCTTTTATGATAACTGCCTCAATTCCCTTGAGCACTTTAGACGTGATGTCGCTTAAAGTCTGACCCTTCGCCATGATATTGAGATCGTGTTTGGGTTTAATATCAAATATTTCAAGCACCTGATCCAACATCTCCCGGTGCTGAGCTGTGACACAAACAACAGACTCAATTGCCGCATCTGCATCTAGTGCCTTAACAAGTGGAGCCATCTTTATGGCTTCTGGTCTAGTCCCGAAAACCGTCATTACCTTAATCATATTGCCTCCTCATACGCTCTGTCATTGATTGCCATGACGCCCATACGCTGTTTTTCTATTAAATAAGCCTTCGAAAATCGAAGGCTTAAAAAGTTAAATTTAACTAAGTGATCTTGTTTTATCAAGGTTTTGCATTGACATGTTCTGCCTGAACAGCCTCTGCCTTCTTTTCAATATTCTTGACTTTATTGATTGGAATAAAAATGACAATTGCCGCAATGCTGAGCAGAACTCCAGCACCGAGATACTCTCCCTTGAGGAGGGCAATAGCACCTGCGCCCATGAGCGCACCAATCAAATAAATAGAAAGCACCGCTTTTCTTTGATTATAGCCTATTGATAAAAATCGGTGATGCAAATGACCTTTATCCGCTTCCATAATCGGTCTTTTGTTAATAAGTCTTCTGATGATGGCAAATGCCGTATCGAAAATAGGCACCCCGAGAGCGATAATTGGAACGACAACTGTCAATGCGGTCGCCCCTTTGAGAGCCCCTTCAATTGAAATGGCAGACAAGACGAGTCCAAGGAATAAAGCCCCTGTATCTCCCATGAAGATCTTAGCCGGATTAAAATTGTACGGCAAGAATCCAAGAGAACTGCCTGCGAGGATCAGCGTAATAGTTGCCGCATCATATCGGTGATTGATTAAGGCGATGTAGCCCAGTGTGATAGCCGCAATGGTTGAAATCCCAGCTGCTAAACCATCTAAGCCATCTATTAAATTCACCGTGTTGGTAACGCCGACAATCCATATGATCGAAACTGGTATCGAAAAAATACCAAAGTAAATATATTCCGATGATCCAAAGAAGTTTGTCAAAAAATTAATTTCAAATCCAGAAAAGACTAATATAGACGCCGCTACAAATTGCATCAACAACTTCGTCTTAGCACCCAGCGGTTTGACATCATCTATCATCCCCGTTACAAGAACCACAAGTGAACCTGAAAACAAGCCTATGAGCTTGGTTGAATGAATATTCGAAAAAATGAACATGCTGATGAAGAACCCTGTAAAAATTGCAATACCGCCCCACAAGGGCATTGGCTTGCTATGCACGCGTCGGTCGTCTTTAGGTATATCCACTGCACCGAAGCGATGTGCCAATTTAATTACTAGCGGTGTACACAGAAAACTGATGACACCTGCAAACAAAGCTGATATATACATATCATAACACCTCTTTAAAAGACCCTTTCCGGATATTTATACTAATATCCAATATGGTTTTCAAGAGAATCATCGTAATAAATCCAGTCACAGACATCAATTTCTCGAAAATCGGTGGGATTATCCCTTATGACAACTCTTTTGATCCCTGAATTGATAATCAATTTCTTGCACATGGCACAGGAATTCGCCTCCTGAACATATGCATTTGATTGCCTTTCCCTACCAACAAGATAGAGTGTAGACCCAATCATATCTCTTCTAGCTGCTGATATAATTGCGTTGGCTTCAGCATGAACTGACCGGCACTTTTCATAGCGCTCTCCCTTGGGAATATTGAGCTTTTCTCTGACGCACTCTCCCAAATCAATACAGTTCTTCCGCTCTCTTGGAGCCCCTGAATACCCGGTTGAAATAATTTCATCTTCACTGACGATAATTGCGCCAAAGTTGCGCCTGAGACAAGTGCCCCTCTTTGCAACTGTATCCGCAATATCCAAGTAATAGTTGACTTTATCCCTTCTCAAGACATAACCTCCACTAATTTCAGCTGTTTTAAATCCCTACTTTGTTCCGAACAATCTGTCGCCAGCATCACCAAGTCCAGGTATAATATACGCATGATCGTTCAAACGCTCATCAATTGCCGCAATATAGATATCCACATCTGGATGCTCTTTTTGGACAGCTGCAATTCCCTCAGGACATCCAATGAGGCAGACGAGCTTAATACTTGCCGCACCCTTGTCTTTGATAAATTGAATTGCTGCATTTGCAGATCCGCCTGTAGCAAGCATTGGATCTACCACAATTAAATCCCTTTCATTGACATCTGTTGGCAGTTTGCAGTAGTATTCAACAGGCTCAAGTGTCTCTGGATCACGGTAGAGTCCAATATGACCCACTTTAGCTGCTGGAAGCAGATTTAAAAATCCGTCCACCATGCCGAGACCTGCTCTTAAAATTGGAACAATACCAACTTTTCTACCAGAAAGTACTTTTGTCATCGTCTTGCAGATTGGTGTTTCTATCTCAACTTCTTCCAGTGGTAAATCACGAGTAACTTCAAATGCAAGAAGCATGGAAACTTCTTTTACAAGTTCCCTAAATTCCTTTGATCCTGTGTTTTTATCCCGGATTAAACTCAACTTATGTTGAATTAAAGGATGATTCATTTCAAATACTTTACTCATTTTCCACCTCGTTTATTTATTTTGTTCTTCAATTGCCCTTATCTTGGCAACCCTTCCAGCATGTCTGCCGCCCTCGAATTCCGAATCGAAAAACGCATCCATAATTTTAAGTGCCAAGCCTTCGCCTACCACTCTTGCGCCTACGGCAATAATATTTGCATTGTTGTGTTTTCTGGCCATTTCAGCACTAAAAGTGTCACTGACAGGTGCCGCAATAATTCCCTTAACTTTATTTGCCGCAATGGAAATTCCCAGTCCCGTTCCGCAAATCAGAACACCCAGTTCATTTTCGCCCGCTATGATGGACTCTGAAACCTTGAGTGCGTAGTCAGGGTAATCACAAGAATCCTTTGTATACGTTCCAAAGTCTTCTACTTCGTATCCCCTTCCCTCTAAGTGTTTGATGATTGCATCTTTTAAGATGAGACCACCGTGATCTGAACCGATTGCTACCTTCATGAGGCACCTCCAAATTTATTCCTATCTATTATAAATTTTTGTGCTTAAAAAAGCAAATTAAATTCTCGTTACTTTGCCAGCAGATGCTTTATTGAGGCGATTCATAATCGCAAGACCAAGCCCATCTTCTTCGACGCCTCTGACCACAATTTTCTGACACTCTCTGTCATCGCTCTTCCTCAGACCGCCAAATAAAAGCCTTGCAAATTCGTCTAAATTTCGAATACTTCCCTGTGAGCAGAGAAATACGTGTGCACTGAGGTCTGAAACCGTGTATTTGCCCTTCAAAATCTTTTCAAGCACTAAGAGATCCTCGTCAAAACTCATTATAGCCACTTTGTAGCCTCCGTTAATTGCCGCTTCAACATAGCTTTCAAACACGGGAATCAGCTTTGAAGACGTTCCAATAACCACTTCAACATCCGCCTTAGGGGCATAGTGCTTGTATTTCATGCCTGGAGACTTTGGAACAACACTTGCAGACTTGCCCTCTGTTCCCATGACAATCCCCGGGTCAATTTCACAATTGCCTGCAACTTCCACAATCATCTCTCTGGTGATCTTACCCGGTCTGAGTATGACAGGGATATCTCCTGTGACATCCAGTACGGTGGATTCCAGTCCGACAACCGCATCTGAGCCCTCTATGATATAATCCACGCGTCCTGCCAAATCCTCTATTACATGGGCTGCTTTGGTTGGACTGGGCTTTCCCGACGTATTCGCCGACGGTGCGGCAACAGGAACGCCAGCGAGCTCTATCAGCTTAAGTGCAATGGCGTTTTCAGGCATTCTGACAGCTACTGTATCAAGTCCGCCAGTCACTTTATCTGGAATGACACTTTTCTTCTTGAGAACAAATGTAATCGGCCCAGGCCAAAAGGCCCTCATAAGCGCTTTTGCCATTTCGGGAGTGGATTCGACCAATATTTCCAGCTGGCTTAATTTCGCTATATGAACAATCAAGGGATTGTCCGACGGTCTGTTCTTGGCCTCATATATTTTATCTATGGCCACTTCATCTAAAGCATTGGCACCAATTCCATAAACCGTCTCTGTTGGGAAAACAACGGTTCCGCCTTCTACTAAGGCTTTTGCTGGCGCCTTCAAAAGTTCGGTCTCATCAGCCACTTGATTGACTTTGACGAATTTCGTCTCTATTGGTTTCATCTAGTTTCTCCTTAAATTATCTTCCTAATTCTCTCTAATTTAAATCGCTTTTCCATCTAATATCGCATGCTATATCGTATCTCACAACGAGAATTTCTGACATCCTTTATCTTATCTTTCCAATATTCTATTATAGTTGAGATCTGTGCAATTACAAGTATTTTATCATTTGATAAGAAAACGTCAAACATCAGATCCTCGTTTTTGTCGGATTGCTTGCGAAATGGCATAAATAAAAAATGCCTCGTCTCCAGTTGATAGGAGTCGAGGCCTCGTCTTACTTAAGTATTATCTATATTTATCTCTATGTCTGTCAATCGAATAAGCCTCTTTATCCTAGCGAACAATCCCACTCTAGGAATTCGCCTCTCCAAGAGCCTGTTTTCTGTGGAATGTCCACTTTAAAAGTGAAGGTGTAATCAAAGTTGTCACGAGAACCATCAAAATTGTGGCCGCCATATCCTTTTGTGTCAAAATAGACATCTTGAGTCCTAAATTGGCAACAATGATGGCAACCTCAGCCCTCGGAACCATTCCAACTCCAATTTGAAGCGCCTTCGTCCCGTCAAATCCCGAAAGTTTTGCGCCAATACCACACCCGATGATTTTGCCAAGTGTTCCGAGAACAATCAGAATCGTTCCAACCCCTAGGGCAGACATAGCCTCCATGAGGTTGATGTCCATTCCAATGCCAACAAAGAATATCGGCGTGAAAATCAAGCCTGAAATTCTACTGACTTCATGTGAAATCTGATGCTGATGTTTTGTCATCGAAAAGATGACCCCTGCAAAATAAGCTCCAGTGATTGCCGCCACTCCAAATTCCTCAGAGAGAAATGCCAGAAGTAAACAGATGATAACTGCCCATACAATGACTTTATCCTCAATCATGAAATTCTCATCAATTTTCCGAATTCCCGCAATCACCAATTTTCCGACTGCGTAAATAATCACAAAGAAAATTAAAATTTTAAGAACCACTACCCAAACCGCACTGGTTGCATTTGGACTGACCATCCCAACCAAGAGCATCAAGAGAATAATGCCGACGACATCATCTATAATTGCTGCACCGAGAATCATCAACCCCTGCTTGGTTCTGAGCTGTCCTATCTCACGAAGCGTCTGCACTGAGATACTGACAGACGTTGCCGTTGACACGACCCCCAAAAACAGAGCCACGGTCTTATCATGAGAGGGTATGATGAGAATCATCCCCAAAAAAACAAGCAACGCAGGCACGATAACACCGCCTAGCGCTATCATAGAAGACGATTTACTTGATTCCACCAACTCTTTGACATCCGTTTCGAGTCCAGCTATAAACATCAGAAAGACGACTCCAATTTCAGCAAACTGATTGATAATCTCAGTCTTCTCCATAAGGCCTGCTCCCAGTATTAGACCAACGACAATTTGACCCAACACAGCTGGCTGTTTAAGCCTTTCACTGACCAAGCCTGCAATATGAGCTGCAAGCAATATGCCGCCAAGTTCCAACAAAAAAAAGTACTTAGATTCCATATTAACCCACCCCACTGGATTTAGTCCACTGAATTAGTATACTCCTATGCTCTAGACTCTTCAAGGGGTTTACCCCAAGTTTAATGTTAAAAAGGGTAAAATGTATCTATATCCGTACATTTTACCCGCTTTGCTTTATTTTATTAAATTAGAAGCCTTAAAACCCGCATTTGACTTAATTTTATTCCTCTAAATCCTTAAGCGCTTCTGCTTGGAAGAAGGTCACGAGTTCGTCGATCATGTCGTCAATTTCGCCTTCCATGTAGCTATCCAGCTTGTACATGGTTACTGGCACTCTATGGTCTGTAATCCTACCTTGCGGGAAGTTGTACGTTCTGATTTTAGCACTTCTGTCCCCAGTTCCAACTTGACTTCTTCTCTGTTCAGCGATTTCTTCATTTTGCTTGTTTTGTTCAATCTCATAAAGCCTTGCCTTCAAAACTTGGAGGGCTTTTTCCTTGTTGCTAAGTTGAGATTTGCCATCTTGACAGCTCACCACAAGTCCCGTAGGAAGATGCGTCACACGAACAGCAGAATCCGTTGTATTAACACTCTGTCCACCGTTTCCAGATGATCTGAAAACATCTATTCTAAGATCAGTTTGCTTGATTTCAACTTCCACATCATCTACCTCAGGCAGTACTGCAATTGTTGCGGTTGAAGTGTGGATTCTCCCACCTGATTCTGTCTGTGGAATCCGCTGAACACGATGTGTTCCACTTTCAAATTTCAATCTCGAATATGCCCCCTGCCCTTTAATCATTACAGAGGCTTCTTTAATGCCGCCTACGCCAGTGTCATTTGTATTTAAGATTTCCACTTTCCAACGTTGTCTCTCTGCATATCTAATATAAAGTCTCAACAGCTCTGCTGCAAAGAGCCCAGCTTCGTCTCCACCAGCACCTGCTCTAACTTCCAAGATGACATTTCTCTCATCATTAGGGTCTTTTGGGAGCAGAAGTTTTTTCAGTTCAACTTCTATGCCTTCAATTGAACCTTCCAGTTCTGAAAGTTCCATTTTAGCAAGTTCCCTTATCTCTTCATCGTTGCTCTCTTGCAACATCTCCTTGGCATCTTCAATGCCCTGTTTTGCCGATTTGTACTCTTTATATTTCTCAACAATCAAGGACATTTCCGAGTGCTCTTTCATGAGCTTTTGCCATAATTTCTGATCGTTTATAACCTCTGGATCTGAAATTTTATGACCCAACTCCTCAAATCTTTCCTCAATAAACTCTAATTTATCAAACATCTTTTCCTCCAATTTATTCCGTACTTAAAGATTTGTTCAGGCATTTAAATACCCATATATAAAACGTGGAACTCCACGCAAATCGCTAAATATGCCTATGTTCTCATATCCCCACTGTTCCAGCATACGCGAAATCTCAACCGCTTGATTATGGCCAGCCTCAAAGATAAGGAGGCCCTCTGAACGAAGGTACTTTCTTGCCTCTGGAATAATACGCCTATAGTAGTCCAACCCATCTTCTCCACCAAAAAGTGCAAGTTCTGGTTCATAATCCAATACTTCAGGCATCAGTCTTAGCTTATCTGATTCTGGTATATAAGGCGGATTGGAGACGATAATGTCGAACGTTTCACCTTCTATAGCCTCAAATAAGTCGCTTTCCACAAGTCTAACCCGACCTTCCACACCATTCAATCTGATGTTGTCCTCAGCCACATCCAAAGCTTCTTTTGAAATATCCACACTGACCACATCTGCATAAGGTGAAAGCGCCGCAATGGAAACTGCAATTGCACCGCTCCCCGTTCCAATATCCAAAACCGTCTTCGGCTGGCCCTTTATGAGATTTACTAAAAAATCAACCAGACATTCTGTGTCCTGTCTTGGAATTAAGACGCCCGCTCTCACTTCAAATGGCAAGCCCATAAACTCATGAGCACCCAAAATGTACTGTATGGGCTCTCTCTTTTGTCGCCTTAAAACCATGTTTTTTATCTCTTCAATTGCCTCAGACTCCATTTGCTGATTTTTATAAAGAAGAAGATCCAAGGTTGAACACTTTAGGACATGACACAGCATCCACTTTGATTCTGTCTCCCATTCATCTGTCAATCCCGATAATTGTTCTTTCAGCCAAACGGTCATTTCCTGTAGAGTCATTTCCTCAGCACCCCTTTACTTTAAATAAGTTAAGCCTTCAGTATCAATGCTCCTCTGGGAGGGCGTCTTTTGGATCCATGCGATCCAAAACACTCTTAAACGCAGCAATGGCAACTTCAAGTTGCTTGTCATCCGGTTCTTTCGTTGTGAGTTTCTGCATCAATAGCCCCGGCTTGCTAATAGTTGTAATCCATTTGGCGTCTGACTTGCCAGCCACTTTCAAGAGTTCATATGAAATACCTGCCACCAAAGGCAACAAGACTATTTTCATGGCAATTCTCATCAAGAGATTCGACCAGCTGATAAATGTAAACAGAATGATGCTGATCATGAGCACGAAAAAGATAAAGCTCGTTCCGCATCTCGGATGAAGAGTTGTATATTTTCTTGCATTTTCCACAGTGACATCCTCACCATTTTCAAAACAGTGAATCGTCTTGTGTTCTGCGCCATGATACTGGAAAACCCGCTTTATATCTTTCATCTGTGAAATCAATACGATGTATAGAATAAAGACCGCTATTTTGACAATCCCCTCAATGGCACTGAGTGCCAGTTGACTTTTGATGATGCCCTTTAAAAGTCCAACGGAAAACGTCGGAACAATGCCAAAGAGCACTAGTGCAAACCCAAATGCCGTTAAAATGGAAATAGCCATCAAGACATCATCAGCACGTTTGCCCATTTTGTCATAGATGAATTTTTCAAATTTTGATTCCTTGTAGTCATCATCTGCCTCTGCATAGAATTCTGCCGAATAAGTTAGAGCCTTTATCCCCACTGTCATGGAGGCAATTAAACTAAAGACGCCTCTAAGAAGCGGCATTCTAGCAACTTTCCACTTTTCAATAGGGCTCGTCTTTTCCATCTTTATTTCAATCTCTCCATCTGGTTTTCTCACCGCAATGGCAATGTCGTCTTTTCCTCTCATCATAACGCCTTCAATCAGCGCCTGACCGCCTATACTTGTGTATTTTATATTCTTTTCAGACATATCATTTCCTTTCGATAAACTGTGCTTATATTATAGCATTATCTTCTATATTATAGTAAAATATTGTGTCCAGTTCATTAAACGACTGTTAACTATTTTAACATATTTAACGATAAATTTACAGATAAGAAAACGGACATCGACCGATTAACAAAATGTAAAGGTTTATCTCGCCAGTATTCTACCTGTAAAATGTCGCCTTCTTTACAGCACCTAAGGGTTTTTCACACCAAAAAACACCCACTGTATTCGTTTAGCGGATGTTCTCTTCTGAAATGCCATATGAAATTCCTTTTTTTAGTCTCAAGATATTTCAGGGTATTTTTCATATGATTATCCCAATTTAATTAGGTCATTTGTTGACACTCTGCATAAAACCTTCAACCTTTTTCTGATAAACCTCTTTTCCACCTAATGTAAATGCATTTTTAGGACAGTAATTGACGCATCTCATGCAGCAAATGCACTTATCATGATTCAACATGATGCGTTTATCTGGAAAATCAATGGCTTTCACTGGGCAGTTTCTAACGCAGAGCCCACAACCGACACAAACGTCATGCCTCACTTCAATTTTTTTGCTCATATCAGTCCAAATCTTGCGATTGCGAGAGATACTTCTCATCCAGTCAGACAACAGAGGAACACGCCTCCAAGTAGTCTCACCACTTAACAGCGCCTCTACAAAATCACTGATGTCTACAATGGCTTTCTCATTTTTTGAAAGTCCCTCTGCCACCTTCTTCTCAGATGTCTGCATGCTGGTAGCCATCTTCAACTCTTTTGCGCCAACACACTTATAGCCCTTCTTGATGAGCATTTTCTTCATAGGCCCTATGACGCCACCTGAAAAAGCCTCCATTGTATCGACGACAAATACCCTTTGCCCCTCTGACTGAGGCATCTTATTCACAAATTCCCACACATTTGGAAAGGTGGATTGAATTGCAACTGGAAAAACAAGCCCGACCATGTCCTTATTCAAATCCACAGGCATCTCCATCGAATTCAGCGAAACTTCACAGCCCCTCTTGATAAAGGCCTCTTCCATGGCTTTGGCCACGATGTAGGTATTGCCAGTTCCCGAAAAACAGTAGAGTCCAATTGATTTCACCAGTGTCCTCCCCTCTAACTATAGTTGTGTCGATAAAATCATCAAATAAACCGCCATGCACAGGTTGACAATTTCTAAAAGCATCAACGGCTTGGACATTTTAGTCGGTGATTTTGGAAAAATCATCGCCAGATCAAGTGCGTAGACGGCAATATAGCCACCTGCAACGATTCGTGTCATCATCTGTGCCAACGGCAACTGATTCAATACGAGATAGCTCGTCCAAAAAGTGCCGAGCCCCAGCGTCACCAAAAAGACATTGAAACCCCAAAACGTGATGCCTTTGAGTCCAGAAAAATCTCTATTTTCAATTGGGCCCCCAGGCACTAAGATTGAAAGCAATGTGACATTTAAAAAAGCCATAAAACTGATGAATAAATAAATCATAACAATTACCTCCTCATGTATTCAGCTTAGCATCATGAATGGGAAAAAAATTGTAAAAATTCATCAACGTCAAATTCTACGGCTTTTGATTGTTACTATACACTTCTATTTTTATCTGATTTTTGATTGAATATAAAATCCAGTGTAATTTCGTCTTGTTCATAGGTCAATGCCTTCGGTGTTTTTCCAGTGTAGAGTTTGGAGGCTTTTATGAGATGAGATTGGTCATAATAAAGGACTTTATCACACTCCGACCGCTGATTTATCACAAATCGTTTGATATTTGCATATGCCTTTGGCGTCAACCCGATGGTCCTCTTAAAATACCGCTCTAAAGTGCTCACACTCATATAAAAGTGCTCTGCCATGACTGAGACGTTAAAATTGTCAACAGAAGACTCTATATAAGTCATCATCTGCTCCATCAATTGGTCATCTCTGTAATAGACAGCACGCCGTTCCTTGAGAAATTTCCAAATCCGCTCAACTTTTTGTTCCACCGTCTCAATTCGCTTTAATGTCTCATGCAAGTCCATGAGCATTTCAGGCCCCTCTTCAATACATTCAGTGAAGTCCTCACTATTCTTTCGAAATAGCAGCATAAAAGCTGTGGGTTTTAGTGCTATGCCAATTTGCAACACGCTCTTCCCATAATAAACTGTCTTTGCGGTTTTGATTTGCCCCACGACAGCTACATCCGGAAGTGATCTTTGTACACCTTTCTCCAACATCGTATACCCATCCAGAAAATTAAATATCACATTCATATGTCCAAGCGGCATGATTGTATCTTTGCGCCTTGCCTGCGGAATTTCGCCTTCCGAAACATACCAGATGTAGTCCACCCACTTTTCCAGTTGTTTATCTGGTTCAAATTGGCCCACCATCAGCATTATGCCTTCTCTTTAAATTCGAAGTAGCAAGAGGCGCACAGAGATTCATACTCCACGTGATTTTCTCCATCTATTGCCACCTGATCGCCTTCGAATACAAATTTTCCATCTATTTTCCGCCCATTTAAAATCGCCTTATGACCACAGCGACATATGGTTTTGAGTTCTTCAAGGCTATGCGCTATGAGCAACAGGCGTTCAGAACCCTCAAAACCTCTCATGGAAAAATCAGTCCTGAGTCCATAGCAGATTACCGGTATATTTTTCTTAACCGCTATTTCAAAAAAATGGTCAATATGCTCTCTCTTAAAAAACTGTGCTTCATCCACAAGAATACAATCAATTGAGCCATTTTTATTCATGTAGGTATCCAAAATGTCGTTTACATTGTCATCTGCCCTTATGAGCAAATCGACTTTCTTGTCGATTCCAAGCCTTGAAACAACTCGGTCTCCGCCCTTAGTATCCGTATAGGGCTTAATGATAATTGCCTTCATGCCTTGCTCGTGATAGTTGTGCATAACTTGCATCAGAGCCGTGGATTTTCCACAGTTCATTGCACCATATCTAAAATACAATTTTGCCATCGTATCCCCCGTATAATTTCTGTTTTAAAGTGTAATTCACTATTCCTATTATAGTCCGATTTCCGAGGAATGTCCAAGCCCTATGCTCTCTACCACTCATATCTGAGACTTATGATCCGTCCACCTTGCCTAGACAATTTTAGTTCCATGTACCTCCCTTGTCCCAGTGCTCTGCGTCAATTTTATGTAATTCTCCCTTGTGACGCCTCCACCGGGCATGATGCCAATTCGACCCTCGCTGAGCTCAACCATCCTTCGAATCGTTGCCGACCCCTCAAGAGCGCTTCGTTCCCCTCCTCGAGTGAGAATTCTATCCACTCCAAGTTCTATCAACCGCTTCATAGATTCGCTCATGTCATGCACTTCGTCAAAAGCCATGTGAAAAGTAACTGACATGCCCTTTGCAGCGTTCATCAGTTTCCTCATCTGAGGCATGTTTATCTTTCCACCATGT
This sequence comes from Firmicutes bacterium UBA6806, assembly GCA_002452745.1. Taxonomy (GTDB): domain Bacteria; phylum Bacillota; class Clostridia; order Peptostreptococcales; family Acidaminobacteraceae; genus Fusibacter_A. The sequence continues at coordinate 50,901 of DKFC01000058.1, forward strand.
GTCAAAGTGCCAAGTGCAACACCGTAATAACCAAGCGCCTTGCATCTATAGATGTTTTCAACCATCAACTCCAACTCGTGGGGATTATAGATAAACCCGCCACCTCTTGGCCTTATCATCACAACTATTGGAAGCGACACCAGACTCGCCGCTCTTTCTAAAAATGTTTCCGAAGGCGTAATTCCACCAATATCGAGTCTCTCGCATATCTCTAGTCGATCTGCGCCCATTTTTTCAGCTTCTATTGCCGCTTCTATACTCCCTACACATGCCTCTTTGATAATCACGTTTCCCCTCCTTCAATGATTAAACGTATTCTGTCCTATCCCTGATTATATTTGGCATGACCTGACATCTGCTTAAGATGTCAGGCCCTAATGTTACAGTTTAAATTGTTTAATAGACTCCCTCAAAGCCGCTGCAATTTTCTCAAGCCCTTCTCCCGAATGAGCGACATCTTGAATTGTCGCCGCTTGTTCTTCCATGGAAGCAGAAGCCTCTTGCGTTCCCGCTGCGTTTTCTTCGGATATAGCTGATAGATTGCTGATATGTCTGACAATATCATCCTTGTTTTGAGACATCTTTATCTCGGATTGATTCAGTTGTCCAATGATGGCCATAATCGAATCTATGGCCTGTGCGATGCCCTTGAACTTCTCCTCAGTGGCAGAAACACTTTGGGATTGATCTGACACAATGGTCTTAACTTCTCCGATGCTTTCCACAGCTACCATTGAGCGCTCTTTAAGTTCATCAATGACCTTCTTGATGTCCTTGGTAAAATTATTGGATTCTTCAGCCAATTTTCGAATTTCATCGGCGACCACTGCAAACCCACGACCTGCCTCACCAGCTCTAGCAGCCTCTATCGCCGCATTAAGCGCAAGTAAGTTTGTCTGTTCAGCGATGCTCTCTATCATACTGCTGGCATTTTCAATTTCGATGGCGCTTTGATTGTTCTGAGTGACAACACTGTAAACGTCATCGGCGGCATCGTGGTTGCGCCTTGATTTCTCCACCAAATCATCTAGAATCAAGAATCCCTCTTCTTTGTGTTTTTCAATTTGATTGACCGTTTCATTTAAATCTTTTATAATCTTCGAATCCGCTTCCAGCAATCTGCCAAGCTCATCAATATTATGTGCTGTGCTTTCGGTATCTTTTGCCTGTTCACTGACGCCCCCTGCAATTTCCTCAAGCGCCTTCGCCACTTCATCGGCAGCAATTGCGGCCTGATGCGAGACGCTTGTCAGCTCTTTCGAGGACAGAGCGACACTCTCAGCTGATTCAGCAGTCTTTGCAACAAACTGAGAGACGTTTTTCTGCATGCCTGAAAGGGCAGCCACCATCTTCCCGATTTCGTCTTTTCGGCTTAAATACGCAGATGATTTGGCATCTTCTGATACCGTGAAATCCAGCGCTGACAACCTTTCTATCTGTCCTGTAATGTACTGAATCGGTCTCGCTATGGTCCCACTGACCACATAGGTCAATACGCCTCCAATGATAATTGCGCCAATGATTAAAAGTCCAAGTACAGCAATCATATGATTGACTTTTTCGAGAACTTCACTTTGCTGGATGGCAATCGTCATCACCCACGGGGTTCTTTCTATTGGCGCAAACCCCGCAAGCATCTCTTTTCCATCAATTTCATATTCACCACTGCCAGACTTGCCACTGAGCATCTTATTTTTTATGAGATCAGCCAACTCGTTCAAATTGGCATCTTCTTTTGCCGCCTCAATGAAGTTGTACTGGCTAGACACATATTCGTAATTGGGATGTCCTATAACCGTCCCGTCTGAATTTACAATATAGCCATAACCCGTATCTCCATAATTCTCTTCACTGACAGCGATGCTGAACACTTCGCCGCTTCGCCTGCCATAAAAGACCCCTGTTATTTTTCCACCATCATAAATTGGTGCAGCATAAATGACCACAGGTTCGCCCGTCACTTTACTGATGATGACATCCGATGTGTTGGTCTGTCCTTCAATTGCTTTTTTAAAGTAGTCCCTATCGCTGACATCCACCTTATCTCTGCTCTTATCAAACGTCAGACTCTGCCCACTCATATCTGCCACTGCAAAGGAAATATACCCCGTCCTGCTCGCCTCTTCTTCAAAAAAGCGTATCTTCTCGTCCAAGGTTGCCGTTGCATCGTGAAGCAGTGGATTTCTGGCGATGCCCTCAATATAACGACTTTCAACCTCGATAATCTCTTCAAAATACTTGGATTCTGATTCTGCCTTTGTCTGAATTTCTTCATGTGCATCTTGAATGAGCGTATTGCTCACCAACTTGATGATGACACTTCCGAGCCCCACGGTTACTCCCAAAATCAGTACTGTAAAAATTACAATTAGTCTCATTCTTATTGATTTCATAGCTGCGTACTTATCCTCCTTGTTTACACCATCTCCTAGCTGCAAAAGCGAAATTTCCCCTTTAAATAACGCCTTTGCCATTCAGTTGCCCCTTTGAGTTGTCGCCTCCTTCTTCATAGATTTACTCAATTTAGAATAAAGTGTCTGGTGGCCATTACAGCAAGTTGTGTCCGATTTTTTACCATACACTTTGATATGAGTCCAGTTACAATATTTCTGGCTCTCCCAAAAGAAATGCCCAGCATATCCGCTATCTCTTCATTGGTCATTCCCTCTGTGACCAGTGCCAGCACATCTCGCTCTCTCTCTGTCAGCGTAACCCCTAAGAAATCACTCTCTCGCTTCCGCCGCACCAGTTTGATCGCTCTCTCTTCCAGCCCTTCATCAACTTTGTTTATGTACTTCCCATTCATTAGTGCCTCGTCCAAGACGCATTCCAGTTCTCCCATTGAGGCATCTTTTAAGACATACTCCTCAACTTTGTCGGCAAATAGCTCCGATACTTTTTTTTTGCCCTCTTTCCCAGTAAAAATTACGATTCTAGCATTCCCATGTGTTTTTCTCAACTTGACTAAAATGTCATGATTGTTGTCAATCAATTCATTTAAATCCAGCATCATGATTTCAGGCATTTCACTGTTTTCCATCTCAGTTGTCTTCTTATCGCTTCTCACGCAGCCTACCACTGCAAACTCTGGATACTTTTCAACCACCAATCTCAAAAATTCGCTTAGGACTTTGACTTCATCCACTATTAGCATTTTAATCATTACCTCTTCCATCTCCCTTGCTACCTTATTTACAGCTCAAAATTCTGAAAAACCACTAATCAATTACTATCCTGAGCATTTAATATTGTCGGATGAAGAGATTTTCATCATAAGTTTTTAGTTTTATCACTCAGCTCCCCCAAAAGCCCGTTTCTTTTTTCGTCACTAGTCCCTATCTATTCAAAGCGCAAAAGCACTTGTCCCTCGATCTTGCGGATTAAGTGAAAACAAATCTTTCATTTTTGAGATAGATTCTCTCTACCTCTTGCTATTCAGAAATATATCGCGTTTCCATTTGTATCCTTGAGCATGAACCAAACCTCTCCGAACAATTGTCATCTGAAATTTATTGTCTCTGTTCAGAACAATTAATGTAATATATTAAACTTAGGATATGATGACTTAAAATGGATAATATGGGAAAATCAAGACTAGAAATATCCCAATCATGTCAGGATATTACGTATATGATACCTTAATGGCAAATTAATGAATAGTGTCATTCGACACCCCCATCTTGAACATATTTTTCATTGAAACATCAACGTGTCTCGCATGTTTAGGCTTAGAAAAGATAATCTTATGTAAAGTCATCACATATTGTGTCATAAAATTTGCACTGCAAGAAATGATCGCCTTGTCAATCGGATGATTTGTCAAAAAATAAAAAAGGTTAGGATTTCTCCTAACCTCAAAGTACTTTGTCTTATTTAAGACCATATTTCTCTTTAAATTTATCTGCTCTACCACCACGTTCAACTTGTTTAACTTGACCAGTGAAGAACGGATGACACTCTGCACAAATTTCGATTCTGATTTCTTCTCTTGTAGACTTAGTTGTAAATGTGTTGCCACATGCGCAATGGACTTCTACTTCATGATAATCTGGATGAATTCCTTGTTTCATTCTAGTTCACCTCTTTCCGTTAATTTATATCAATTTTTATTTAATCTAATTTCAAGCCTTATCATTATACCACAACTCATTTTCAAGTTCAATATTTTTTTATGAAAAATCGCGATTGATTAGTTTTACAAAGTCTTCATTATTTCGAGTGCTAATCAGGGTGTCTATGAGTTTTTCTGTGCTCTCAGAACCATTTGAACGATCCAGATGCCGCCGAATTCGCCACACAGCTTCCAGTTCATCTTGTTCGAATAAAAACTCTTCTCGCCTTGTTCCAGATTTTCGAATATCAACCGATGGGAAGATTCTCTTCTCTGAGAGTTTTCGATCCAAAATCAACTCCATGTTGCCCGTTCCTTTAAATTCCTCAAAGATCACATCGTCCATTCGAGAGCCCGTCTCAATAAGTGCCGTTGCCAAAATGGTTAGAGAACCACCTTCTTCAACATTTCTCGCCGCACCAAAAAATCGCTTTGGCTTGTGAAGCGCATTGGGATCAAGTCCACCTGAGAGGGTTTTTCCACTGGATGGCATCACCAAGTTGTATGCCCGTGCAAGTCGTGTGATACTGTCTAACAAAATGACGACATCCTTTTTCTGCTCCACAAGTGCCTTCGCACGATTTAATACCATCTCCGCCACTTTTATATGATGTGATGGCAATTCATCAAAGGTACTGTAGACCACGTCGGCATTTATAGACCGCTTCATGTCTGTTACTTCTTCTGGCCTTTCGTCAATCAGCAGAACGATGAGCTCCACATCTGGATAATTTTTTGAAATGCTCTTGGCAATTTTTTGAAGTAATATAGTCTTGCCAGATTTAGGAGGTGCCACAATAAGTCCCCGCTGCCCCTTGCCTATTGGAGAGACAATGTCTATAATCCTCATGGCGAGTTCTCTCGAGTCTCCCTCCAGTTTAAATCTAGAAGTTGGATACATCGGGGTCAAGTCATCAAATTTAGGTCTGTGTCCATTTGATTGAGGTCTCAATCCGTTGATTTGTTTCACATAGAGAAGCGCCCGAAACCGCTCGCCGGGATTAGGCGTTCTTGTGACACCCATAATTTTATCTCCCGTTCTCATGGAAAACTTGCGAATCTGAGAGGGTGAAACATAAACATCCAGTTCACTGGATAGGAAATTCTCAAACCTCAAAAATCCGTATCCCTGCTCTATGATTTCAAGGACGCCTTCAACATCCTGCTTGCCGTCATCTCTTCCCTGAGACTGCCCTTTACTTTGTTCACAGGACTCGCCTTCTGAAGAATCATCCTCCTGACAAATTTCTTCATCTTCATCTTCTGGTTCCTCTTCATAACCATCGTCTAAAAACTCAATGGTCTCCTCGCTGGCATTTTCTGAGGCTTCTTGGTTGCCGTTGATGATTAAGTCTATCAGTTCATCCTTGCGTTTTTTTGAAATATCTTCAATCCCCATTGCCTTGGCGATTTCTTTCAAATCCTGCACTTTTTTTAATCGCAGGGTCCTTATATCCATGTTTCCTCCCACTACTCAAGTCCAGATATCGGCGATATTTAGACTCTTATAATCTTATGTAATTCCAACGCCTTCATACCAATATCGATTTGGATTCCCCAAGTGATTTCCACAGCACAGTTTCGGGCAGAGCAAAGCTAAACGCTAATATTTTAAATTTTGATGAACAATGACTTAAAGACTAGTTTAAAAAGGTCCATTTTGTGATATATTAATATAGATGTTCATCAAATCATTACAGGGGTTTATTGGATCGGATAGATCCTCTCGATTGGAATACCTCGGAGCATTTAGAACGGTTACTAGTGTTAATACTAACATATAATCATAAACAAAGCAAACAAAGGTGGTCTATATGACTAAAAAGCTATTGGCGTGCTTCATCATCATTTGCCTCTTGATGCCGTCACTATCCTATGCAAACACGCCTATCATGGATGGAACACCCATTATTGGAACCGTATTCTTGGACGATTTTGAGATTACTTTCTCCAGTCCCCCTATTTATTTCAGAAATTATATCATGGTACCTGCAAGGGCCATGTTTGAAAAACTGGGCATTCAGATATACTGGATAGAAGGTACAAAAGAGCTCCTCGCCTACCGTGATAACGTCTTTTTAAAGATACAAATTGGCAACAGCTTAGCCTATGTCAACGGAAAAGAAACCGATATGGGACTTGAACCACTTCTTCGAAATGGAGAACTCTTTATCCCTGTGACCTTTATCGCAAATGTGTTTGATTTAAATTATACACTTGATAAAAGCAAGCACGGCATCAATTTAGATTTTAGAGAAAATCTCTACGAATATGAGCAGTTCAACGGACAACACTACAAAAAAATCAATACCATCAACTGGGGCATCAGCTTCTTCGTTCCCGAGTATTGGGAGAAAGTAGAGGGCACCTATTCAACCTATGGCGTTGACAACGACTATGAATACTTTAAATTTGAACCCCGTGTTTTACCTTTAGACAGCACCTTCAATCGTTCCATTCTGGCTGAAGCGTTGGTGACCAATCTAAAGTATCAATACGGCAGTAGAATTAAGGATGTCCATTTCTCTGACCGCCTTTTCGGTGAATTTCTATGCCGAATGGTCACCTACACTTTCAACGATAACGGCGTCATGAAAAAGCGATTTATGTATGTGCTTTTCGAGAACAACAATGGATACATCTTTGACGGAGAGGTCAATGACCTCGTCAGTTTTGAAGATGCTCAGACTGTCTTTGACACGATTTTAGGTACTTTCCAAATCAGCAAGTTAACTGTTGACGAGAGCAGTGAACACTATCTCGAACTGGCAAAATTCTTTGAAGTTGGCATGAAACTGGATTCAAAAATCTACTCGAATATGGAAGTCGATAACCAATTCCAAATTTCAGGAACGGTCGCAGAAGATTCAAAAGTTGAGGGGCTTCATATAGTCGTCTCAAAAGGCAATGAGAAGACGGAGTACTATGCGCCTGTGGTGGCAAATGCGTTTAAAGCAAATATCTTTACGCCATTTGGCCTTGGCAAGCACAACATCACCATCATGGTCGAATATGCAGATGATTCAGCACCAAAATCCTCTGAGGAAATGTTGGGTCTGACGCTAGACGAAATCGTCAACAAGGCAACTTCTCTGGAGATGCCAATAGATGCGAAGAAAGTCATCATGAAGTTCAGCGTCATCAATCTATCCAACGACGCCATTAAATTCCTGCTGCCTTCCGACTACATCAATTATGACAACAACGCCGTTTATCAACAGGTAAACAGTTTGACTTACAACCTCACCAATGACTATAGCAAAGCCAAGACCGTCTACGAATGGCTACGCAGCAACTACAGCTACGAACCCGTCACTGAAAGCGCCATGCTCTCCACCACTGTGGAAATGCTCGGCAAAACCAGTGGTACAGAAGTCGATCTGGCCATCTTGTATACAGGGCTCATGCGCTCCATGAACATCCCCGCTCGAATCGTCAGGGGAACAAATGAGCAAATGTCCCACTACTGGGCTGAAACCTTCATCAACGGACGCTGGATTGTCACAGATATTGGATGGGAAGTTCGCTACAAGGATGATCAGAGCCAAAAGTCGCTTAAATATTTCAACATCAACCTCATTGGGCATTACTCTCAGTTTAAGAAGACTGAGTTCTTACCATTTTAAACGTTGAGACTTTCAAAAATTGAAAAAGCACCTGTTAAACCCATGCGGGGTTTAACAGGTGCCTTTTTATTTATTGGTTTAACAATCTCAATTAAATACTATATCTCTTACTTAAGGCCTAAAATCGCTCTCGCTTCATCTGGCGTTGCCACTTCACGACCAATTTCCTTAGCAAGTCTCACAATTCTTTCCACAAATTCTGCGTTTGATTTTGCAAGTCTTCCCTTTGAATAGTACACATTATCTTCAAATCCAACACGAACGTGTCCACCCATGATAATTGCCATAACAGCAAGTGGTGTTTCTGTTCGGCCAATCCCAGCAACTGTCCAGGTCCAGTCTTGAGGAATTTGATTTACCATAAACATGAGGTCTTCTGGGTTTCCAGGACATGCACCTGGAACACCTAAGACAAAGTCAACATGCAAAGGTGCTTTAACAAGACCTTTTTTCACAAGTCTCTTTGCATTTTCAATCATGCCTCTTTCAAAGACTTCGATTTCGGGTTTAACACCCATTTCTTGCATTTTCACCGCAAATTTTTCGATGTATTCTTCCGAGTTCATGAAGACATCTGGTCCAAAGTTACAAGTTCCACAGCTCAATGTTGCCATTTCTGGCTTGAGGTCCACTGGTTGAAGTCTTTGTTCAGGTGTATGCCAAACTGCACCGCCTGTTGAAGGTTGAAAAATAATCGGACACTTCGCTTCAACTTTCTCTTTTATCTCTTTGTAAACATCAATATCCTGAGTTGGGTTGCCTTCAGCATCTCTTGCGTGAACGTGCACAATTGACGCCCCTGCCAAATAACACTCATAAGCCGCTTCCGCGATTTCATCTGGTGTCAGTGGCAAATTAGGTTGTTGATCTCTGGTAACTTCAGCACCTGTTAAAGCTGCCGTTATAATTAACTTTTCCATATGCGCCCCCTATTTATTTCTCTGTTTATCTTTAGGAACGACGCAAGTACCAACTGCTCTACAAACCACAACTGGTTCTTCTAATACATCACAAGCTGAGTCGTTGATATCAGGTCTAGGAATAATAACCTTTCTCGCTTCAAACACCATTTTACGTGATGAATTACCCAATTTTGTAATTTCACCCACTGCTTCAATGTAGTCTCCAGCGTATACTGGTGCTAAGAACTCCACACTTTCATAAGCTGCAAACAGACCCTCATCTCCATCTTGACGGATTAAAAGTTCAGTTGCCACATCGCCAAACAGGTTTAACATTTTAGCACCATCCACTAAATTGCCACCATAGTGTGCGTCGTGCATGCTCATTCTCATTCTAATCATTGCTTTTTCTGACATGTTGTCCCTCCAAATTATAATAATTTGATCCCTCATGCACTATTCTACAACATTACACGCCACTTTTGAAGGCCTTTCCCTCAGACTCTTTAAAATTATCTCTTAAGATATCAAATCCAATTGCAAAAGCCATGATTAAAAGGAATAAAACAATAAAATTGTACCTCGGTTGTCCCTCATAGACAAAGAACACAAGAGAGACAAATGCCAGATTGATGACGGGAATCACAATATGAGGTTTGAGATCTCCCCTTCTCGAAAAAAGACTCCGAATAAATCGCCATATATTCATGAAGACAAACACGATTCCAAAACCGCTTATGATTGCCAGTGAGATGTCTGAAACCGATCTGTAAAAATTCATGAGCCTTGAATAGGCAAACTCATCCAGTCCACTCTCCGAGTCCTCATACTTTAGCCCGTTCATCGTCCAAGCGTCCAAGTCCCAAGCCCCGTTAAAATACGTCGAGTGTATCCTTATGACGCCAAGTTTAAAAAATTCAAGCGGATGCGATTTGATATAAGTCATGGCATAGGGCTTTAGAAGCACTTCCAAATTGGGAGATGTCTTGACTGAATCACCATGTGCGGCAACTTCCGCTTCGATGGCTTTTTCAAGCGCCTCTGGCTTTTCAATTTGATGATAATCCATCCAACCACCGTGGACGTTTTGTGCATTGTTGTTGATGTAGAGGTTAAACCCTGAGTTATAGGAGATTTGAACCCAGCGATCATATTTTTCAAGGTTTCTAAGAGACCAAGGCAGAATCACCAGCGTCATGATGAGGTAACTGCTCCCAAAGAGGGCAATTGAACGCTTCCAGTTATGGCTCATCAAGTATTCTGCAACGCCCAGCACCAAGGGATACGCCAGAAAAAAGGGCTTTGAAAGCGCCAGCAACGCGCTGAGTACCCCCAGTGCAGGGAATTTATATCTCGCTTTGATTTCCAAAAGGCTCACCCAGATGGTTCCACCGAGGAGAAATGCAGTTATGATCTCAGTTCCTACGACATTGCAATAGGCAATCTGATGCGGCATGAAAGTCATCCACGCAACCGCAATCCAAACGGCCCAAGGGCGGTTGTAAATTTTCTTCAAAATGAGATAGACCCACAAAATCGTCATTTCAGACATGAGTACATTGAGTCCTTTGGGAATCAGTTCAGAGGTACTTCCCATGAGTTTATAAAGGACTCCCAACCCTGTGGAATAGAGCATCCCCTGCCACGCTACAGGATATCCTCCCAATGTATATCCCTGACCTGTGGCTATGTTCACCGCCAGTTGCTGGTAGGTTTCAAAATCAAACTGTTGCTCGGTTGGAATTTGAGTGATAAACCAAATCCTAAGGACAGCCCCCACTATTAAAAAAGCGACTAGTGTCAATAGTGGTTTCCACTCTCGTTCCTCCCATGTCCATTTCTTCATCGTCTGCTCCTCTTTGTTTATTTCCTCTTGTCGTTCACTTTCTTTCCCGTTGAAAACCCAAAATTTGCTGATTAGATAGTTTAATACAATGACGATCACGTTCATGATTACCTTTGCAGTCATCTCCCCTGTGGAAAACCCTTCAATCATTAGAATCAATCCCGCAGTCTCCACTAAGAATGTGGTCAATCTGCTGCCTGCAAATAAAAAGAATTCTGCTGTCAATCTATCTGTTCCAGTTACTCTAAAGACAAATCGCCTATTTGAACCAAAGGCAAATATCACTGCACAGATAAACGCAATTGTAGTGGATGGAAGATACGAAATCCCCACCCACAGGAGTAACTGATAAATCAAGAGGTTGACCAGCGTCGTGAGGACACCTGCCACTAGGTAGCGTATGCCCTCATTCATCAAGTTTTTGCCCTTACTCATCCCTTCCGCCTCTTTCTGGATCAATTCCCTCTGTTCTGCCCACAATATAAAGAGGACGTTCTCTCACCTCTTCATAAATTCTGGCAATATATTCGCCCACGACGGAAATCTGCATCATAATGATTCCAAAGAAAAAAAGCATGATGGTGACAATAGACGTCCAGCCATTCGTTGGATTTCCAAACATTAGTTTTATAATTACCCAGTAAATCATCATCAGAAATCCAAAGCCAGCTGACAAGAAGCCCACGAGGCTAAACAGTTTAAGCGGCTTATAGGAAAATGATAAGATTGCATCCACTGCCAGTCGCATCAACTTGATGTAACTGTATTTTGTCTCTCCAGCATTTCGTTCATCTCTGTCAAAATAGACATAGGTCACTTTAAAGCCTATCCAGTGGGTTAAACCTCTAAAAAATCTATTTTTTTCATTCATGGCATTGAGTTCTTGTACTGCTCGCCTGCTGAGTAGTCTAAAATCACCTGTGTCCAGTGGAATTTCTGTATCACTCATGAATTTTAGAACTCGATAAAAGAGTTTTGAGGTCATTTTTTTTAAGAAACTCTCCCGCTTACGCGTCCGCCTCTTGGCATAGACAACGTCATAACCCTCTTTAAACTTTTCATACATATCTACTATCAATTCGGGTGGGTCTTGCAAATCAGCATCAATAATGACAACCGCCTCCCCTGTAGCAGCTCTGAATCCAGCTGTATTGGCCATTTCATGCCCAAAATTTCTCGAAAAAGACACCAGTTTAACCCGTTCATCTCTTTCTCTCAATTTTAAAACCTCTTCCACAGTTTTATCCCGGCTGCCATCGTCAACCACGACGATCTCATATGCCTCGCTGATTTTATTCAGTGTTGGTATGAGCCGTTCGTAAAGTGGTGCCATATTTAATTCTTCATTATATGCTGGTACTACGACACTAATTTTCGGTCTATTCATTGTGAGCCCCCGTAATTGTTTTTGCCAGATTAATTGCCGTCATTCTCTTAAAGCAAGGCAATGGCGCTTATATTAAATCAGAGCCTCTAATGGGCTCTGATTCATTATACCTTATTTTATATTAAATGATTACCTGTTCGTTCAAAATTACTGCACTTCTTTTGCCGCTTTTATAAAGTCTCTGAAAAGTGGATGCGATCGAGTTGGTCTAGATTTGAATTCTGGATGGAATTGAACTGCCAAAAACCAAGGGTGGTCAGGAAGTTCCACGATTTCAACCAACCTTTCATCTGGAGACAGTCCAGATAAAATCAAGCCCTTTTCCAGCATTTCATCTCTATAGGTATTGTTAAACTCATATCTATGGCGATGCCTCTCATAAATCAAATCTTCTCCGTACGCTTTATGCGCCAACGTGTCCGGCTTAATTTTACATGGGTAAAGTCCCAGTCTCATGGTACCGCCCATATCTTCCACATCGTGTTGCTCAGGCATGAGGTCAATCACTGGCACTGGTGTCAATCCATTGAGTTCTGCACTATGAGCTTCTTTATAGCCGAGAATATGCCTTGCAAACTCGATAACAGCCATTTGCATGCCAAGACAGATTCCGAAGAAAGGAATGTTCTTTTCCCTTGCATATTTTACAGCTTCAATTTTGCCTTCCACACCTCTAAATCCAAACCCACCTGGAACTAGGATTCCGTCAACACCGTCCAACACTTCGTGAACATTTTCAGATGTGATGTTTTCCGATTGAACCCAGTCAATTTCAATTGCAACTTCGTTTGCAAGACCAGCGTGTTTTAAAGCCTCTGCAACCGACAGATAGGCATCTTTAAGCTCTACATATTTTCCGACCAATGCAATTTTAACGGTTTGAGTCAGGTTCTTTTCCAGCTCCACAATTCTTTCCCATTCAGTAAAGTCAGGTTCTGCACACGAGATTTTAAGAAACTCGCACACTTTTTCAGCAAGGCCTTCTTTTTCCAGCGTCAATGGAACTGAATAAAGGGTCTCAGCATCTAAATTTTGAATGACATTTTTAGGGCCGACACTGCAAAATAGTGCAATCTTTTCCTTCATTTCCTGTGAAATTTCTTTTTCAGTTCTACACACGATTAAATCTGGTTGAATTCCGATTTCTCTGAGCTCTTTAACCGAGTGTTGAGTTGGCTTTGTCTTCAGTTCACCAGCTTTGCTCAGATAAGGAAGCAGAGTCAGGTGGATATACATGACATTTTCACGGCCAACGTCATATTTAACCTGTCGAATTGCCTCCAGGAATGGAAGCGATTCAATATCGCCAACAGTTCCTCCAATTTCAGTGATGACAACATCTGCATTTGTCTCTTTTGCAGCACGCATGAGTCGTTCTTTGATTTCATTTGTTATATGAGGAATAACTTGAATTGTGGCGCCAAGATAGTCGCCTCTTCTTTCTTTTGTGAGCACTGACCAATAAATCTTTCCAGTTGTAACGTTGCTGTTCTTAGACAAATTGATGTCTATAAATCTCTCATAGTGTCCCAAGTCAAGGTCTGTTTCCGCGCCATCATCTGTTACAAAGACCTCTCCATGCTGATACGGGCTCATCGTCCCCGGATCGACGTTAATATAAGGGTCAAACTTTTGAATCGTTACTTTTAGGCCTCTGGCCTTTAACAATTGTCCCAGTGATGCCGCCGTGATTCCCTTCCCCAAAGAAGAAACTACACCTCCGGTCACGAAAATATATTTAGTGCTCATCAAAAACGCTCCTTTCAAAATTGGAAAAAATGTCCTATAAATACTTTTATACAAAAAAAGAGTGAGAAGTCACCCCTTAAGGATGACTAAACACTCTTGTTCCTAAGGCTCAAGTAGCCACCCATAAGGGTGTCACTATACCGATTTAATAATACTTAGATAGTATATCCACATTCGATTTTAAAGTCAACATTTTTTTGCAGACCTCAACTCAATTTTTTGTAACCACAATCGAGTCCGCTTCGAAGAGAACCTCTGTCAATTGTTTGCCCTTTATAAAGAGTTTATCACCAATGACATAGTCCGTGATTTTAAGGCCTGAGTTTTGAGCAAATCCAACGGTTTTAGTTGTTCCATCATCACCTTTTACAATCAATAAATTAGTTGTGGCGAAGACATTTGTCACAGTTCCGCTGAAGCTAACTGTTTCCGTTTCCTTGCTAAAGTCAATCCTGTCGATCCCCTCAATGCCAACGTGCATTCTCACAATTTGATCCAATCTGAGGTCGTAAATTGTCAGAGTCTCGTTCCCCGCATCATCTACAAGTTTTGCCTTATCTGATAAGGTATATGTCTCGACGATACCTGTATCCAGTTTGATGGCAATGCTAGGTGTCTTCGTGATGTGAATTTCCTCAATTGTTCCCACCAAATCTTTAGCTTGTCCAATGTACTCTATGGAAATAACCGTTCCGTATTTCAAGACTACTTTTACGATGTCGTTTTTATTAAGCAGATTCTCAGTGTTTGAAAAAGAGACCTCTGATGTGAGTTCCTGATAGAATGAGTTTCCGTTATCCATTGTCATAGACAGTGCAGTTGGCGCCTTTGGATTGATTGAGTCCTTTAGCATGCCTCCAATCTGATAAAACTCCGAATAAGCCGTTACACTTTTTGCGTCGTAACCGTCAAACGCAACCACCACTTTATAGCCAGTTTTAAGGTCTTCAACTGTTTTCTGAACACCATCTATGGTAACTGGCGTTGAGGTGTATACCCTTTTAAAATCATAGGCGTTAGATGGCAGTTGAATCTTCATAGATCGGAATTTCTGAGTTTCTCCCATGAGTTCTGTTACTTGTATGAAAGTTCCCTCTACTTTATCGTAGGCTTTATCCAATTTTACAGTTTCCACGCTACCACCTGTAATTGTGAGTTTTACCAGTGTGGTCTTTTCAAGACTAGAAAAGTCAATCAAGCTCTCATCTGCATAGATTTTGGCCTGTTTTAAATCATATACTGAAGTCTTGCCGCTTGCTTCTTTAACCTCAATCAATTTCAAATCTGTGAAAATATCTGTGATAGTTCCCGATACGGTTACGTCATCTGAACTCTGAGTTGCCGTATCTGTTGAACCACTTGTATCTGTTGTCTCAGAAGGATTGGGAACGGTCACAGTGGAATCTGTTCCAGTTGCAACTTGACCGTTTGCACCAATTGCCTTATAGTAGCCATCTGCATAAACTGCCAACACCGACCGATTGATGATGCTCTTCGGATTGAAGTTCCCGTTACTGTCACCCTTATTGGAGATGAGGTTATACTCGATTAGCAAATTGACATATTTTAAAGCCCCTAGCGAGATGTCAAAGGCATCTTTATAGGAAAGCGAGATAATCTTGTTTAGATTTTCATTTTTATAGACGTTTAGCGCCTTTCCGAAAAACACAGACGTGTCCACTTTTTTGGCCTCAGTGAGTTTCCCGTTGCTGATGAAGTACTTCACTTCATCCATGACCAAAATCTTGTTCTCAAGTGCGTAGGAAAGTGCCGGGTAGACATCGCCGCCATATGGAGCAAGCATCTTGGGAATTCCAAGTCCCTCGAGATCTGCTTCATACTTGCTGGTCAGAGTATTGAGGTTAACGCCATTTAAAAAGCCAGCCTGTTTCGCTGCACGATATAGGACGATAATGGTCTCCACATTGGTGACATTGTCATTTGGTTTAAAGCTCCCATCCTCATTGAGGGCCATAATCTCCTTTTCCACAACGCTCTGCACGTAGTCATTTGCCCAATGTGATGAAGTGACATCTGTGACGGCAACCGCCGCAAAAGCTGCATTGCCCACCAACATCACTGCGAGAAAAACTGCCAATACTTTATAATATATATTTCTACTCATTTTAATCCTCCGTTTCTCATGGTATATTTCTACCAATATTATATCATGCGTTTTGCAATTGTTTATTACATTTCAATAACAGTATCTATTAAGGAGCTTATTTACTTGGGTTATTTGTGATAAAATGTAGTGTGAAATATTCTATCTATCGAGGTAAATTATGCATTTTTTTAATTATAAATCCCTGAGCGTTCACTACGTTGTTAAGGGACACGGAAAACCCGTGGTCATCTTACACGGGTGGGGCACAAATTTACAAAGTTTTAATCAAGTGATCCATGATCTTTCAGCTTACTATCAGGTTTTTGCACTTGATTTTCCCGGATTTGGTGAGTCATCCGAGCCAGATTCAGCCTATGCTCTTTCCGATTATGCGGATTTAACCAAGGCATTTTTAGATGAACTTGGCATTTTAAATCCCGTGGTTGTGGGGCATTCCTTTGGCGGCAGAGTTGCCATTAAACTCTCTGGACAAGTTCAATACAGCAAATTGATTTTGGTCAACAGTGCCGGTATCAAGCCCGATAGAAAACCGTCTTATTATTTAAAAGTCAACGGGTTTAAGGCCATGCGATTTGCAAGTAAACTCCCGGTTTTTTCCTATTTGCTGTCAGAACCAGTCAAGGCGTATTCAGAAAAATACTCAAGTGCCGATTATAAAATGGCAACCCCCATTATGAAACAAGTGCTTTCAAAAGTGGTCAATGAAGATTTAAAGGCTTACCTTCCAAACATTTCTGTGCCGACGCTTCTGATTTGGGGCGATCAAGACACGGCGACGCCACTCTCTGATGCCCAAGTAATGGAATCCCTGATTCCAGATGCAGGACTTGTGGTCTTTGACGGTGCTGGGCACTTCACTTATCTAGAGCAACCCTCTAGGTTCTTGGCTATTCTTAAAACGTTTATTGGAGGCTAGCACATGACTTTAGGTCTGTTTATCATAGTGGTCATGACCTTTTTGAGGTCCTTTGACGATCTACAAAAATTTCAACAAAATTCTTACCGATTCAAACGCTATTTCAGATGGCTCAACAGTAAAAATCACACTTATTTAAAGCCGCATGAAGTGTTTTATATCCTAGGTGCTCTACTGGTGCTCTTGCCTTCCTCACCATGGTTAAAGGGGCTGGGCTGCCTGCTGATGGTTATGGACTACTATTTTTTCTGGCTCATAAAATCCGCTCATCAGACTAAGCTGAAATTAAACGTCACCTCTAGGGTGAAGCGCTTGATTTTTACAAATACACTTTTATTGGTTGTCATTTACGCCTCGTGGCTTATCAGCGGCAACTTTTTCATCGCTGTAACCATTGCACTTTTATATCCGCTGTCCTTTGCAATTACCATGCTCAGCAATTTAGTAAACTCGCCAATAGAAAGACAGATTAACGAATACTACTATAGAGACGCAAGGCGAATTTTGGCAAATGCACCTCACCTGACCGTCATCGGAATCACTGGCAGTTATGGAAAAACCAGTACAAAGAATGTCCTCAATCAAATTCTCTCCAAGGATTTCAATGTCTTGATGACCCCTGAGAGCTACAACACCAAGATGGGGCTCACCAGAACCATTCGGACTTATCTAAAACCGACGCATCAGGTTCTAATTGCAGAAATGGGTGCAAAGGAAGTTGGAGATATCAAAGAACTCTGTGATTTCGTAAATCCCAAACTGGGAATCATCACTTCCATTGGACCTCAGCATTTGGAGACGTTTAAAACGCTTGAAAACGTCATCAGCACAAAAGGTGAACTCTTTGGCAACCTCGTTTCAGGCGGCACTGCCTTTGTCAACATTGACGATGAAAACATCTTAAAACTCCCAGTGAGAGACGATCTTAAATATGTTCGGTTTTCGACAAATACTGAACAGGGACAATTGCCGATAAATGCGAACTATAGCATTGAAGATATAAGGCTTTCGGGAAATGGTTCAAGTTTTACGCTCTGTCAGACCGCCACCAAACGCAAAGTCAGACTCAACACAAAACTTCTGGGCCGTCACAATCTCTCCAATATCGTAGCGGGTGTGGCAGTTGCTCTGGAATTGGGCGTTCCCATGGATAAATTAAATGCCCTTATTTGCGATATCAGTCCAATTGAACATCGACTTTCATATAGGACTGTAAACGACACGTATACACTACTGGACGATGCATTTAATTCAAATCCTGTGGGATCAAAAATGGCACTGGAAGTTTTAGCTGGTTTCGAGGGGAACAGCAAAATCATCGTCACACCTGGAATGATAGAACTTGGCAGTGAGTCAGATGCACTGAACGAGCAATTCGGCAGACATATTGCAGCTGCTTGTGACTATGTGATTTTGGTCGGCAGACAGCAGACAAAACCAATTCAAGACGGTCTAGCTTCTGCTGACTATCCATCTGAAAAGCTGTATCTGGCCACAAACTTGTCAGATGCCTTCAGAAAGCTAAATGAAATTGTCAAAAAAGGCGATGTGGTTCTGATAGAAAACGATCTGCCTGACACGTTTAATGAAATTTAGTTGCAACGCCATACTAAAGGCGACCTGCAACCCATTTATACCAATATTTTCTCAAATAGTATTTTGAAAATAGTATTTTTGAAAATAGTATTTTCTCGAAAGGAGTGTGCGATTCCTTCGCACTTCATCATATGATTAATATAGGGGTCTTTTTCGGCGGAACCAGTGTGGAACACGAGGTTTCAATTATAACTGCACAGCAGGCAATTAGTCAGCTCAAAGACATTGAAGGCTATAAAGTCGTTCCCATTTATATCTCTAAGGGCAACCAGTGGTACACAGGTGATTACCTTTTGGAAGTGGAACACTTTAAGCAACTTGACAAAGTGCTTGAAAACGGTCAGAAATGCAGCATGGTAAAGGGCGATAAATGCGCTCATCTTCTCATGTCACCTGTTCCTCACTTTGGCACAGCTCATATCAGCGACATAGACATTGCCTTTCCAATTATCCACGGTACTGGCGGTGAAGATGGCAATCTACAGGGATTTCTAGAGCATATGGAAATTCCATATGTGGGTTGCAACGTACTTTCGGCTGCACTGACAATGGATAAGGTAGCCTCTAAGCTCTTCATGCAGCAGACTGGGATTCGAGTGGTTGACGGCGAGTGGTTTTACACCCATCACTGGAATCAGTACCAATCTTCCATCGTAGAGGAAATAGAGCGCAAGCTGACCTATCCCATGATTGTCAAACCTGCCGATATTGGCTCAAGCGTTGGTGTCAAACCTGCCAAGAACAGAAAGGCACTCATTGAAGCTGTTGAATTTTCAAAGCAATTTTCAAACCGAATTCTAATTGAGAAAATGCTGGATGACATGAGAGAAATCAATATTTCTGTCATGGGGGATTCAGAAAAACTCAAGTTATCGGTTTGCGAAGAACCTATTTCCGCATCAGAATTTCTCACTTATGAAGACAAGTACGTCAATGAAGCCGGCAGCAAGGGCATGTCCTCTGCTAAGAGAAAACTCCCTGCTGATTTGTCACCTGAATTAAAGCGGGAAATTGAGCACATGGCGGCTGAGGCGTTTATTGCCCTAGATTGTGCCGGCGTTTCGAGAATTGACTTCATGGTGGATAAAAAGACGGGACTTCCTTATATTAACGAGTTCAATACCATCCCGGGCTCACTTTCCTTTTACCTATGGGAAGCTACTGGCGTCTCCTTTAAAGAAATGCTTCTGGAAATGATAGACTCTGCCCACAGAGCCTATAGACGCAAAGCGCAAGTCATTCGCTCAAATAGCATCAACATTTTGTCAAAAGCTGATTTGAGCGGTATCAAGAAATAGATTTCTCATTACCATTTTGATTTACTAAAATTCATTCTGAAAGGAGATACACATGGAAAAAATCCTTATCGTAGAAGATGACCTTCAAATACAGACGCTGATAAGAGACTATGTCAACGCATCTGGCTATGTTGCCATCACTGCCTCTGACGGTGAAGAAGCCATGGCTAAATTCGAATCCGAAAAAACCAATTTGGCACTTCTCGACATTATTTTACCCAAGATTGATGGATTTGAGCTCTGTCGTAAATTTCGAAACGAGTCCAATATTCCAATCATCATGTTGAGTTCCAAAAAGGAAGATACTGACAAGGTGCTGGCACTTGGACTTGGTGCGGACGACTATATTGAAAAGCCATTTAGCCCAAGGGTTTTGGTTGCCAAAATTCAATCTCAGTTCAGGCGAGTAAATCAACTTTCTGGAACACCTGTCTCTGACACCATTAAAATCAGAGACCTCGAGATTGATATCAAAGCTAGAACTGTGAAAGTAAGAGGTAGCGAGATTCCATTCTCTGTTAAGGAGTTCGAAATCCTACACTACATGATGGTCAATAAGAACCAGGCTCTGTCTAGGGAAAAGATATTTGATGAAATCTGGGGCTACAACGAGTATGGCGATATCAACACCGTCACCGTTCACGTTCGCAAAATCAGAGAAAAAATCGAATCAAATCCGTCAGAGCCCGACTATATAGAAACGGTATGGGGCATTGGCTACAAGTTCAAAGAATAACTCCATTTTCAAAATACTGATGTAAAGGATTGTCTATGAAATTACCAAAATTTTCACTTAGGACAAAAATCATCTTTTTTCTCACGGATATGCTCCTCTTCACGATGATATTTGTCTTCTACATATTCTTTACGTATCGAATCGACAAGATGAATCAAGGTTCTCTCTTTCAAAGCCCCTACTTGCTCTTAGCCGTTCTGGTCATCGTCATGATTGTCTATTTCATGATTATGATTATGTTGATTACCAAGTATATTTTCATCCCTATTTCTGAAATGAAGAAGGCGGCAGAACAAATTAAAACGGGGAATTTGAACTATCCGATACAATATGTGGAAGGCAATGAGATAGGAGAATTCTGCAAGGAGTTCGATAAAATGCGCATTCGCCTCAAAGACACAATCTTGGAGCAACATGAACTTGAGAAGAGGCGAAAACGCCTAATTGCCAGTATCACGCATGACTTACGAACACCGCTGACTTCCATTAAAGGATATGTGGAAGCCCTTCAGGACGGCATTGTCAAAGATAAGGAAACCTATGACAAATACCTTGCCACCATCAACGAAAAGGCAGACTTGCTGAATCACCTGATAGATGATTTATCCGTTTATACCAAACAGGAGCTGGGCGAATTTACGCTAAACATTGAACGCGTACATTCTGGACGGCTCTTGAACAACTATTTCAACCACAAACAATATGACTTCAAGTATTCACCTATTGAGCTGGTTTTAAAGCGTCCTTTTATTTCGACTTATATCAATGTCGATCCCTATAGGATGACTCAAATGCTAGATAATCTTCTGAGCAATGCCAAGAAGTACGCCCGTTCACAGATAACGGTTTCTACCAAGGTCGTCAACTATCACCTCCGGATATCTGTTGAAGACGACGGCGAGGGCATTTCACCAGATTATCTCCAAAACTTATTCGATCCCTTTTTCATGGTCAACAAGAAGAAAGATCAACGCGAGAAAGGCGGCTCAGGTCTGGGGCTTGCAATTGTCAAGCAACTGACAGAGGCGCACGATGGCGTTATACTAGTCGACAGTACACTCAATGTCGGAACGACTTTTACAATTGAGATTCCAATAGATCGTTAACGGCAAAGATCATCACAGGAGGTCCCCATGAAATGTCCAAATTGTAGTTTTATGAATCCTGACAACAGCACCATCTGTAAAATTTGCGGTCATGAATTTGACGCTTCTGATATCCAAAATCATCCTTCTAGTCCTGAATCACCATCACATCATGCGCCTGTTCAATCTGATGATGATTCAGAAATCGAAGTCACTTTTGACACGCTATTTGGCGTTCGTTCAAACCCTAGGAAGATGAAAAATCCACTAGACCGGTCAAAGGACAAGAAACGAAAAGCTCAACCCGTTTCAGCTGATTCAGTTCACTCTGAAAGTGCCCCTGAACCTTCATCCTCTTTCTTGAGAACACCTAGAGTAGACTCTGAAGAAGCACCTATTCAACCAGAGGATGTAAACTCTGAACAAGAAACCCCAGAACCAAACTACTCAGAGGCTGAAGTTACAACGGATACCATCGTCTATAAGCCACACAGAGAAGAAGAACCGGTTAAGCAGTCTACCGAGGAATCTCTTGAAAATCAAGCTAAGCCTTTTGTTGAAGATTTGTTTGTGGAACCTCGATTGGCAAAAGAACCACTCAGAGCTGTAGATGAAAATACAATTGATATTGAACTCACTCAAACTGGGAATTTGCAAAATGATTTTTACACCCATGAAGAAGACGTCCTCGACTCCGATGACTTTAATCGAGATGGCCGTAAGCTAACTATTGCCCTATTGGTGGTAGTTCTCGCTTTAATCGTCGCCGTGTTTGCCTTCACGAGCAAATTAAGAGGTGAACCTTCACCGTCTAACCAACAAGACCCTGAATCACCTACTGTCACAAAGCCGGAAGATAGTACACCTGTAGCTAGTGATAGCTCTAAAACATCTGAAGCTCTAATTGAAAATTTCTTTAGGGATTTACCTGCTTACGTAAATGATGGGAATATCTCATTTTTAATGTATTTTAACGACCCGCAAGCAACACTCGATGCACTGTCTAAAGTAAAAAATATGGGCACAATTGCAAAAGTGGACTACACGATTTCTGATTCAGAGTCTGTTGACGATCAACATCAAACCCTTAAAGTCAGTACCAACACAGATCGAAATGTCGATGGCAAACACATTATCAGCCAAGACAACTGGACGTTTAACACCGTTCTTGTGGATGGAGATTGGCTGATTGATGCTTTCGTCCTCAATTCGGACAGCGGTTCTGTTTCCAATCAATCCAGTTCATCATCATCAACTAATAATACCTCTAATAACACTTCTTCATCAAATAGCTCATCCAATACGACAACAACCACTACGCCAAGCAAGCCGGAAGGGTTTGTCAGTTCAGGTGGCTTTAAAGGCGGTGTTGTCACTGATGGGCAAGATCTTTCAAATATTCGCTATGGTAATCACGATCAATACGAACGACTTGTACTTGATTTAACCGATTGGCAAAAAACAGGTACTGATGCAGTTGTCTCAGATCCATGCCATTATGAAACGACAATTTCTGACACTGGAAAAGAAATCACCATCACGCTCTCAGGTGTCAGAGCAGCCAGCGCAGGACTGCCTTCTTTCCCTGAATCCAGCAACATCAGTGCCATCAATGTATTCTATCCGTCAGATGATTCCACAATTGGCCTGACATTGACACTGAAAAACTCAAGTAGCTACAAAGTATTTTCACTGAAAGAACCTGGCAGAATTGTCATAGATGTCATGGCTGGCAACTAATCATTAACCCCTATTTCTAAAATCTATATTGGAAAATCACATTTTTACCAAATTCTAATCCCAGACTAACTCGTTTTATATGAAGTGAGCGTAAACTGTCTATAGAAAGCTAATTCGGAGGTGATTTTGTGATTTTTTCAATTCTTGTTATGGCAGTGGTGGGAAAAGCGCTTTACGATAGAGGCTATGCCACTGAAAAGATAATTCCAATGGTTTTAGTTGCAGGGCTGATTGGATATTTTATTCCCATCGGCGCAATTGTCGCATGGCCATTCAAGGTCATGGGAGGCCTCATTGGTGGCATCATAGGCTTTTTCGGTGGGATTTTCGGAATTGCAATGGGTGGTGTCGGCTCAGTTGCCGTTGGTATCACAGGTGGAGTTGGCGGCCTAATTGGCGGTGTTATGACATTGGTCTTTGGAATCATAGGCATTATACTGGGCATTATAGGAGCAGTCATTGGACTGGCGTTTGGGCTGGTGGCCTTGGCACTTGGCTTGATATTTGTCCTCGTGATTCCAGCTGCACTCTTATTTGTGGCTTATAAGCTCATTCGTTAAATTTTAAAGCGCGTATTTCTAAATAACCCTCAATCCCTAAAGGAAATGTGTTATTTGGAAATACGCGCTTTTTTAGAGTCTATTGATAGCCATCAAATATTTCAAGAGACATCATTTTTATAAGATGTCTTTGAATCTCATCATCTGAATAGCTTATATATGGATTTGCCTCTGCTACTTCTTCGAGAACATTGGTCATGACCAGCTCTCCATAGATATCGTACACCGTCTCAACTGCCTGTATGATTTGATCACACAACTCCGGCTTTAATTCATCACTTGATTCAATTACCTTCATCTGTTCTGAAGACATTTTTAAGACCCCTCTCATTTCATTTCAAAGTATATACCTATATTATCGGCTATGTATGTTAGATTCCCACTTGTTTTTATTTAAATTTGGGTAAATCATCTGTTGTTGAAGGAACTTTTGCATCATAACATAAAAAAAGCGACTTCACAAGCCATAATCTAACTTTGCAAAGTCGCCTTTTGTATGTGTTTTGCGTCTAACTCAGTTGATTACTCAACGTGTTTAGAAGCATTGATTTTTTTGATTTCTTCGATAACATAAGGCAATACTTTATGTGCATCACCCACTGCTCCAAGGTCTGACACTTCGAAAATCGGTGCGCCTTTGTCTTTGTTGATCGCGATGATTAATTCAGCTTCTTCCATACCAGCAACGTGCTGAATTGCGCCTGAGATACCACAAGCGAGATAGAGGTCAGGACGAACTGTCTTACCAGTTTGACCAACTTGTCTGTCGTGATCCATCCAACCGCTGTCTACAGCTGCTCTAGAAGCAGAAACAAGTCCACCGAGTTCATCTGCCAAGTCATATAACAAGGAGAAGTTCTCTTTTGAACCAATACCACGTCCACCTGAGATGAGGATGTTTGCTTCTTGAATATCCATTTTTTCTGCTGTTTCTTTAACAACAGAAACAACTTCAACAAATTGGCTGTTCTTTTCAAGTTTGATGTCAAGTTTGACGATTTCACCTTGTCTGCTTGAATCTCTTTCCATTTTAGTCATAACGCCAGGTCTTACAGTCGACATTTGAGGTCTATGGTCAGGAGACACGATTGTCGCCATGATATTTCCACCAAATGCAGGTCTTGTCATTAAAAGCATTCTGCTTTCATCAACTTCAAGTGATGTACAGTCAGCTGTTAATCCAGTTGCAAGTCTAGCAGAAACTCTAGGTGCTAAGTCTCTTCCGATTGAAGTTGCGCCAAAGAGAACAACTTCTGGCATTTCATTTCCGATAACTTCTACCACTGCTTGTGTATATGGCTCAGTTGTAAAGATTTCAAATTCTTTGTTATCCATCAAAATAACTTTATCTGCACCGTATTCCACCAACAGTTTTGCATGTTTTTCAACTTGAAATCCAGGAAGTGCAGCGATTAAAGAAACGCCTAATTCATCAGCGATCTTTCTGCCTTTTCCAAGAAGTTCCAAAGAAACGTTTTGTATTTCATTTGAGCGTTGCTCTACAAACACGAGAACGCCTTTATAGTCATTTAAGTTCATGATACCCTCCTAGATTACAAATTTTTCCTTCAATTTATCAACGATTGCAATAGCAAGCTCTTGCGGTGTTCCTTCAACCACTTTACCAGCCGCTTTAACGCCTTTAGTAAATGATTTTTTAACTTTTGTAGGAGACCCTTTAAGACCCATTTTAGCTGGATCTGCTTCAATATCTGCAAACGTCCAAGTTTCCACTTCTAAACTTCTATGAGCGTCGAGAACACCTTTGATGCTCATGTATCTTGCTTCATTAAGTTCAGCCAGTGTTGTAATCAGGCAAGGATATTGAACTTTAACCATTTGGAATCCATCTTCAAAACTTCTCTTAACGATTGCATGATCGCCTTTGTGCTCATAATCAGACACGTAAGAGATTTGAGGTAATTTAAGATGTTCAGCAATTTGTGGTCCAACTTGAGCAGTATCGCCGTCGATTGCTTGTCTTCCAGTGATAACAAGGTCAAAGTCCAGTTTTTTAAGTGCAGCAGCGATTGTTGTTGATGTCGCTAAAGTATCTGCACCAGCAAAGACTCTATCTGTTAATAAGATAACTCTGTCAGCCCCCATAGCATACGCCTCTTGAAGTGCGATTTTTGCTTGAGGAGGACCCATTGTGACGACTGTGATATGAGCGCCGAATTCATCTTTAAGTCTGAGCGCAGCTTCAAGTCCTGCTTTGTCGTCAGGATTTATGATACTAGGAACGCCATCTCTGATGAGCGTACCAGTTTTAGGATCTAATTTAACTTCGTTCGTATCAGGAACTTGTTTGATACATACTACTATTTTCATTTTCTCGCCTCCAAAAAATCAATTTGATTGTCTGCTTACTTTAATTCGCTTGCAGAAATAACCATTCTTTGAACTTCACTTGTACCTTCGTAGATTTCTGTGATTTTCGCGTCGCGCATCATTCTTTCTACTGGATACTCACGAGTATAACCATAACCGCCGTGAAGTTGAACAGCTTTTGTTGTCACTTCCATAGCAACTTCAGCACAGAAGAGTTTTGCCATTGCCGCATCTTGTGAATACGGAAGTTTTTTGCCCTTTTTGTCTGCTGCCATATAAAGCAATAATCTAGCTGCTTCAATTTTGGTTTTCATGTTTGCAATTTCAAATTGAGTGTTTTGGAATTGAGCAATTGAACGACCAAACTGCTTTCTTTCCTTAACGTATTTTACAGTTTCATTGTAAGCGCCTTGTGCGATACCAAGTGCTTGAGCCGCAATACCGATTCTACCGCCATCCAGCGTCATCATTGCAACTTTGAAGCCTTTTCCTTCGCCGCCAAGCATGTTTTCAACAGGAACTCTACAGTTTTCAAAGATCAACTCACATGTGCTTGAGCCTCTAATTCCCATTTTCTTTTCTTTTTTACCAACACTAAAACCCTCAAATTCAGATTCTACGATAAATGCAGTAATCCCTTTGAGTCCTTTTGCTTTGTCAGTCATTGCCATAACAATGTAAGTGTCCGCATAACCGGCATTTGTTATGAAGATTTTGCTTCCGTTCAGAATGTAGTGATCGCCATCTAAGATCGCCGTAGTCTGTTGACCTGCAGCGTCTGTTCCTGCGTTTGGTTCTGTTAAGCCGAAAGCACCAATTTTTTCACCTTTTGCAAGTGGCACAAGGTATTTCTTTTTCTGTTCCTCAGTACCAAATTCATAGATAGGTGATGCACAAAGTGAAGTATGTGCTGATAATACGACGGAAGTTGTACCGCATGCAACCGCTAATTCTTCAACGAGGTTGATGTACTGAAAATAATTTCCGCCAGCGCCTCCGTACTCACGTGGGAACGGGATACCCATCATCCCAAGAGCTGCCATTTTTTTAACAGTCTCTACTGGAAACTCTTCGTTTTCGTCGATCTCCGCAGCGATTGGTGCAACTTCGTTCTCTGTAAACTTTCTGAACAAATCGCGCATCATTAGATCTTCATTTGTCATGTTGAATGTCATTTTTCTCCCTCCAATTTGTTAATTTTTTAACTTTAATCTGCAAAATAAAAATCGCAAAAAAATCCCCATATCAATATTCTAACACTCCCATTAGAAAAAAGACAGAGGATATCTTGTATACATGTATCTTTAATTGTTAATTTTTTTTAAACAAGCCTATTTTGACACCCTTTTATAAGTTGTCAAGACTATATATTTTCATATAAAACATTCTGAATATACTCTCGTAAGCCACTTTCCCAGCACTCAAAACCGTACAAATCGAAAAAGCACTAAGAGAAGCAATACCAAAATACCAACCCACGTATATCGCCTGAGCATTGTATATTTAAGTCCAAGTGGGGATTTTGTGTTGTATAGTCCTTTATTTTTGTATTTCAGGTTTTCATCAAATACGTGATAATACTCTTTAGGACTATCTATTATTTCAGTGACACTCCCGCTGATTAAGTCATCTGCCAGTTGAAAGTCCTTGAGGGGAACCATCAGCTTAACCCCGCCGAACTGACTTCTTTCAACCCTTGTCCTAATATTGCTCTTATTCAGAATGACTTCTGTATCCACAAAGACACTCATCTCTGATTCATCCACTTTTTCCCGTAGACACTTCCATTCATAAAGTCTTTCCATGTGAAATCCTCCTTCCCATCAGCCGCTTCATCAGCCAATCGAGCAACAGAGCCAAGATTATGGTAATAATCGCCCATGCAAACACCCTTTCCGTTTGAATATTGACCTTTGCCATCTGGAAGCTCTTTCCTATAGAGTCATCTGTCTGGCTTAAAACTTCTGATGCGATGATAATTTTGAGTCCAAGGGATGTCGTGGCAACAACGCTGCTTCTGAGATACGGCAAAATAGACGGCCAATAGATGCTGTAGACGACTTTTGATGTACGCACTTTATAGAGCCTTGCCATCTCCACCAATCGCCAGTCGGTTTGTTTGAATCCCTCTAAAACGTTGGCATAGACAATTGGAAAAGTCACGAGAAAAGTGACAAATATAGGTGCAAGCGCACTGGGCATCCACAAGATCACATAGACGATAATCACAATTGTTGGAAGTGTTCTCGTTATCAATAGCGTTGGCTTTAAAAGGTATTCCACCATTTCGAAAAGACCCGCAGAAACGCCGAGTAAACTCCCCACAATCAGACTGGATATCACGCAAATCAAAACTCTGAGCATGCTCATGGAGATAATTTTGAAAAAGCTCTCCGAAGTGCACACTTCGAAAAGCGCCCTCAATGCTTGAACAGGTGTTGGCAATATATATGACTTTCCCACCCACACTGCGGCCCACCACCAGAGTACGGTTAAGATCATGATGGAGGTCACTGTGTAAAGTGTTTGTTTCTTTCTATTTGTAGTAGAATCCCTCATCAGGCAATTTGCCTCCTATTGAGTCTGGCGACGCTTCAAATAAAATTTGATAAAAGTTTTCAAGACTTGCCTTGTTTTCGTATGCATTTTCATGCCAAATATTTAATCCATCCATTGATTTTGCAACGATAGGCGCAGGAAGTCCCAAATCGAGTTCTTGGACGTAAGTTCCCGCTTGCTCTGGGTTTTCATTTACCCAAGTGCAAGATTCTGCCAACTTGCCAATAAAGGCATCCACCACTTGTGGGTAGGCTTCTGCAACCGAGTTTTTAATCATCAACCCCGCTTGTGGGAAACCACCTTCCAGACCTGTTGCTTTTTCAAATTCTGTTTGGAAATCAAACAAGACTTTAAATGGCACTTCCTTTGTGCCAACCACAGATAGAACTGGCTCAGGCATGATGCTGATTGTGGATTTTCCCGCCAAGAATGTTGGTGCAAGTTCAGTTGTTCCCGCTAAATATATGATGTTGAAATCCTCATCTGGATTCAATCCGTTCGCCTTTGCCAAGTATCTGAAAATCAAGTCTGGGATCAGCCCTTGGCCTATCATGTAGATATCCTTTCCCTTTAAATCCTCCCAAGTACTGATGTCCAATGATGTTACCATATAGAGATTTCCATGCGTATTAATGCTGGCAAATTTATATGGAACACCCTTGTTGTAGAGCTTTATAGCCAGATTGGTAGGCACAATTGCAAAATCTGTTTTTTCTCCCATGATTTCAGATGCGAGTAAATCTGTGGCAGTCAATGTTTCATAGTCCACAGTGACATTTTCTGCAAGAACAGGTTGCTCATAAATCATTTTGACCATGGATATGGTGGTTGCACCCTCTGGTGCGATTGCCTTGAAGGTCATTGGTTCAGCCACAGTAGCAGAATCGTCTGCGCTTGATGCAGCCTCTTCAGATACCTCTGGCTCTGTTGCTTGTTCTTGTGCTGCGTTTTCAGCATTTTTAGGGTCTTCTTTTGCTGTATTTGTGGAACAGCCCGCAAGCATAAATACCATTAAAGCTGCTATCAGCATGATTCCAGTTGCTCTTTTAGTCCAGTGTTTCATTTGATTTCCTCCCAGCAGTTTGTTATTTCTTTTTTAATTTTCAAAAATGCCTCTTCATCGACATTTCTAGGGCTTTGTATCTTAATTTCATTGAGGATAACCGCTGGTTTTCTCCCCAGCACAATGATTCTATCGGCAAGCATAATTGCCTCTTCCACATCATGTGTAACAAATACCACCGTTGACATGCGCTCCACCCAAACTTGAATCAATGCATTGATAATCTTCCCCTTCAAATAGTAATCAATTGATTTAAAGGGTTCATCCATCAAGAGCAAGTCAGGTTCATAGGCAAAGGCTCTGGCTATTGAAGCTCTCTGGCGCATGCCTCCGCTCATTTCATCGGGTCTCTTATCTTCAGCACCTTGCAGTCCCATGGTCTTTATCAAGTAACTCAGTCGTTCGCTCTCTATGGATTCCGCCACAAATCGAATATTCTCTTCTGTGGTCAGCCACGGAACCAGCCGATCTTCTTGAAACACATACCCAATTTGGGATGCTTCTGATATCACTTGTCCATGTGTTGCCTCTAATACCCCCGACATGATATTCAGGAGAGTTGTCTTGCCAGACCCAGAAGGCCCAATAATAGAAAGGATCTCCCCTTCTTTCACTTGAAGTGAGATGTGATTTAGAACCTGCCCTTCACCATATGATTTTGATATGCCGCTTAATTGAATCAAAATTTCCTCCAGCTTACTAAGCAGGCACTTTCATTATTGCATACCCACTTAAGTTTCCTCAATTCATGAAGATTTTAACACAAAAAGAGACGTGTCACAACACGCCTCATAAATTACTCACTTTTTTTAATTGATCGTTTTCCATCTTGATAATCTCAAAGTATATGAGACTTGGCTGATGGGTTTTTACAACGATATTCTTGTCAATCAAGAGATCGTTTTTTTCTATGATATTTGCAATGTAGTCTATGGACCACTTATAGGGTGCTTCTTGCCTCATTAAGTATTTTACCTTCAGTTTGCTAAGCCAACTCAATAGCGGCTTTTGATCTTCAAAATCGTAAAATGACAGAAATATCTTTCCGTTTCGTCGAAGAACACGCTTTGCCTCTATCAAAATACTCTCTGGATCATTGGCACTATTCAGCGTGTCATTGATGATGATTTTATCCACACTTTCGCTATCTATCTCAAGGCATTTCCCACAGCTTTCCATATGATCGGTTTTCATATCGCCATGAAATACACTAATCCCCTCATTTTTCCACTCTAAGATAATATCAATCGGTGTAAAATTGTCAGGACTTAATGTCTTAATACTCTCAATTGTCATAAATCCTCCTCAATTTTTAACCCGCACCATTCACGTTGAATAATCCGGGTCTGCTTGCCAATGATTTGTTTTCCAGTTCATTTCTATTTAAAATTACCATAGAGCCCTTGGAAATACAATAAAATACGTGTTAAAAATATGGTAAGTTTTATTAATATCTGCCATCTAGTCATTACGTTTTTTTCACATAATTCTCCATTTCAACGCTTCTGTCCGCCTTTCGTGAACAACCTTATCTTTCTTTGATTTTTTTTGATGTTTGAGGCGCATTCGGCAGGCAAATAAAAATTCGGATTCAGGGTCCTCTGTTCTTTGCTGGATTGCTGTCACAATGACGTTAAAAAAATAGACTGTTACAGAGATAAAAATTCTGTAGCAGTCTATAATTTTTTTTACTTTTAGAGCTATAAATTTTCAGGGTTTTTCTTAAAGTAAACCCGATTAGCCGTGGATTTTGTCTTTAAGATTTCCTCGTCAATTTCGTGTAGCCTGTTTAAGATGATATCTGTTTCCTCTTTTGGAACGTTATAATATAAAAAGAGGTCTTCAAATTTGAGTAATGTTTGATTAAGTCTTTGATTGATTTCAATAAATGCTTCAATATTATGGCTCTTAACCGCATTTGTAAACTGTTCAAGGTCAATTTCAATAATGTCTATGACGTCTTGCTCTTTTTCAAATTCTCTCAATGCCAATGGATACGGCTTAATTCTCTCTAGGAAATATCTCCCTTTCTTATTGACATTGTAGCAGTAAGCAACATCAAATTCTTCTAGTTGAAAGACCACAAAACACATCTTTGAGTTGACGACTTGAACATCTGCACCCATTTGCCTTAATCTCATGGTATGTTCCATGACTTCTGCATTCATTAATTTTCTCATAAATTCATCCTTTCCTACACATAAAAGATGGCCAAATAGATACTGGAAATGATAACAGACAGAATCATCAGTGGAAACCCAACTTTCATGTAATCCATAAAGGACAACTTATGACCGTGTCTTGACAGCATTCCAGAAACAATGACATTTGCAGATGCGCCAACAAGCGTTCCATTTCCGCCCAAACACGCTCCCAATGCCAGAGCCCACCAAAGAGGGCCAATTTCCATTCCCGACATTGCACCCATCGACTTAATCAACGGTATCATCGTTGCAACAAAGGGAATGTTATCCAAGAATGAAGACGCAATGGCCGATACCCATAAGATTAAGAGCATGGACAAAAGGACATCTCCTCTTGTTATATTCAGTAATTTTGCAGCAAGGAATTCCATGACCCCTACGTCTTCCAGCGCGCCGACTAAAATAAACAGCGACATGAAGAAAAACAGCGTCGGCCATTCAATTTCCAAAAAGATATCTTCCACATCCACCTTACTAATCAGTAACAGTATTGACGCAAAAAAGAGTGCCACTGTGGCTGATTCATAGCCCAAAGACTGATGCATGATAAAGCCCAGGATGGTGAAAAATAGCACCAATAGGCTTTTTCTGAGAAGTACTCTATCCTTTATGGCGAGTTTTTCGTCCATTTGAAGGATTTTTCGTTTGTTTTTGTCCTCACAAGTGTAATATTTCTTAAACATGAGTTTAAAAGCAAACATTGTGACAATAAAGATAATAATCACGACAGGCCCCAGATTGACAACAAAGTCCATAAAGCCTAATCCTGTGGCACTTCCTATCATGATGTTGGGTGGATCCCCTATGAGAGTTGCTGTGCCGCCGATATTGGCTATTAGAATTTCCGGAACCAAGAATGGAACAGGATTTAACTCCAATGCATCTGTTATAACCAGCGTAACCGGTACAATCAAGAGAATCGTTGTCACGTTATCGAGTAACGCGGATGCAACTGCTGTAATAATTGAAAAAGCTAGTAAAATCCGCCAAGGCTCCCCTTTTGCCATTTTAGCGGCTTTAATTGCGACATATTCGAAAATGCCGCTCTTTTTCATGATGTTCACGATGATCATCATGCCAACAAGCAATCCAATGGTGTTGAAATCCACATGTTCAACTGCTTTTTCCTGTGCCTCCACATTGAGCACAAGCATCAAAAAAGCACCTACCATTGCAACTGCTGTTCGGTTCAATTTTTCAGACATAATAATAAGATATGTAACTGAAAAAATACCGATTGCCATTATTAACTGATTTTGAAACACAACACACACTTCCAATTCTTTTATTATCTTGCAACACCAAACCCACGATAGAATTGCAAGACATTACTATGTTACGCCTACCTTATTTAAAAATCAAGGGATTCGAGAAGGTTTTTAATATATAAAGTATTTTTTTTTAAACATATTTGAATAATTTCTTATTTTCATTATTTTTTCACACCGAATACACAAAGCTGTATTATAATAGGTATTGATATACAGGTTTTGCTGATCTGCCCTGATGGCATGTCCCGCTTTCGAGCAGAGCTTTGTCATGCCGAGGAAGCGATTTATTATATGTAAGGAGTTCAAATTTGACAATGAAAAAATATACGATCTTATTACTAGCTTTAATTTTTCTCCTCACAACAGCTGGCTGTACGCGCCAAGAAGTTGTGACCCCTGAGGATCAACCAGATTCTTCTGCGCCAGTTACAGAATCACCAGAGATGCCTTTAGCTGATATACCTCTTACATTCTCACTGATTGAAAATACTCTAGATGAACCATTTCTCAAGTATCGTGAGTCCTATGAATTAATCGGCAACTTGGAGAATACCAAGATTAGAACACATGTAAATCAAAGTATTTTAAAGGCGGTAGACGCCTTTAAGAACAATACCTATCAAATGGAAAAGACTATGTCTCAAGGCAATGATATACCAGCAGTTGCCAGTGCAGTTGGCAAAGCAACCTTTTTTGACAACTCGCTCATGAGCTACAAACTGGTCACCGAGAGTTCATCTGACGGTGGTGCTCCTTATCAGATTAAAACCTATTTCAACTTTGATTTAAAGACAGGCCAACCCATCCGGCTTGGAGATGTGATTTCCAAAAACAGGCTCGCTGAGAAGGTTAGTTCCAGATTTCCAGGATATAAAGATGCCATCGACAAATTAAATTATGACGCAAGTCAAATGGGCAACTTCTATTTTACAGCGCCAGATGAAATTATCTATGTCATCGACCAATATACATTTGACTATGAGCAACAGTCTCCGCTGATTATTGCCATTAACGATATCTCATATGATTCCTCAAAGAAATTGATGATTGGAACTGCTGTAAAAAATGGAACCCGAGTGATTTCAGAAAACAGTTATGAAATGTATTTTTCGTATCCAATTTTTGAGGATACCTCTGTGCTTTACACTGCCATTAACAGTGAAATTACAGAATCTCTAAATTCTGTTTTCGACTATGGATCAAGTATGGCAATCAGCGATCACAACTTTGATTCTCAGAACTCTGAATCTGCGGATACTTCCAGTGAAGGCGACGTCATATCTGAACCGAATAGTGGTGATGGTGAAGCATCAGACTATGTCCTCCCGCCTTACTGGTTCAACGTCTACTACAATATCTACACCAACAATGAGAAAATCTTGAGTTTTGGCCTATATGATTATCAATATACGGGAGGTGCACATGGTTTATCAGTGGGAAGCTTTTATTCTTATGATCTTGAAAAGAAGAAACTGATAAAACTATCAGATCTCTTTGAACCTAAATTTGACTATATTACGTATATTAACGATCAAATTTATCGAAAGATTGATTCTGAGACCAAACACGATCCTGAAAGTGCATATGCCTATTACGATTTCAACGGTATCACAGAAGATGTGAAGTTTTATATTGAAGACAATAACCTCGTCATCTTCTTCGACCAGTATGAAATTGCACCCTATGCCTCTGGAACACCTACGTTCAAGATTCCACTCCCTTAATGACGGATTTATGACGGATTTACAAATGGGGGTTTTATATCATCTTTAATGTAGATTTGATTGGATGAGCTTTTAAAAGTGGATATGACTTTAACTTTGTGTTCCGAAGAATTTTATCATCAATTCGGTTGACTTTTATCCATTTCAGTGTAAAATAAATAGTGATAGAGGGAGTAACTGCCATTCGTGGAATTTAAGTCGTCAGAACGGATTTTATTAATCCCGGCTTAAATGATGTAAAAGTCGTGTGAGACTCTACAATTATGAAAATAATTGTAGAGTCTTTTTTTATGAACACCATTATTACCGAATATGGTCTGACAAAAGTTAACTCCTTAACAACGATCGGTTTAAGCGATCATCAATCCAATTTGCGGAAGGTGGATATTCATGGAACATTTTATTTCAACTTTTTTAGTTACTTTGGGGACGCCTCTTGTGTTCATCATTGCAGCAATCAGCCTTTATACGTTGGGAAAAGGGGCCGATATTCTCGTCGATGAAGCCGTGGGGATATCGAAACGCCTTGGAATTCCAAAAGCAATTATAGGGGCAACCATCGTCTCACTGGGCACAACACTTCCTGAGGCTTCTGTCTCAGTTATGGCAGCAGTGAAAGGCAACCCAGATTTAGCACTTGGAAATGCCGTTGGTTCTATTATAGTCGATACCGGTTTAATCATCGGACTCGCTGCGATGATTAAGCCAATCGCCGTGGATTATAAATCTATCAAATTTCAAAGCTGGGCCCAAATCTTATCTGGTGCCTTATTGGTTTTTTTAAGCCTCCCTGCAATTTCTGGTGGCGTTATCCATCAGTGGATGGGCTTTATGCTCATAGGTCTCTTAACCGCATATTTAATTTGGTCCTTTAAGCAGTCCAAAAAAGCGCTTCCAGTTGCAGGTAACGCAGAGGGTAATGATGCAGACGTGGAAGATGAAGATGATGAGGAAAGTCAAAACGTTGCTTGGCAATTCATTTTGATGGTTCTGGGAATCGCTCTGATTATTCTCTCTTCTAAAGTTTTGATTCCTTCTGTTGAAGTTATAGCTACTCGAATTGGCATTCCACAGAGTATTATTGCGGCCACTTTAGTTGCCTTTGGAACCAGTTTACCTGAACTGACAACCGCTATTAAAGCTGTTCAACGTGGACATGGCGACTTGGCAGTTGGCAATATTATTGGAGCAGACATCCTAAATGTGCTATTTGTAGTTGGTGCAGCTGCCTCCTTTACATCTACTGGTCTGGTTGTTCCAGCAGGATTTTATACCTTGCAATTCCCAACGCTTTTAATTGTTTTGGGTCTATTTAGGTTTATGACACTGAATAAGGGTAAAAACATCTCCCGAATAGAGGGGAGCTTTTTACTAATTGCCTATGGCATCTATTTGGTATTGAATTATACGCTCTGATTTTAGACCTGCCTATCTGGATAAATCAAACCTTATTCATTTTCTTGATGAGACATCTGTTTTTTATATAATCCACAACATGAGATATCCCCTATTATGGATTATATTATGTGCCCTTTTGTATCGTCTTTATGCAAGAGCCTAGTAAAACCTTGTGTAATAGTGGGAATGTCTATGTATAATGGCATGTTTATATATAATAATGTAGGAAATAATAAAGTAGAAACGTCTGTCATGAATACCGCTGTTTTAGGTGACTTATTGACAGCATGAAAATAGTAAAAGGCCTCAGATATAATCTGAGGCCTTTTACTATTTGTGCCTAACTGCTTTTATACAGTCGTCTTGATGTATGTAATGCATTCTGAACAAATATGAGTGCCCTTATACACAACTAGACCCTCTTTTTTTCTACAGATTTTACATGCATTAGTTGTTTGTTTGTTTGACATTTTAATCTCTCCTTTAAATTTATTTATTCTTTAGTAACCACACATACATTGTAATATAATAATATAAATATTACAATATGTTTTTGTAAAATTTTTTAAATTTTTCTATAATTTAACTTAGTGTT
>DKFC01000019.1 GCA_002452745.1 Firmicutes bacterium UBA6806
TACTTAAATTCACCTATGGGCATCATATACCTTTGACTAACTCCAAGGTCAATAGATATTATTCAAATAAAAAATTGATTTTTTGAATATATCCTTAAGTATTGCAGACACTGGTTTCCCCATGTATAATAGAGCTTAATTCACCTGTGATTTTATAAAATAGAGGCATTATCTTATGAAGGATAAATTTTTAATTGGAGAGCTCTCCAAGATATTCAACATCAGTACAGATACTTTGAGGCATTACGATAAGATTGAACTCATAAAGCCCGAATATGATGAAAAGAACGACTATCGCTATTACAGTATACGAGATTTTTTTAAACTGAGTAGAGTTCTCTTTTTTAAAAATCTAGATATTTCGCTGAGTGAAATCAAGAAATATATGTGCAACAAAAATACCAGTAATCTAATCAATCTTCTAAAGAGAAAAGAAGAAGAAATAGACATCAAGATCAATCGATTGACCAATCTCAAAAAAAATATTCAAAACAAACTTGAATTACTTGAAAACGTCAATAGCGAGCTGGATCAAGTTATTGTGAAAAAAATTCCACAGCGTGTTGGCGCATTTTTTGACATAAACAACCTTGAGAGTGATTATGAGATTAAGCAAACGCTAAAAATGAATGAGAAGTATTTAAAAATCAGTTCATGGCTCTTTGAAGGACAGATATATACATCATTATCAAAAGAACATATGGATGAGGGAATTCTGAATAAATTCAGATATTTTATCGAGATTATTCCCATTAATTCTGAACTTTATGAACCCCTGAAAATCTTTCCAGAAAATGATTATGCCTGCATGACATTTATAGGTCCATATGAGGACATGGGCAAACATTACCGCATTCTAATTCGATGGATTGATGAAAATGACTACCAAATCGCTGGGGATTCCATCGAAAAGAATATCGTAGATTATGACTTTGCAGATTCTGAAAGCGAATATATCACCGAAATACAAATTCCCATTGTAAAAAAATGAACTATTTAGTCTTCAATACCAGATGAAAAAAAGGAGCAGCTCAGTGTTTGCTCCTTTAATAATCATCCCTAGGTATATGACAATTTATAGGTCTCTTGTTTTCTCGGTGCCAAGCATTGGCATAATTTGCTTATATTCTGGACAGTACTTTCCAACCAATCTCCAAAATGATCGATCGTGGTTCAGATGTTCTAAATGACATAGCTCGTGAACAACGACATAGTCAATAGCCGATTCTGGAAACAAGATGAGTTTCCAATTAAATGTAAGTTCCCCTGCGCCATTGCAACTTCCCCATCGTTTATCATTTGACTCAATGGTAAAGGCCTTGTATTTTTTCCCAATCTGAGGCTGAAAGTGCCTAAGTCTCTTTTCGATATGCTTTTTTGCCTGTTTCTTATAAAAACTTATCAGAGGTTTCATATAGTCAACTTCGCCGCTCTCCGGTGTTTCCAGTAAAAGCCCCTCTCCTTTTAACGATATGGTTATTTTTTTTATATTGGGATTTACAATCGCCTCAATTGGCAACTGCCCTCCCAAGTACCTGACGGTCTGCTTTTCCATTTATCTTAAACACTCCACTTGAATCTTGTTTATTTTTGAACCTTGACGCTTGTTTATTCGACCAATTTGTTTCTCGTTCATTTAAAAAGTTATTGATGCCCTCATGTGCATCTTCCGTTGTGCATAAAGTTGCAAACTGCTGGCCTATGCAGAATAATTCAATATTTATAGCTGTTATACTAAACTTGGCATTATCTGCTGCATGGTGCAATTCATCCTTTCCATGAACTCCAAATACTCGATCTTGATAATAAAATCAATCGTCAAAGTCCCCTTCTGTAAAAAGCATACCCTTAATGCCCCAATGGCGTCAAGTGAAGAATGTCGCGTAAATTTGTTTTACTCGCTGGTCATTTCTTGCTATACTTATAGAATCATCAACCAATCATGGACGAATGCTATATCAGAATTATGGTTAGGAGAATAAAATGTTTCGACTTTGGGGCAAAATAGTAAAGAACAACAGCATCATCACAGAAAAGGTATATGAATCCGCCACAGCTGGATTAAGTGATGAAGATAAAATCAAGAAAGGCGTGGAATCACTTTGTTATGATTTTGATATTCAAGTACCCTTGTGGTTCAACGACAACTTCATGGCACTTGCACGCATCGGCAGTACACGCTTCAAAGCGCATCATTTCATTGAAGAAATTGATTTTGATTACTTTGAAATAGAGATTATCTCAGTGCCAGAGCTTCATCACAATTAGCTGAATATCTTTTTTACACCATTATTTTCATAATTTCATAAAAATATTTTTCGTCATTTGTCTTGTAGAGGTTAAGCCATGCCTCTAGCACTTGCGGCGATAATACATCCAGCGCTTTTAAAACACTTGCTGTAAACTCCAGAGGTGCAATTCCTGTGGCTGTAATCAAGTTGCCATCCGTTACGGATGGTTTTTTTATATAGTGACTCTCCCCTTTATAATCAAGGCATACCATCTTAAGATACCCTAAATCATTGCTTGTGTGATTTCTTGTATTGAGAAATCCCCCTTGGGCGAGTGCCATTGTTGCGCCACAGATTGCCGCAACGATGATGTTTTTCTCAATACATTGTGCTACAATATCCAACACCCCATGATGAATCCCTTCCAGCCATGTTTCACCACCCGGCAATATCAAAACATCCCCTTCTTTTATCTCCATTTTGCATTCATCAAGCTCTATGTCTGGTAATATCTTCAAACCACCCATGCTGGTGACTACGCTTTTTTCAGCACCTAAAGTCACCACTTTAACAGGTCCTGCATCCTTTTTAAAATACCTTTTCGAATTCAACTCCGCAGTGAGAAAACCAATTTCCCAATCAGCCATTGTATCAAACACATATACAAAAACCGTTCTTTTCATAAAAATCCTCCTTATCCTACCGTTCGTCCACTCTGTATTGTCAAACTTATATACATACTTCACAATGAATTAACCACATTATATAATAACTTCACTGACAGCTACTGTCAGTGAAGTTATTTATAGCTGATAATATTTCATTAATTCAGACGCAATCATAACCAGTCTTTCTTTTAAACTCTGGGGCTCAACTATTTGAATGGATTTTCCATAAGGTAGGAGAATGTATGGGACATAATGATGCATTGATTTTTCTTCAAATAAAAAAAGTGCGTGATTTGATGTTCTCTCTTTCATATGATGTCCTAAAAACCAATGCATACATAGCTCGTCCAAGGCCTCCGAGCTCCCCTTGATATTTAAAGAAACGAGCCCTTCTCTATCCACTAGATCAGGTAACAGGTTTTTCATAAAAAAATCGCGTGTCGAAAATGCTTTGGGTCGATTGAACTTTGTATGGGTCGACTCAGTTCGTAGAACTCTATCTACTCGAAAACTTCTTATTTGATTCCTTAGATGGCAAAAGGCAACCGTGTACCATTTGTTTTTCCAGTAAACGATCCCATAGGGATCTATGATTCTATTTTTAGGTTGTTCTTCAGTCCTTGTTCGATAATCAATTTCTATAGAGCATTCGTTTTCTATTGCCCACTCCAATTGTTCCAAAATTGGCTGAATAAAAGGCATTTCTATATGATTAATGACTTCAAGTTCAGAAGCATGACGGTCTAGAAGACCTTCTTGTTCCTGATTTGAATGCATTTTCAATTTTAAAATTGCATGATCTAAAACCTCACTCAAAGGGTATCCAGCTTCTTTTGCAAATGCTGCAGCATGGAAAAGTGCCTTTTTTTCTTCCACGTCAAATACCAAAGGGGCTTTGATAAAGCTGTTGAGAAGATGATATCCACCATTATGCCCTGTGTCTGATATTATAGGAACACCGCTGGCACATAATGCATCAATATATCTATAAACTGTCCTTATGTTGATTTCTAGTTTTTCAGAGATTTGCTTTGCGGTTATTTTTCCGCCTGAATTTAGCATCCACAAAATGGCTAACATGCTATCGTTTTTTGCCATAACTGCACCTCTTTTCTAGATTGAATTATATCATTAAAGTAACCTTTCGTGTTATACCTTTATCACATAGGGACAGTTCTCTATAAATAGCATGATTATAAGCTAAATGATATTTTTATACCATCACTTTTTCTACTTAAATACCTATAGAACTTTACAGTGGGTAAACTCTAGTATTATACTAGACTTTTTGATAAGAACCCTCTCTAAAATTGCAAATTAAAACTGAAAAAGCCGTCGGTTTCTCCATCAAATGAGAACCACGGCTTATTTATTTTCAAAATATTCTTTACCTCACAGCTTCATTAGATCTATTGTTCTTTGACGGGTAAAAGAGTTGAAGCTCATAGATGGCATTGTAATATTCATGGAGATGATCTTCATACTCCATGGCGAGAACGAAAGAAGGTCTCAGCTCTTTTTTTCTGTTAA
The DNA here is from genome assembly GCA_002452745.1 of Firmicutes bacterium UBA6806. Classification (GTDB taxonomy): domain Bacteria; phylum Bacillota; class Clostridia; order Peptostreptococcales; family Acidaminobacteraceae; genus Fusibacter_A. The sequence goes on from DKFC01000019.1 coordinate 4,430, forward strand.
CATATGCCATAAGTGGTGAAATATCAAAGTTTTTATCCAGTATGTGCGTGCAATAACAGACATAATCCCCCTCAGGAAGAATGACGAGATCCTCTGGCTCAACTTTATTTGTGTTATTGAGTAGGACACTTGTACAAAACGGTTTAAATGTATTCTGCATTAAGGCATCAAAATCCAGTACATAACCAAATTGGCGCATAAAGCTGATTTCACTGTTTTTTTCTGCAAATAATTTGCGGTGTAAACTGATGTCCATACTTTCGATGGAATCTTGATTTCGATCTGATGTAAAGAGGTAGCGCTGTGGAAATGTCTTTTTATAAATGAGGTTCAATGTATCATCCACTTCGTTAAAAGAATAATAATCTGTTATAAAATCAATTTTTGCAAAGAGGTCTTGAATGGCAAGCAGCTCCTTTTGCTTTTGTGCCTTAATTTCTGCCAGTATCTGTTTTAAATCTTCAGATTTTCCCGTTTCGAAAACCTGTTTGATTTGCTCCAGCGAAAGGCCGATTGATCTCAAATACTTAAATCGACTGATGAACTGAAATTGATCGAAAGTGTAATATCTATAGCCATTCTCTTCGTTTATGATGCTTGGTACGATAAGGCCTATCTTATGATAATGCCTAAGCGAGTGGACGGATATATTGAAGATACTGGAAACTTCGCCAATTGAAAAATGGTCTTTCATACGAAATCCTTTCTAAAATCATGAGATAAATTCAGCTCTATTATAATGTTTTCTGACAATTCTATCAAATATTAAAAAGTGACTTGACCTTCATATGATTCTAGGCTTTATGATGAAACTGAAAAATGCAAGCAGGAGGATGAGAATTATGGCAGACAAATTTATGACGCAATTGACCCATTTGGGGGGATACCGTAGAATTCCAACGACTTCAAGGCCTAAAGTAATGCCCATTTATATGAGCTCGGCTTACAGTTTTGATGATTCAGATATCTGTAATGACATTTGTTACGACAGAGAGGATGGCTACCTCTATGGCAGTTATGGGAATCCAACAGCAGATGCGCTAAGGGAAATCCTAGTCGAAATAGAAGGCGCCGAAGCATGTGATGTCTATGCTTCTGGCATGGCAGCTATTACAATGGCAGTTCTTTCGCAGGTTAAATCGGGAGATCACATCATCGCCAACAGTGTTATCTATGGCAATGTGTTCAAATTTTTAAAAACGGAACTTGGAGAAAACTTAGGTTTAGAAGTATCTTTTGTGGATTTTAAGAAAGAAGATATAGAACCCTATTTTAAGTCAAATACCAAAATGGTCTATATGGAGACCATAAGCAATCCCTTAATTGAGGTTATAGATATTGGCAAAGTCGCAGATATTGCGCACCGTCACGGTGCAAACTTGGTGATTGACAACACATTTGCAACGCCAATTGTATGCCAGCCTCTCAAGCATGGTGCGGATATAGTGGTTTACAGTGCGACTAAATTTATGAATGGGCACAGCGATATCATGGCAGGCATCGTCTTAGGGCGCAAAGAGATCATAGACCGGGTGATTGATTTATCACACACTTTCGGCCCTACAATCAGTCCTTTTGATGTTTGGTTGCTCATGCGCAGCATGCGGACTTTGGAGCTTCGTGTGGAACGTCACTGTCACAACGCCATGAAACTTGCAACCTTTCTAGACAATCATCCTAAGACTGGCAAAGTGTATTATCCTGGGTTAACTTCATTTCCAGATCATGAAGAAGCAAAAAAATATTTCAATCAAGGGCTTTTTGGCGGCATGCTCGCTGTTGATATGGGCAGTTATGAAAATCTAGCAAAATTTGTTGAAAAGGCAGAGCTTTCTGAAATTGTGGCCAGTCTTGGAACGTACACCACAAGCCTTTGTGATACCACCATCACTCATAGCGGTATGACGGCTTCCGAACGTGAAGAAGCTGGGCTTCCAGAAGGCCTTCTGAGAATTTCAACAGGCCTTGAGCACATAGATGATATTATAGGGGAATTTGAACGTATTCTTGATGAATTATAAGTGTCTATCACATGACAGGGGAATCATAGATGCTTTAATTAAAATAAAATGAACAAGAATTGGAGGTTTCAAGTGGGAGAAAAGAAAGCGGGAAAAGTGAAAAGAAGGAAGCGACGCTGATGACATGAAGTCACATTTATGATTTCAATTCATAATCCTCCACACATTTCTTCAACAATCCACTAGCACTGCTCTGTGTATCTTTCAAACAATTGAGATCTCCGAACACAAAAAAATTATCCTTTGCACGTGATACTGCAACGTTCATTAAGCTCTTATTTGCATCAATAAAATAACATCCATCTTGTTTTCCATACACAGTCGACAGGATTATAATATTTCTTTCCGCTCCTTGAAACGTATGCACTGTCCCAACACTTATCTTCGAATAGTCAATGGGCATTTGCTTTTTCAACTCTAATTTTATGCATTTGGCTTGTTCCTTAAACGGTGTGATAATCCCAATCAAGTTTTCTGTTGTCTCTTTTGAGTAGGCCTTTGCAATGCTTTCAAAATTATTCTTCACCCATTCTGCAATCTGCTCTGCCTCTAGTTGGTTTGTTCTACTACTCCCTTTCCGCCTCGAATATTCCGTATCAATTTGTTTGAATCCCATCTGCGGCCAATGCTTTATAGAAAGCATCTCATCCGCCGTTCCCAGTCCTCTCTTCGGCTGGAGATATCCCTTATAAACCAGTTTATTGCAATAGTCAATAATTTCATCATAACAACGCCGATGTTCACTAAGGAACAGTCCTCTATCACCAAACTTTTCATATTTGCAAGATTTAGTAGCAACCTTCATTACACTGGAGCAAGAGGTATTTAGCCCTGTTTGTTCCAGCACCTCAAATTCATCTAAGGACTGTATTGCCCCATTTGATATCGCCAATGCTTTGTCCAGTGCTCTGTTTACACTCCATACAGGTTCTATCTGATAAATATCTCCAACAACTACGGATTTTTTTGCAAGAGAAAAAGCACCAGCCGCAATCTCTGGCGATACTTGCCCCGCTTCGTCTACAATAAGCAAATCAATGTAATTGTATAGAAAAAAGTTCTTTTGTTCTCCAAATGCCATGAACTGTCTTGGCAGCATGTAGAATGTCATGACCAAGCATGGTGTTATCATACTGAGCCTATTATAAAACTTATCTAAAACATTAGCGAAGTTTGTGCCTTTCTGCTTTTCTGACAGCTCATCCTCTCCGCTGACCCATCTACATTCATAATAGTGAACCGCTAGCCAAAACGCCACATATCTGTGCTTTTTATCTAACAAGCCATTTATGTAATCAACATCAATCTGATACTTTTGATCCTTTTCTCCATGCAGACTAAGATTGTGTTTCTCTAGTCGATCCAACTCATCATCATACCGTTTTTTTATTTTCTCAACAATTGATTTTTTCTGCTTAAGGACTGAAACTGTTTTGTTGCATTCAGCATACAACTGACTATATTTTTCCTTAATCTCATCAAAAGACATATATTCGTTGAGAAAATCTTGTTCCTCGTCATTCATAAACAATCTGAATTCCGTTTGTATTTTCTTTTTAAAGGGTTTTAGAAATTTCATCCATTTGACATAGAAGGGTATTTTCTTGTGACAGCTTTTCCAGTCAATGATTCTTTGATGAATTCTGGAAATGTCCACTTTCTTTTCTTCAATTTTCAAGAGCAAGTTCTCAAGATATTCATCAACCCTTTCATTCCCCATGTCCAATTGAGAAACATCCTGAGCAAGTGAAAGCAAAGCTATCTTGCTTTTATCAATGAACAGCAGTTCATCATGCAATTTCTTCTGACAGTCGGAAATATTCCTGTACTCACTTCGAAAATAATTGTTACAACATTCTATCAGCTTCGCCTTTGATTTTTCTATATTATTTTTTTCTTCAACCTCAGAGACGAAAAACTCACCCTTTTGATTTGTGTAATGATACCCCTTATTTTTTGCCTCTTTTACCTTTGATGAAGATGGAAAATAGCTAGCAAAACTATCCACCCCCTCAATCCATCTCTCTTCTAAATTGGAGATGTCCATTTTTTTAATATTTCCAAATGAGGCAATGATATTTGTCACCGCTTGATTATTTGTTGAAGAAGCTACAATAAGTGGCGCTTTTTCCCTTTTCATGGCCCTTTTAACATATAAATCTGCGACTATGGTCTGCAACAAGGTGGTTTTGCCTGTGCCGGGAGGGCCATTTACTGCTAGAATTTCCCCATTCTCTGAGGCGTTAAAGTGATTTACGGCCTCTCTCTGTGATGGTGATAGAGGATACTCGCCGTTCATCTGTCCACAATGTGCCTGCATTTCTGATAAACTGTTTTCTATAAGTGGACTTGTATTCACCATCTGCGTTGATATGAACTTATCATAAAGTGGTTTGGATTGCTTATCCTCTTTCAAGTGATTGTACAAATTCATAATATGAAAAGTTGAATAAACAAACTTATCTACGAAAATATATAAATTGTTCTCCAGCTCAAAGGATGGTTCCCCAGCATCCACATTTCGAATTGTATTCTCCTCAAAAGGAGATTCTGCAACGACTTCATATAACCTCTTAAAAAAAGTAACATATTCAGACCAAGACTTAATCTTTTCAACCTGATCCACATGATTACTCATAAAGTCATCAACATCTTCGGTATTCCCTATGGCTAATTTGGGCTCAACCATCGGCATCAAATATTCTCTAGGAAACCACGGAAGTTTTTTCTCTACCTCATCAAATAGCAGTTGCCCATGTTCACTGAGAATTGCTGGAATATAGTATATTCCAGTCAGTTCCTCAATTTCATTCTGTACCTTTTCGTTTGCTTCAAAAATTGTTTTTATGGCTTTAGCGCAGATAATGACGTTGACGTGGGACTTTTCCTTCGCTTCTTTCTCATTATCAAAGTTACTTTTCTTTGCTTCTGAAAAAATGCTCTTACATGCTACTTGATTTATTCTCCCCTGTAAGACTTCGTCACAACTGACTATAGAGAAGTCATCAATTTTAAAATCAATGCCCAAATTAGATTGTGATGCCACCGCATTTCTAAAGTATTTCGTTATTTCAATTAATTTATTTTCCATCTTTTCCTCAAATCTATTGATATTTTGTTCTAGAACAACTCAATTGTAAACTCATGTTTTGAAATATTAGAATAGCTGTCCTTGTTCTGATAATAATGATGTTCTAACTCATTCGCCTACTTTTTCATAACGCAGTTCCACAACATCATTGTCAATAATTTCGTATAAGCCAATGTTCTCCTGCAAGATCTCTCCATTTATATAACAGTTCCAGTATCGTCCGTAATCATAAGAAATATCCATAATGGAAACAATAAATTTACCACCTTCACTGTCTTCCGTTTTCAGCTTTAGAGCGTCAATGGTGCTCATTAGTTCAAGTAAATTGGACTTCTCCGTTTTTATTTTCTCACTGTATATGGCCTCTTTATTTAAATTGTAGATATTTAATGTTATCTCAACGTCATCGCCTTTTTGCTCTTCTGAAGGCTCAGATACAACTTGCTCTGACGCCTCAGAATCAGTTAATTCAGTTGTTTCTTCAGCGATTGACTGCACGTTATTACAAGCGGTAAGGCTAAACAAATTGAGCATGAGTACAATCAAGAGTCCCCATGATTTAATATTTTTCATACTGTTTTCCTCCGAGTAATTTTAATTACGCCAAAATCCTGTTTATCCATAGAAATATCTGACGTTTATACTTCTAATTGTTAATGGCATATATCTGCAATCCACTATTATTTAGATTCTCAAACCAGATTTCACCGTTCCCCAACATGATGCCCATATAATTACTGAACAAGTACTTGGTATAGCAATTGCTGATTTTTTCTTTAAATTCAATATTTATAATATCGTCATATTTCTGTTCAAATTCTTCTTTATTATCTATTGGAACTCTTGAACCTTTTATAGATACCTCAATTGGATAGGAAATAAGGTTCGCAAGTCCCGCCTTATCATTTTCTGTCACATAGAATTTGACTTGACTTGCAAAGGCTTCAATTTCTTCTGTTTTTGCACTGGTTAGTGGGTAGCGCGATTCATAGGTATTCCCCAATGTATGTGAAAGCATTAACTGAAATTTAGTTTCTTCTCCATTATTCGTGGCCATATAAGTGCCCTCTAACATTGTTCCTCGTTCAGTTTCAGGTTCTATAGTTCCCATAAAAGTTGCACCATCACTGCTGTTTAAAACAAACGATGCTGTACCTGTTTCAATTGTTCCCTGCAAACTAATTTCATGCTCCTGCTCGGCTTGTGTAATATAGGCGGCTGTCAGTAAATCGCCCTCTCTATAAATAGCCATGTATATATTCTGTGTCCCTATTTTACCTTCAAATACAGAATTGCAATCATCAGCTATAACTGCTTCAACTTTTTCTATATCTATCATATTCTCATCTATCTTCTCAGATGTGTCATCCGTTTCACTTTGAGGCAGATGGGTCTCAGAAGTTTCTATTGAATTCGTTGTGTCTGTCACATCAACGGACACTGCACCCACAGTATTTGTATCGTTGGGGACTGCATTGTCAGATGTTGTAGTGCTGTTGCTATTTTGTCCACAGGCGCTTAGCGCAAAAATAGATAAAGATACGATTAAAAAGAACAGCGTATTCTTAATAAAAGCGTTGTTTTTCATGATAACCTCCTAATGTCTTGCTTTATATGTCAGTTTCAATACCATTGATGAAATTGAGATTAACTCATTTCTTTTGATATTTGTCATGAGCATGCCTCCAAAAGTGAGTATAACACAATCTGTAAAATTTTACAGCTCTTTCAGTGCAAAATTTGAAGACTGAATAAGCCTTACAAATTAGCTCCTACACACTGCAAACGGAATTGGTCAGACCCGTCATATTATATTGGAAAATAAACTAAGAAAAGGGTGACGATCCAAAAGAATCACCACCCTGATATTTAACTTAACCTTTAAAGATAGCATATGAGACGAACATATCTCCAGCCCATTCATGCATCTAAAATATTTATTTATATTTTAAATCAACCTATTTATTAAAATTGCAGTACTCATTCATTGGTTTAACATAGTATTTTGCTGGTCCCATTTTATCACTTGTCACAAATCCAGCTGGTCCGTTTACCACATCAACAATTCGACTTACCATTAGTGCACAGATCATTTCTGTATTCTTGATATTAGAATTTGAAACATAGATATCCGGTTCACCATAGATTACCCAATTGTTGGTATCAGCTTCACCTTCTGCATACACTTTTCCAATGCTTTCAGTCTCCAGTGTAATTCCTTCTTCAGTTTCTGTAATCGCAACAGAACGCATACCACATACTTCACCTTTGGGAATCACGCGATTAAGCGTTTTTGAATTTAAATCTCCATCGTAAAATATAGGTTCACAACGCTGAATCTGGCTTTTAACTGTAAGACCTAATTTTGAACACAACCATCCATTTGCGTTCCACATTGGGATTGGTTTAAATTCACCCTTATCTATCAGTATTTGCCTATCTTCAACAGAAAGTCTATCTACTGATGCAATCTCATCGTCGAATTTTTCTGCTGAGTAACCTGCTCCGTGATGTTCTGCAAGAGCAATTCCATAATCTTCTACATTATAACTAGCACTACCTGTAATTTTAGTGATCTTGTGCGCACTTCCCGCTGTAGCTGCTACTAAGTGACAATAAGATAGATCTGGGAATCCAGCGCCCGTGATTGTACAGTTATTCTCTTTTGCAATTTCATCAATTTCAGCAACTAATTTTGGAGATGAATTCCAAGGATATAGAGCTTCATCACAAGTTGTAACAACATTGATACCATTTCTAGCACAAGTCATTAGCACCTCTTTTACATCTTTTAATAAACTTCTGGTTGCAACTACGACACAGTCTGGTTTAGTTATCTTTAATTCAGCCTCAAAATGTTCAGCGTTTTGTACCAAAACACCTATATTTTTACCACCATAAATTTCGCCAACATCTATGCCAATAACGCTTGGATTCATATCATATGCACCTACAATTTGAGCACCTTTTTCTGCTGCATAACGCATCAGAAACTTGCCCATTTTTCCACAGCCATACTGCACGACTCTTAACTCTCTGTTCATAATTCTGCTCCTTTCGACTTTCATAGATCATACTTATTTAAAACATATTTTATTAATAGGAATATGTCACCTAATAAAAATAATTGTTGATTCAATAAAACCACACGTTTCTTTAAATTTTTCAGGAAATTATTTAGGGCACTTATTTAAAATACCAAACGTCTTTATTTCGTTTGAATCCTTAATCATGCGCATTCTTCCAGATATTCATCTTGAGCGATAACCCCTGATGCACGGTCTTCTTGCTCAAATCGTTCGATCGTTCTTCCAAGAAGTGTATCTACAATAAATAGAGCAATGAGGCCTGTTCCAATTTTTGCAATTGCAAACGGAACATAAAGATTCGGCTGGAAGTTCAATGTAAACGTAAGCTGATCGGCAAGAATAAATGCTGCCCCATTGGCAAACGCAAGCGATCGGACTTTATCACGCGGTCTCATTTCTGAGAATAAAGTAAATAATGCCATCTCGTTTACAAACTGTCCAATCAGTGCCAAGGAACCCACTGAAGTGAATTTTAAAGCTTTTCCAAACGCATTCAACTGCTTGCCAAAATATTTATTTAGCACATAGATCATTGGATATGCACCACAGAGCATCATTCCCACCATACCACAAACTTCTAATGCTCTAACGAGCTCAACTTCATCAGCAATAATTGGCGCAAACTGCCAGCTACTTCCAAATATATCTGTAAATACACCTGTGTAAAGCTGAATAACTGCAATCATAAAAGCAGCACGGAGAACTGCGTTCAATACTTTACCAAAAACAATAAAACCATCACACATTTGATCGGGGAATACTTTAAGCAATATTGCCAGCAGAGCACAGAAAATTGCCAATGGCATCGTGTTTTGTAAAATAATTGGCAAAGTCATATTCAAAGTCATGTCGTTTGCAGAATTGACTGAAATAAGACTTCTAAGTTCAGGCTTAAATAACATGATTAACAACCCGCCTAAAATGACGCCAAATGGTGTCGAAATAACACCGCCTAATATACCTAAGCTAAAGTACTTTTTGTCTCTCTCTTTAACGAACGTAAGCCCGATTGGCAATGCAAAGTTGAGCACACAGCCAAGCATAGCACTTGAGAAAAAAGCTAATATCCAAGTTTCATTGGATACTGCCAATTCTCTTGTCAAATGGTATCCACCCCCATCAACAACGATTAACGAACCAGCAAGTACTGCCGGATCAGCACCAAAAAATGCTGAAAATTTTGTAAACGCAACAGCTGCAAACTTTGTTAAATATGGAATAAGCGTAAAGAAACCGGCAACTGTCCAAAATATTTGACCAATTTGTACAATACCTTTTTGCCATTCTGCACCGATGCCATTTTCATCATCAAAACAAGCACCAATCATTCCAGCTACACCAAATCCAAGAATCCCCCATAGCACTACTTTTCCAATAACCGTAGTTAAAAACTCCATTATTTTTTCCCTCTCTTCTCAATCTATTCAGTAAAGACTTAATTACTCATTTGAATACTTTTGACCAAATACTCTAAATCATTTGATGCCTTAATTCCCATTTCAACCAATTTATCCTGAACATCCACCGGCTCAGTGTTATTTGGAAGCATAGCATTTAGCATCCCCCCCATAAAGATATGGTATTCCTTGTTACGTTCTTTGGCCAATTCTAGAATTTGCTTACTATAATCAAGTACTTGACCACAGTGCGCACTGATTACGACAATTTTTGTACCCTCTTCATCCGCTAAATCCAAGGCTGTTGCAGGTTCTACATCAACACTTCCATTTATGACTTCAGCGCCGATTTCGTTAAGAACATTGTCTACAAGCATCAAGCCGTAACTGTGCCCATCTGCCGATGCCACAACTACTTTTTTTGAATTTAGATAATTGGAGTCATATCCCTTGTTGAAGAGATCCTTGACGATTTTATCTTTGATTTCCATGGTCTGTCTTCCCAGCACACTAGGATGATATGGTTTGAAAGAACCAGTCTCTGCTACACTAGGGTGGAAGCATTCTTCAAATTTACATGGATTGAACCTTTTTAGAATGACAATCATTTGAAGTGGATCTTCTATGTCTACACCAGCTTCTTTAAAACCATCCATAATATTGTTAAAGAAGGCAACGCCCTTTTCAATGAGATCATCTCTGAGGTTTTCAAGAATTGAAAAGTCCATCATCGGCAACCACTCATCAGCCTTTTCTTCGGCACGCTTACCAGCTGCCGCAATATCAAATAATTCTTGAAGTGTTGGTACTCTTAACTTCTCAGTTACGGAAACTGGGCTGATTGCTGTATGCATTTTATATTTTTTTTCAACTAGGATTTCTATGAGCATTTCTTGAACACTTGTTCCAAAATTTGCATTGATATCATGATCCCATTGGTCTACAGTTCCACCATTATAATATGAGAGAATTGGCTCATCATATGAACCAAGCATCTTATGCATAGCCAAGGCAAATGCCATACGTGGTTGAATTTCTGTCAATAGGCCACCAAAGCTCAATGACATTTTCGCACCACACAGCGTTTCAATAATATAATGTTCTAGAAGTTCGTAACCTACAAAAGAAACCACATCTAAGAAGTACCCTGGCAAGCCATCTTCGGGATACGTATCTGCTGTAATGAAATCATCACGTTTTGATGCAATAATTCCAAGGGATCGCACCATGTCTGAGAAACGTTTTTCTTCATCATAGTAACCAGGATAATCCCAAATCAGCTGTGAAAAAGTTCCGATTCTTGGAGACCCTGCTTTCAGTGCATTCACTGTAGATTCGAGATTATTAGGACTAGAAAGATGCCAGTCTTGCCAAACAATTTCAATTGGAGCGGCCTCTGAATGTGCCTTCCAGTCTTCAGCTTTAGTCATTAAATAACTTGTCGGTTTTGGGGCATTTTCCCAATATTCCTGAGGCAGTCCCACAAGCATGCTTGGAATAGATTGAATGGTTCTAATATCCATACCAGTTCTCTCACAGAACTCATCAAGTTTCTTGATGCCATCAATCTCTTCTTCCAATGTTGACAAGCCCATTAATAATTGCCATGCAATCTTGCCATTCTCTGTACAATCTTTTCTGTATTCCAAATAATTTTTATAGCCAAATTTTTCTAGAAATTGAGTCCTTCCAATTTCAAAACTGTTTCCGATTTCGATTCCCTCTTTTACCAATTCACGTCCATCCGGAAATCCTACTGGAATAAGACTTTTAATATACGCCTTCAATGCTAAATCCATACTTCTCCTCCTAAAGATAGATTTGACCAAGTTCTGCCAAATATAAACATCAGCACACAGTCATTTCTAAAATCCCCAAAGTTGATAAATACCCCACTCAAATATTTTCACACTCTTATTATAAGACTTATTAAAACATTAATTATTAAATGAATAATAACATATTGTTAATTTACTGTCAATAGACTTCTCCAATATTTTCTACTATACATTTTTGCGACATAAAAAAACGCCTGAGTTCATCAACTCAGACGCCAACAGCTACCCTGCAAATGGGTAGCCAATTGCAGTTGCCTGTATACGTGTTTCTATATAGGTTTTACCTCCTCCAGAGTAATCATCAATATAAATATCCTCCTGTTTCATGTGCACTTCATATTTATGACATCCAGATCCCGTCATGACACTACGAACGCTTTCCTCAATTTCATCTATGAGCAGTAACTTTGCATCTTCAAGATTTGAAAAAAATTTTTTTTCGATCTTTGAGTATCCAATATAGCCACTGCCATCAGTCGCTGGACGGATTAAAGCATCAGTATATCTTATAACTTTTCCAACTGCTGCACCTATTGCATTTGCAACCTCTGCATGCTCTGGTATAATCACTTGACCATCAATATATTCAGCGATATTTCCCATCCACGTAAGGGATGGAGCACCAAGCGCTACAATTTTTTTATGTGAATTTCGTGCAATATCCAAGTGAATACTACATAGACCCGCTATTTTATCTAGTATTGTCAGATAAATTTCTTCTACAAATTCAATTGAGTCCAACTTTGCTTTTCTCGCTAAGATACCTGCGGCAATTTTGGATATTTCTGTATTCCATCGTTGATATTGACCTTTCACATGTAACACATCTGTTGGTGTAAATGAAATTCTGGAGATAGCTTCGATTTTTATCAATTTTTCTATGTTTACATGTAAAATATCTTGTTCCATCCTGTCAATGAGGTAATAAATAGAGTGAGGCCCATCACTCAGATTCTCAAGAAACTTCTTATCAATTTCGCTGAATCCGCTGTTATCTACTGTCTTGTATAACATGAAACAATCTGTTTCACTGACCATATTCATCTCTAGTTGGCCATTTTTATACGCTTTCAGCTCCTCTATAAGACTTGGATATTTTGATCCAATTACACATAGAGGCCATACTTTTCTCGGCCCAATTTCCGCACCTCCCATCTTATTAATTCGAATATGGCTGTCACCACCAAGACCATAAGTGCCAATTTTAATTGCCTTAACATGTGTTTTCCACTCAGAAATTTCAATCCCCTCTTCCAGCACATCAACACGACCATTGATGAGCTGTGCAAGATCCGTCGTTGTCCCTCCAATATCCACTACTAATGCATTCTCTGATTTTGCAAGAAAAACACCGCCAACAACACTTGCCGCCGGCCCAGACATGATGGTTTCAATCGGCCGTTCATTGGCAAACGACTCATCCATTAGGCTGCCATCTCCTTTTACAATCATCAAAGGCGCATTGATGCCCCTTTTTCTAAGGACATTTTTTACCGATTCAATGAGTTCTTTAACAATTGGAATCAGCCTTGCGTTTAGTATTGCTGTAACTGTTCTTTCATAATATCCAAGCATTCCCGTCAATTCATGTGCACATACGATTGGATGTTCACAACGCGATTGAATGATCTCCTTTACCGCTTTTTCCTGTACTGGATTTCTCACACTTGCATAACCTGATATTGCAAAGGCATCAACTTTTGTCTTTAAAAAATCTATGACCTGTTTCACCTCTTCGGTATCTATGTTTTCTTTCAAGACACCTCGGATATCAACACCACCTCTGATTTTAACACGTTCATCCGCAGGGAGTTTTCCCTTTGGTTCTTTTCCAATTTGTATTAAGGCAACTTTACACCCTCGATCTTCCACAATAGCATTTGTTGCAAGTGTTGTTGATAGACATACGAGATTCACTTCATCCACAATTGAATCACTAAATCCTTCAAGACACCTTTCTATGCCCTTCTTCAAGTCCTCTTTTGTTGTAAATGCCTTATTTTTCTTGAGTATCTCTTTCTTCTCAAAGTCTACCAATACACCATCAGTATATGTTCCACCCGTATCTATTCCCAGTATAAAAGACATGCCGCTCTCCTTTTGTTCAAACTTATTATAAGTGTTTTATTAATAAATACTATCTGATTGTTATTTCGTTGTCAATATGTTTCATGTGTCAAAATAAATCGTCAGACATCAAATTAACTGCTTGCTTACACCATGACACAAATAAAAAGAAGTGGACAAACGCATCCGTTTTCCACTTCTTTTTATTTGAATAAATCAGTTTTAATCATCGATTTCACTTATTTCAACTATAGCAGTTGAAGTTCGACACCCATACTGTTAATCGTAATATCTATTAACCCTTTCATATAATGTGCATGTATATTTTCACCTACAACAAGACTTGACATATTCTTCTCTGGTATTATCTCAAGACACTTATTTTCTATACTCTCTCTATTGACACCCTTAATTACTTCCCCAAATAATACAATTATTTTGGGATCTAATAATGCAATGACAGAAATAATTGCTTTTGCTGCATAATCAGCCACGGTTTCCGGGGAATTCATGAGTTCAACTTGTGCTTTGCGAGGGATTCCGTACGCCTTCGAAATATAAGATATTTCACCGGCAAACATCGTATTCCCCTTAAGCAGATTTCCGCCAATTACAACACCACATCCTGGCAGGTGTTCTTTGGAAAAGTAAATGACTGCTAAATTATCATTTTTATCAATCTGCTGTTTTGATAGAAGATCCTGATAGTATCCAAGCGTAATAAAGTCCATATCGTTTTCAATAACAAAACTGCAAGAGTACTTTGCCTTAAGCTGTTCCATTAAATCTACACCTCTTAACGCTTCTATATCACACATATGAATCGTACCGTCCTGAACTTCCCCAGGGACGCCGATGCCTATTCCCCTTATTTTTGAAAATCTATGCAGTAAAGTACTAATTTTTTCATCAATTGTGCTTGCATCAATCACATCATGCGCTTCGGTTTCTTCCTCGATGATGGTACCTAGCGCATCACAAACAGCATATGATAGCCGATGATTATTGTCTTCGTTGCTCACATAGAGGCCTAAGCCATGCTGATAATTACGATTGTAACTAAATAAATTTGCCGGTCTGCCACCACTATTCATATTCTTCTCAGAGATAAGTATTTCTTCGTCATCGAGCATCTCATTTAAAATGCTGTTACAAGTTGCTATACTTAACCCTGTAACACTTGCAATCATTGCCTTTGTACTATCAGGATTCTCTTTAATTGCACGGCGCACACGTTCTACATTTACAATTTTCAATTGCGTTGTATTTCTCATTCCCGTTACCATATTGCCTCCTAAGCAAACCTTTATCTAAATCTTACTCATCTATTTCAATTTTAGCTTGTTCCCATAATGCATGACCGCTAAAACATGATCCCAAGCCTTATTGCTATTAAAAGAACTGGAAAAACTTCCTATATAACAGATGATAACACAGGATTTATGAAAAGTCACTCTAATCACCCTATTAATAATTACAGTTATTATATCAGATATTATAAATCAATCTCAATATGAATTTGTCATGGGTATCATCGTTTGACAAACCTACACTAAGTGAAGGATGCAATTAAATGGGCAGAGATAAAAGGTGTAATCAGCAGTTACGGCAATAGCGTACTTGGTTCAGATGATAGGTTTTCTCTCATTTGTTTGACCATATCACATGGATTTACCGACTTCATAAATTGCGACATAAGGCAAACCCCTACAACACCATTTTGCATTGCAAGACGTGCATTATCAATATTAATTCCTCCAATTGCATAGACAGGCATATTTGTTTCTTTACAAATTGAGTTTAAAAAAGCTACCCCTCTTGGCGGGACATCCCTCTTGCACTCTGTTTGAAAAATATGTCCCGCAATTATATACTTTGCGCCACATCGTATTGCTTCTTCTGCATCTGTTAGACTATGTACAGATACACCAAGAATATCATAATCCGATAGTTGTTCTTTATGGTTTTGCAAAGTATGTAAGGGGAGATGTATTTTTTTATAACCGAGTTGTTCTGCAACATTAATGTGAGAATGGAGAATACATTCAACTCCATTTTTTCCCGAGATTTTTATTACCTGCTTAGCAAGACTCATGTAATCCGCCTCACACATATCTTTTTCTCTTAATATAATTTTATCTACACCTGAGGACGCAATCAGTTCCACTTGCTCTATAAAACTATTCTTGCATAGCTTACGATTTGTAATACAAATAATTTCATCATACATAGATATAATCACTCATAACAGGTTGAAGTCCTTTTTCAATAATTGCATCATATACTTCATCAACATTTCTTGCATCACTGATTTCGAATTGTCCATCGCCCTTAGAATCTTCATTTTCTATATCATGACTTCCAATATCTACCTTTACACCCGCAGATATTTTTGTCGCCGCAATTTTTATAATATTATCCCTAAATTCTGCACGTTCACGCGTTGAAATAGTAATATTTACAAACGGCATAAAAATTCTATATGCACAAATAACTTGTAAAAGCTGTTTTTCGTGAACATCTTTTGGATTAATAGTACTATCGTTCACAATAGGTCTCAAACGAGGACAAGAAAAAGAAATTTCCACATGGGGATATTTCTTTTGTAATAAATAGCCATGCATTCCTGTTGCAAATGCATCCTTTCTAAAATCTCCAAGACCCAAAAGCGCCGCAAGGCCTATACCACGCATACCTGCTAAAATAGCCCGTTCCTGTGTATTAAAACGATATGGGAAAACTCTTTTATGTCCTTTCAAATGAAGTGCTTCATATTTATCAGTGTCGTATGTTTCTTGGAATACGGTAACATAGTCAACGCCACATTTATGAAGATAAGCATATTCATCTGTATTCATTGGATACACTTCTATACCAATCACCTTGAAATGTTTGCGTGCAATTTTACAAGCCTCACCAATATATTTTACATCTGATTTGCTTCGGCTTTCACCAGTCAATATCAATATTTCTTGCAGTCCTGTTTTGGCAATCGCCTTCATTTCATTTTCTATTTCATCAAAATCCAAACTAGAACGATTAATTTTATTATAGCAATTAAATCCACAATAAATGCAATGATTTTCACAGTAATTTGAAATGTAAAGAGGTGTAAACAAATAAATAGAATTGCCAAAATGCTTATTGGTCTCAATTTTTGCACGCTTTGCCATTTCCTCAAGATAATTCAAAGCTACTGGTGAAAGCAATGCCGCAAAGTCTTCAGGCGTCAGCGTATCTTTTTGCAAAGCCGATTTAACGTCTCCATCCGTATATTTATCTTTATTATAGCCATTCATACTCTGAATAACTTTGTCCATAATATTTGATTCTATCACTTCCATATCAGGAAGATACTTCATATGATTTGTTCTTTCTTGCACCATTTTACGCCTCCTTAATCATTCAAAAAACCAGTAAGGGGTGAAGAAGCCGAGCTGCCCTCATTCAAAACTCTTCCAAGCCCTGCTAAATATGCCGAACGACCAGCCTCAATGGCCTTTCTGAAGGCTTCAGCCATTTTAGGAATATCTCCTGCAGTTGCAATAGCAGTATTTGCCATGATCGCCGCAGCACCCATTTCCATTGCTTCACAAGCCTGTGACGGTCTTCCGATACCCGCATCAACAATTACAGGAAGATCAATTTCATCAATAATAATCTGAATAAACTCTTTTGTGGAAAGTCCTTTATTTGATCCAATGGGAGATCCAAGTGGCATAATTGATGCCGCACCAGCATTTTGTAAATCTCGAGCCGCATTCAAGTCAGGGTACATATATGGCATCACTATAAAGCCTTCTTTTCCAAGGATTTCTGTTGCTTTTATTGTTTCCGTATTATCAGGCAAAAGATATTTGCTATCTCTTATTATTTCCAATTTAATAAACTCACCACAGCCAAGTTCCCTTGCAATGCGGGCAATTCGCACCGCTTCTTCTGCATTTCTCGCACCCGAAGTATTCGGAAGTAGCGTTACATGCTTGGGTATATATTCCATTATATTTGCAACGTTGCCACTGGCGGCACGACGAAGAGCTAAAGTTATCATTTCAGCACCTGCATTTTCAACAGCCGCTTGAATTAAATCCAATGAATACTTCCCCGAACCCAAAATAAATCTGGATGTAAATTCTCGTCCACCTATATTCAATATATCTTTTCTTTTGTCCATTATTTACCTCCTTAAAAATTATACATTTCCATCTCCCAAAATAAGTCTTAAAACCATATTTGACTGATGTCCAGCACATATAGATACTCTGGGCGCCATAAGCCCCCTTCCTTCTTTTGCTTCTGTCACACCGTCTCCGCAAAGATAAAATCTTTCACTTATCTTTCGTGTTACTATAGAGTTTGAACTATCAAAACCAGCCATGCCAGAAGCTGAAACTATTTTTTTATCTTTAAAATTCGTTAGAATTCCATTTGCAAGAGTTGCCTTTGCTTTGGGATCATCAAATGCCTCACATATAATTGTATCGTCTTTAAAAATTTCTATAATATTGCTTTCACTGATTTTTACGGCATGACAAATAATCTTCACAAATGGATTAATTTGCATTATTTCATCCTTTAAAGCTTCAGTTTTTGCCATGCCCAAATGACAAATCCGATATTGCTGCCTATTTAAATTACTAGCTTCTACCACATCAAAATCTATAAGATGCAGACACCCCACACCTGTTCGCGCAAGTGCAATAGCAATATGTGATCCTAGTCCCCCAAGACCTGCAACTGCAACTCTAGCTTTCTGAATTCTTTTGTGCACATTAGGCGTATGCCTTGCATACAACATGGCCGAAAGTTCTTCAATTGTTGGCATCATTTCTTTGTCGATAAAAAAAACTTCATCATTTTCTTGTAAAACCTTATCTTCTTTTAAGGGAAAACTATTAACAATTATTGCAGTTTTTTTGATATTTCTTGATAAAGTCACACATAATTCATTAACCGAATTGCACTTCGTAACATAGTCCTTTCCGTTTAACATAATTTTCATATCAACCACCCCCTACAAAATTGATAATCTCTATAACATCATGTACATTGATTACTCTTACACCATATTGTGACTTGGGAATGATATTTCCATTGCATTCTACTGCAATATAATTTATATCATACCCTTCTTTCTCAATATATTCTAATAACGTGGTTTCCTCTGAAATTTCAATATAAATTCCATTAATTCGAGCCAAAATAACACCTCCTATTTTTATGAATCATAAAGAACCCTGGATTACAAATGCTTTTATCCAATGCAAAAAGGCCACACGAAAAAACGCACCGATGGTGGTACGCCCCTTCATGTGACCTAAACGATCAACATTCTTAAGAAATTATATCAATAAAGTTCCCTGTTGTCAATCTGAGAAAAGAGCAGGCAACATCAGTCTGAATTCTGTATGTCCCTTAGAAGCTATCTTGATTTAAGAACAACTCTTAAAGACACAGGTTCAAAATTCTAGATTCACTGTAATACCATGTACTATAGACTCAAACAACTTGAAGAACTTACAGGGATGATGCTTTTGGGCAAAAAAAATATCCAACTAGACTACTTATCGTATAGAATAGCTGAATATCTTCAATAAGCAATTACGCAATTTCTACCTGAATTTTTAGCTTCATATAAAGCCTTGTCAGCATAACTTATAAGTGTTTCCAAAGACATACCTTTTGAGTAAGACGCCAGTCCAATACTGATGGTAAATTGATAATTTGAATCTGACGGGATGATACGTAAATGTTCAATTTTTTCTCTATATTGATTGGCAAGATTTACGGCATCGCTTTCAGAAATGCCTCTTAAAATAACGACAAACTCTTCGCCACCAGTCCGAGCTATAAAATCATCTTGTCTAAAGGTGGCTCGGACTTCTTTGGCAATCCTTTGAATAACGAGGTCTCCCGTTTGATGACCAAAGGTATCATTGATTTGTTTAAAGTAATCAATATCCAACATGAGCATCACCAAAGACTCATCTGTTTTATCCGATTCCTCTAGCAATTTTGCAGCATATGCGTTAAATTCTCTGCGGTTGTATAATTGGGTCAATTCATCAACTTTTGCCATTTTTTCTAAATGTTCTTTTTCAAGATACTCTTTGGTAATATCTTTAATATTTTTTATAGCACCACATCTGAGACCACTCTTCGCAAAAATCGGATTTGATGTTATTTCCCAGTATTTCACATCTCGATTCGTGTGTTCCTGATATATCTCTGTTTGATTACTTAATACCTCTTCAATCAAGGCTGCATTATCCTCTTGAAATATACCAATATCTGTATTTGCTAATTTAATGCCATTTCGTTCAAAAAAATCAACAGCCTTCAAATTATAATCGACAATTCTATTTTTCTCACTGACGATGACCATCGCTTCATTGCTCTGATCGAAAAATTGATTTCTAGCCATTGCACTTATTTCAAAGATATCTTCTTTTGCAATAAAATAAGCCAATGTAAAAAGAATGATCGGAAAGGAGACAGCTGTGTAATCCAGTACACCACCTAAGGGGTTCACTAAAAGTAGCATGAGTGTAATCGACGATGCGCCGCTAATAGCAGCCAACAAGCGATATCTATATCTCCCGCCGACACTTTCTTTAAAACTATAAGCCCAGAAAATAACAACCACTGCCAAAATTTCAAGGCAAGTATAAATTTGTTGTACATAGTACCATGGTGCTTTTCCCAACGTGAGTATACCCAATTCACCAACTATTTTGAACGTATAATGAGAATAATAGAGAAAATACTGACTGTTCGTAAATCTAAAGATATAAGTCATGACCGGAATAATAAACAAGGCTTTAATAATCCATGAATTCACCTCTTTAATAACGTCGACGTACAATAAAACCGTAATGAGCCATAATACTGCGATCACTGGAATAACAAGATATTGTACCCCATTCCAAAATAGGGCGTTATCCAAAGAATTGCTATGAATTTCAAGGGCATAACCAAATATGTAAACCATAACACAAGCAACTACAGCTGCTAAAAATTTCATATAATGCGTTTTGCCATTATTGATAATATATATAAATAAAAATGCACCCACAACAACTGAAATAAACATAAAAACGCTAATAATATTGATCATTTTTTTCTCCTAAATGCTCTGTTTATCTTTCAGAGCCTTTAAAGAGTCATTCTTCTTCAGCTCTCTTTAAAGTATATCAGATTCATCACCAATTGGCTGAAAATTTCATACATATACATTATGCATTTATATTTATGTTAATATAATTAATCTGTCTGACTAATAGGTAATTTGTTCATTTGGTAACTGCTTTCTGGTTTCTTCCGATGACTCCTTGGGTCAATATTAAATGTGAAGGACTTGGTATTGCAAGGTATTTGGTCAATTGTGATTATTTTTGCGGACTAATCATACTACTGTCTCTACATGTGTTGATGCGGTGATAATGATTCCAGAAAGGTGCACTTTGTCCTTGATGTAGACAATCCATTAACTAATACTTATTAAAGTAACAATACTGCACTGAACTCTTTTACTCAAAACTTTCTCGAAAGATTTTTCCTAAATATTGTAATAAAAATAAATCATCTCCTTACCCATATATGATTCTTTTTTAACTTCAGGCGAATCCGTTGCAAACTCCGAAATCACTTTTTCCCAAAATATATATGCCCCATCATTATTGGGTAAAACTCTAGTAATCCATTTTCCAGGATGCTTATTAACCGATAATTTAAACGCTTCTCTTCCAATTCCTAAGTTCTTGAATTTTCGCAAAACAAAAAACTGCCCAATATCAAAGTAGTCTTTATTAAACGGAAATTTTCTTAACAGAGAGAATCCTGCAATTTCATCATCCACCATAATTAGATACGGAAAATGATCTGATCTAGTCCAATAAGTGTTTAGTTGAATTGTACTCTCATCAACTGTAAATGTACCATCAGAATTCGGGCTGAATTTAACATACTCCGACATATCATAGATATAGTATTGGAATAAATTTGTTATTATATCTGACTCTTCGGCCAAAATTAATTCTATTTTCATTTGTAACCTCTTTCTAATCTTTATTTGCTTGAGTTAGCGTTTACTATAAAAATGATTTATATTTTCCGTTTATTTCGAAGAACACAAGCAAGGTCTGCCTCATGATACTTCCAGTCAAATTCCATGAATATTATTATTTCCGACAGATTTCAACACAAATCTCGCAATGCGTCAGGTGATAAGTAGGAATATGGTTCTTTACCCATAGTAATCGTCGATTTTGAGCCAGTTTTAAATACGAAAGTCAATTGATACGGGTCTTTTTGACCTTTGTCATCAATACCACCGAATATAATTTTCTCAACTATATATTCAAAGACATCTGCATCAAATTTTTTAAGAGGTTTATTGGCATCAAAGTACTTTCTAAAGCTTTTAAGCCTTGTTTTCATTTCTTTTTCTTCACTAGCTGTTAATGAAAGTTCATTGGTTTCCTCGGCTAGTCGTTCTTTATCTGTATTAAGTTCAAGAAGCTTGTTATCATAATTTTCTCGGTCAATAGCGCCATCAATATGAAGATCAATCAACTTCTTGATTTTTTCTTCTACCCTATTCAGTTCTTTCTTAAGGGATGTAAGTTCTTTTTTGCTGGTGCTTTCACTTAAGGCACTTTCAATAGTCAATATGAATTCTTCTATGATTTCTCTATTATGCTGGCACATTTCATTAAAAACTTTGACAAAGGCTTCTTCAATAACAACTTCATGAATACCCTTGCTGTCAGGACAATGCTTCTTACCATTCTTACTGGATTTGATGCAGTGCCAAATTACTTTTTTATTCTTGGTTCCATGCCCTTCTCCCAACAGTGGTTTCACAGAAGCCACACTCAATTTTACTGCTAAAGGCGTACTGCCTGCTATAACATTTCAAACGCCCTTTTTCCATGTTGCAATTACGCTTATTTCTAATTGATTGGGCTTTTTCAAAGGTTTCTTCACTAACAATGGGGTCATGGTGGTCTTTGATGTAATACTTTTCTTCTTCACCCATATTATCAAGGCGCTGCTTTGTGATTGCATCAACAGTAAAGGTCTTACCCAGGAGTAAATCACCCATGTATTTTTCATTTTTTAATATGCCCCTGATGGTACTATCAGGCCAATTGGTACTCCCTCTTTTGGTTTTATAGCCTTTGTCCTTTAATCCCTTTCCAATGAGGCGGGCACCCTCGCCTTGATTATAAGATTCAAAGATAAAACGAACGACTTCAGCTTCTTCTTCATTGATGATAAGTTCCTTGGTTTCTTTGTCATAGCCTAAACAACTCTGAAAACCAACTAGCTCTCAACACTCATTTTCTTACCCCCATTATTACTTCTTATGTGTCCATTCATGCTCTTCTAAATACACATCAAAATCATCTTTTTCAGTTCCACTTGAACGCTTTTGATTAAACTTCTCATATTCCCTTTCAGCAAGTTCTTTAGCCACTTCATGTGAAATAGAACCTGCTCCAGTAAGAATGTCACGCTCATTAAATTTAAGGAAGGCATTGAGCTTTTCTTCCCAATCCTTCATATGCATTGGATTGCGTCTTTCTGCCTGATCTTCTGCATAATCGAGATACATGGTTACAATACG
>DKFC01000054.1 GCA_002452745.1 Firmicutes bacterium UBA6806
TCCATAATTGGTATGAACTCGTTAGGCATCAATGGACCTAGTTTGGAGCTATTCCACCTGATAAGAGCCTCAACCCCCACAATTTCTTCGGTGCAAAGATTCTTTTGAAGCTGATAAGCCAAGTAGAGTTCATTCTCTCTAAAGCTCGTCTCTATTTCGTCCTGAATTTGAATTTCACGTTTTACCGATTCAAACAAATAGCTGTCATATACCAAGTACTTAGTCATTTTAATTTTAGTAAGTGCCTCCAGCGAAATAAAGGCGTTATTGATGAGCGTACTCATCTGATTGCCGTGATCTGGCGCAATTGAAACCCCAACCAGATAATTTAGCTTGTCTTCTTCCGAGTCCGAAAGGCGAAGTGAATAGAAGGCCTTGTCAATTTTATCCATCAGACTTTCAATGGTCTCAAACTCAGCATCCAATCGAATTGCCAAGACGATCAAATCATCGGAAATAAAGGCTATTCTGTTCTCCACAGTCAGATATAGTGACAACTGCTCGCTGATGACCTTGGAAATAATGCTGGAATCCTCTTGATACAATGCCCTCTTGACAATGCCCAAATCGGAAAGCTTGATGGCAAAGACTGCCAAGTTGTTGACTTTTTCCGCAAAATCAGAAAAAACCTTTTCCAAAGTGACAATATCCGATTTCAAATAATGATATTTTGTCCAAAATTCTTTTGAATGCAACACATGACTTGCATTAAACTTCGGCTCAGAAAAAATGCCCACATAGTACATGATTCGATTGTACTTGTTTTTAATGCCCTTCACCCTTAGGTATTTTAACACATGGGTTTCATATTTGGTCTCGTTCCAGACATGTCCCTCCCATAAATCGCCAAACTCCGCATTCTCCGAAAATTGAATTTCTGTGTTTTTCAAAATCACATTTGAAATGGAGTCTTCTTTTAGTTCCTCAAGGGTATAGCCAAATGTGTTCTCAAAGATGCCATTGCAGAAGATGAGATTTCCATCCTTCCCCGTTATAACCACACCGTCATAGCTAAATAAGCTGATGTAGCCAGAGGCGAAAATCATGAGTTGTTCAGATTCCTTGTTGAGCAGATAAACGGTTAGATGCCAAGCGCCAACGGTTAAAAGAAGCATCATGACATACCTTATCCAGTCGTTCGTCAAAATAACATTGTCACTTGCAAGTATGGCTTCGTCAATGTCAAACGAACTCAACAGGCCAAACGAATAGTAGCCTTCAAAGAGGTACTTGCCCGTGTCTAAAAACTGTACCGAATAGTAAGTGCTTCCAAATTTATATTCACCGGATCGTCTCCTCTGGGCATTTTCATAAAACGAGCCCTTGTAGAGTTCGTTTAAATCAGTCAACGTCAGTTTCTCGCTCTGTTTTTCAATATTGTCTACCCACCAGAAATTGCGATTGTCAAAGATGCCCGTTGATATAACCCTTTCATCCTTTTTCTGATAGTGATCGAGAACTGATAAAAACTCAATGCCATCTATGTTGACAATCAAGATGCCCTTCTTTTCTTTATCTGAAAAGACCGGTAATGAAAACCTTATAACCGGTTGATACGGAATCACTACGACGCCATGCTCCACATTTAAATCCAAGTTGGAAATATACATCTGAGAGGCTTGCGTCTTCATGGCACTGATGTAATAATAGCGATTGGACTTATCCTGTAAGTCGTCAACATTGACAATCTCACCCGCTATTTGATCCACTCTGACGATTTCCATACCAGTTTCATCTAGATATCTCAATTGGACGTATTCTGGCTTACTGTTCATAACCCTTTCAAACATTGCTACAACATCATTTTGATGTGTTTTATCTGGATTTTTGATATAAGCCTGAAACTCTGAAGAATTGTATACCAAATTTAAATCTTCATTCAGCTGACTAAAATATGTATCTAATATAAACGTCAAGATGCCAATTTCTTCATCTTGCTGACTGTGGACTCTATTAATCAAGTCGTCAAGCTCATTCTGGTATAGAAAGAAGTAGCCTATGTTAAATATGATGATAACGGGAATTAGATACATAAAGAAACGTCTAAAGAACCGCCTATCATAAACATTCAGTTTTTTTGAATCAGACATAATGCCTCCATAAGTGTTCAAAGTGAAAACCAATTCTCTAAGTAAAGGTCTTTTCATAATATAATACCCTCAGGCCATTTGCTGAAACAAGTCATTGATAATGCATAGAGGTTATTTTTAATTAAGGCTCTGCTTTAACTTATCGTCAACATTCTGCTTATTCGTTATCGTTTTGATGCTGAAGAATATTTGGCGAAAAAATAAGCCCTCTACAGGTTATCTCGTGCAGAGGGCTTTGAGTGTAGATTCAAAGTGAATAAGGCTTGAATCTATCTATTTATTTTATTCGTAGAATTCAGGTGCTTTTTTATAGGATTTCCATGCTTCTGGATCATGCCCTGTAACAATTTTCACACCTTGTTCTCTCATGAGTCTAAACCGCTCTATGGTTTTGACTGTAGAAATTGGATCTGCCACGAGTCCTGGCAAAACATCTTCGTCCAGATTTTCAGTGGTATAGCATGAATCCGCAGTCAAGAGCATTGGGCCGGTTTTTTCGAGATTTAAAAGCAGCGATTGATGCCCTGGTGTATGTCCTGGTGTGAATTTGACAATAATCTTGCCATCTCTAAATAAATCGAAGTTGTCGTCTTGCTCCCCTTCGAGAATCGCCCATTTTACATCTTTATCAAAGTCCTTGCGAATGTAGGCCGCTTTCATGTACGGATCTGGAACATAGGCAAAATGAAGTTCCTTTCTCTGAACCACGTATCTTGCATTTGGAAAATGGCCTACGCCACCTGCATGGTCAAGATGAAGATGTGATAGAACCACATACTTGATATCCTCTGGTTTAACGCCAACTTTTTGGATGGCGTTGACCACCCACTCCTCTTCAGACATCACTGGATCATAGGCCTCCGCAGCAGAGCCCCAATGCTCGTGTTTGTTATGAACTGTTTCATAGGCGTTTCCAGTGTCGAACAGCACATATCCCTCTGGATGCTCAATAAGAAAATACGGCACAGGCACATCAAATGCCTCCCCAACACCTCTTCCCGCTGTAAAAAACTGCTTTTGACTTTTTAAAACCCCAGCTTGAAAAAAATAAACTTTCATCATAACCCTCCTCCAAATTAATCTTCAAATCTCAACTTGTAAGCTTCTGTAAGCATTTCCCTAAAATCAGGGTGAGCCACTCCGATAAGTGCCATTGCTCTGTCTTTGAGTGTTTTGCCTCTCAAATCAGCAACGCCATATTCAGTTACCACATAGTGAACGTCGTTCCTGGAAGTTGTCACTGCTGAACCTTCTGCAAGCAGTGGTACAATTCTGGAAGTCTTTCCCCCCTGTGCTGTTGCAGGCATCGCAATGATGGACTTTCCATCCATAGCCATACTTGCCCCTCGAACATAATCAACTTGTCCGCCAGTCCCGCTAAATTGCTTGATACCAATACTCTCAGATGATACTTGACCCATCAAATCCACTTCAATGCACGAGTTGATGGATACCATTTTATGGTTCTGTGCGATGATAGAAGGATGATTGACATAATCCACTGGATAGAGTTCTACAACTGGATTGTCATGTATAAAATCATAAAGCCTTTGAGTTCCCATCATAAATGTAACCACCATTTTGCCCTTGTGAATTGACTTCGCTTGGTTTGTGATGACACCTGCTTCATATAAATCCACGACACCATCTGAAAACATCTCCGAATGAATACCAAGATCCTTCTTATCTTTAAGGAATAGTAAAACTGCATCTGGGATAGCGCCAATTCCAAGCTGTAATGTCGATCCGTCCTCTATCAGTGACGCACAGTTTTCACCAATGCGCTTTTCCACATCTCCGATGGTCGGTCTAGGCAGCTCAATAAGCGGCTCATCACTTTCGACGATGTAATCTATCTCCGATACGTGAATAAAATTGTCGCCTAATGTTCTCGGCATTTTTGAATTAACTTCTGCTAACACCAGTTTAGCACATTCAGAAGCCGGCTTCGTATAATCGTTGGACAATCCGTAACTGCAAAAGCCATGTGCATCTGGTGCACTCACTTTTATCATCGCCACATCTACTGTCAGGTACCCATCTTTAAAAAGCCTTGGTATTTCATAAAAGAAACTTGGT
>DKFC01000022.1 GCA_002452745.1 Firmicutes bacterium UBA6806
AATCATTATGGGGGGGGTAACCTATGATGGTAAAAATATATGGCTTGCACCAGATGGTGCGGATGCTGTGATCAAATTTGATACGCAAACGGAAAGTGTTGTCAGCTATAAGAACTGGCCGAGTGGCTATGTGGTAGAGACCATAGCCTTTAAAGGATGCGTATATGATGGCAATAGCATCTGGCTCATTCCATATTCGGTGGAAATGCTTGTAAAGGTGGATAAAAATACAGGTGCAATGACGGGCTATGGAATCGACATGTTTCCAGAGTCATCTATCAAAAATGGACTTGCCTTTAGTGGGGGGATATATGATGGGGAAAGCATCTGGCTCATTCCTCAAAACCAGTATTTCATCTCTAAAGTAAATAAGGCTACTGGTGTTATTACGACCTACAATGCCCCAGAAATTAAAGAGCTTTTGAGTAAGAACGATTACTATGGCGGCGTCTATGATGGAGAAAAGCTATGGATGGTGCCCTTTACGAGTCCGGGAACCACAACCACAATTGTGGCTTTAGAGGGTGTTCCAATTAGAATCACGCCAAGTGAGAGTTTAAGTGAGCCAAATTTGGATACCAACAGCTTATCGGTAAAATTAAATGCTTATGAATTTGAAGATGCCACTTTAGACAAGGCAAATTTTAAATTACTGGGAGCGCCAGAGGGACTGAGCATAGAAAAGGTCACTTACATTGACAGCAATAATGCAATCGTTGATTTGGCCTTTACAGGACGTGATTTCGATGTTACATTTAGGTCTTTTGGAATTGAGATAGATGGTTCGGAACTCTTGGGCGGCGAGAAGGGGACATCAAATACCTTGATTATAGCGGCCGAAGGCGATTCTGAAACGCTAACCCTCTCACAGCCAGAAAGCATCTTTGAGGGCAGTGAGGACGGAAAGAAAATTACTGTGACGTTAAAGGGTGGTCAATATGCATCTGTTCTGACGAAGGAGAATTGGAGTCTTCAATTCCAACCAGAAGGCGTTACAATTGGAAGTGTAGAACGTGTGAATGATACCACAGCCACCATTACACTTTCGGGAAATGCAACCCAAAACTACGATGCCAATATTTACAGAGTCAAGGTATCGTGTACAAAAGAGGAATATATAGATTCCACTAATGGAGGAACAATCTCCAAGGGAAGTGGACTCATCTTTACCGCAGTAGAAAATCCTGAAACCTTGGAAGCAAATGTTTCGAATTCTACACCTAAAGTTGGAGAGGGCAGTACGATTACCTTGACCGCAAAAAACGCGAGTGGAGAAGTTTTCACGGCGTTTAACGGGGTAAAAGCTGTAAGCGTTCGCGGGGTGGCATCGGCATCAGACGA
The DNA here is from genome assembly GCA_002452745.1 of Firmicutes bacterium UBA6806. Classification (GTDB taxonomy): domain Bacteria; phylum Bacillota; class Clostridia; order Peptostreptococcales; family Acidaminobacteraceae; genus Fusibacter_A. Next base: position 1,342 of record DKFC01000022.1, read on the forward strand.
CTCATATGGAAGTTTGGACTCAACAGTGTTGACAGATGCTTCTGAGACAACTGGACAGACGGTTTTGGTAAATTTTAGCAATGGTTTTGGAACTGCGGTTTTAAAACTCAACAGTGCAACAGAACAAGAGATTGTCTTTAGCTGTGGCATGATTGTACAACCAGATGCCGCTGAGTTGACCATGAACCCTATTGCTGGTGAAGCGGTGACAATGAGCCTCTCTCAAGACATTAAAGCGCCACTGAGCATGGGAGGTGCCTTCTCTGTACAGCCGAGTGTTGTTTTAAAAGATAAATTTGGAAATACTTGTATAGGTGATAGCAGTACAATGATTCTTGTAAATAAGGCAGACGCTGGAGACTGGACACTTGGCGGAACAACCCTTGTGAAGGTAATCAATGGCGTGGCAACTTTTACCAATTTGACAGCAGATAGCAAAGCGGAAGTGAGTGGTGCTAAACTCAAGTTCACAGCTGCAGGTCTCTCTGGAATTGAGAGTGGCAGTGTGACTCTTTCTGGTGCAGCTCTTGCACAGATGGTTACGGCAACTGTAGGCAAGACAGCCTCTCTAGTGGGCGATACAAATGTGCTCTATTTGACCGTCAAAAATTCTCTGGATCAGGTGGACACAACTTTTAGCGGCTCTAAATCGGTGACGATAAAAGGGGTTAAATCTGCACCATATGGTATGTACGGCATACTTGGCAATACTCAGTTAACAGAAGATGCTAAGACAGCTGGGCAAAGTGTGATGGTGCCGTTTGAAAATGGAAAGGCAACCATCAGTTTGACACTCTTCTCTGCTGAGGAACAGCACATTAACTTGAGTGTGAACGCGGTATCGAATTCGGCGATTGACGTGTTGGTCTTTGACCCTCAGCCTGAGGAAGTGGCTTCTCTGTTAATCGTGCGAGATATAGAAGCACCCTCTGAAAATGGCGGCAAATTTGCAGTGCAACCGATAGTGGCTCTCCTAGACAATTTTGGAAATATGTGCCGTTATAATCACAGTACTGTTGTCACTGCGAAGAAGCTAGATGATGGTGCATGGACACTCACAGGTAAAACTTCCGTCGTTTCCGATAGCGGTGGGATATTCTTTTCTGATTTAGGTGCTGAGAATAGCTTAGAAGTCTCAGGTGCTCAAATCAGCTATTCAACTGAAACCCTTACCACTTCAAGTAGTGCAGTGGTTTTAAAGGCTAAATCAGATGGAGAGACTGGTCGAACGTATTCAATTCGCTTTGAGACAGATGGTGGGACGAATATTGGGGAACAGGTTGTCAATAGTGGAGATCATGTTATGAGGCCTCTATTTGACCCTTCAAAAGAGGGTTATGTCTTTAGTGGCTGGTATACAGATTTATCCTATAAAAATCTGTTTGATTTTAATAACACAATAGTAACTTCTAATAGGGTGATCTATGCGAAGTGGAATCCTATTGGCGAGTTAGCCAGTCCGCAGATTATAAAGACAGATGCAGGCGACTCAAAAGTGGGTCTCACATGGAATCTTGTAAGTGGAGCAACGGGGTATAAAATTTTTAAAAGAACTGAATCCGAAGTATTTGAAGAGGCTGTTGCAATCGTAGGAGCAGATATCTATCAGTACTCTGTGCCGAATTTGACAAATGGAACGCTATACTATTTTGTCGTAAAGGCGATTAATGGCGAGGGCGAAAGTGCGAACTCTAATGAAGTTAGCGCAAAACCGGTCTCGACCTCTGGAGGCGGTTCAGGTGGAAGCTCAGGCGGCGGTTCTGGTGGCGGATCTGATCGTGAAACCAGCAGCGGTGGTGGAACGGCAGCTAGTTCTGCGGAAAGCAGCAAAGTGGTTGAGGTATTTGTCAATGGGAAACCTGAAGCCAGTGCAACTGCCACAGAAGTAAAAGGTGATAATGGTTCGGTTACAAATATTGTCATAAATGAAGAAACGATTCTGGCGAATTTAGAAAATCAGGGCAATAACGCAGTGGTTTCATTGCCAATGACGGGAGACCCTAATATCGTCGTTGGAGGTTTGACTGGCAAAATCATCAAGGCAATGGAGATGAAATCAGCTGTTTTAGAGATCAAGACAGATGGTTATGCATATCGCATACCGGCATCTCAGATAAAAATTGACCTCGTTTCAGAAAAATTGGGAACAGAGGTGGCACTTGATGAGATTAAAATTAATATCAAAATCAATAAATCAACTGCAAATACGATTCAGTCAATGGAACAGACAGCAACACAAAATCAATATAAAATAGTGGGAGAACCACTGGATTTTGAGATTACTTGCACAGCAGGCAATCAAGAAATTACAGTTGACAAGTTCAATGGATATGTTGAGAAAAGTGTAACACTGCCAAGTGACATCAACTTATCTCACGTTACAACTGGAATTGTGTTCAATCAGGATGGTTCCTTTTCACATGTTCCAACTAAAGTGGTCAAAGAGGGTGAAACCTACTATGCAAAGATCAACAGTTTGACGAACAGCACTTATTCGGTTATTTGGAATCAAGTGACCTTTAAAGATGTGAGTGGTCACTGGGCTGAGGAAGCTATCAATGACATGGGTTCGCGACTTGTTGTCACTGGAACAGGTGGTGGAAATTATACACCAAATCGTGACGTGACAAGGGCTGAATTTGTGACCATGTTGGTGAAAGGACTTGGGCTGATGAAACCGGGAACAGGTCAAGATGTCTTTGAAGATGTGACAAAGGACGCATGGTACTATGATGCAGTTTCAATTGCTGCTTCTTATGACTTGATCTCGGGTGTCAGCAGTGAACGATTTAATCCAGCGGACAACATCACAAGGGAACAGGCTATGACCATTATATCTAAGGCAATGGCCCTTACTGGATTAAAAGATGAAAAATTCGATGTGGAAATAATCGAATCCCTGCTAAGCTCATTTAGTGATGCTGGGGAAGCATCCAACTGGTCGAGAGAACAGATTGCAGCATGCATAAAAATGGGGATTGTCGGAGGTAGAAGTGCCGATGAGCTTGCACCGAAAGCGCATGTTACCAGAGCGGAAGTTGCCGTTATGATTCAAAAATTACTGCAAAAGTCAAATCTGATATAATCATTCTTTAGTCTTCTGAGTATTGAGAGGCATCAGATTGGCAAAATAAATTAAAGATAGAAGAGCGTCAAATTCAGGAAGAATTTTGACGCTCTTTTTTTTGAGATGTGATTATATTTTTTCCTTAGCCACATAGTGGGTATGCAATAATTCATGCGCTTTATGGCTGTTTGGTTTCCCGAGGAATTCATCGTATAGTTTTTTGATGTAAGGGTTTTCGTGAGATTTCCTGAGGACTTTATTGCGATCTTCTTGGTAAATCGCTGCTTGACGTTTTTTGATGATTTCCATATCGCCGTGATGATATGGCTGTCCACCGCCGCCGATGCATCCCCCTGGACATGCCATGATTTCGATGGCGTCAAAGTGAGACGTTCCAGCCTGTATTTCTTCAAGCAGTTTCCGTGCATTTCCAAGACCGTGGGCAATGCCGATTCGAAGGTTTAAGTCGCCAACTTGAACATGCCCTTCTCTAATGCCGTCAAAGCCTCTCAATTGTTCAAAATCAACTTTTTCAAGCGTTTCATTGGTAATCCATTCATAGGCAGTTCTAACCGCTGCTTCAATAACGCCGCCTGTAGTTCCGAAAATGACTGAAGCCCCTGTACTCTCACCGAGAATTGAGTCGAAGTCGCTCTCAGGAAGGCCTGCGAAATCCACACCAGCTTCCTTAATCATGAGACCAAGCTCTCTTGTGGTGATGACGATATCCACATTGCTGTTTTCGTCTTTGGTGAGTTCAGGTCTGGCGGCCTCAGCTTTTTTAGCAAGACAAGGCATGACAGAAACCACCACGATTTCCTCAGGTGCTAACTTCATCTTTTCAGCATAGTAGGTTTTGACCATAGCGCCGAGCATGATTTGAGGTGACTTACAAGTGGATGGGATATCCAGAAGGTCTGGGAACTGGTGTTCAAAGAACTTGACCCAAGCTGGACAACAGCTGGTGAGCATTGGAAGCCTTCCACCGTTTTGAATCCTATCAATCAGTTCAGAGGCTTCTTCCATTATAGTGAGGTCTGCACCAAAATCTGTATCGAAGATGGCATCAAATCCCAATCCCCTTAAAGAGCTGACCATTTTACCTGTGCTGATTGTTCCAGCAGGCATATCAAAGAGTTCACCAATGGCAACTCTAACTGCAGGGGCAACTTGAACCACCACATGTTTTTTAGGGTCATTTAAGACATCCCAGAGCTTATCAGTGTTGTTTACTTCTGTCAAAGCAGCTGTTGGACAGACTGCCACGCATTGGCCACAGAAAGTACAAGAGGTGTCAGCCATATCTAAGTTAAAGGCAGGTCCTACAAAAACATCAAAGCCCCTGTTAACAGCTGAGAGAATACCACAGGTCTGTACCTCGTTGCACATGGTTTCACATCTTCGGCACATGACGCATTTATTTGGATCTTTTACAAGAGAATAGGAAGACGTATCTTTTGGATAATTCATTTTTTCGCCACTGTAGCGGATTTCCCTGATGCCCAGTTCCTGAGCCAGTGCTTGAAGATCACACTCCAGGTTCTTGGCACAGACGAGGCAATCATACGGGTGGTTGGACAGAAGCAGTTCCACAGCAGTTCGCCTTGCTGAAATTGCTCGAATATTGTCTGTTCTGATGACCATGCCCTCAGTGCAGAGCTCTGAACAGGAAGGCACTAGAGTGGGTCTGCCTTCAACTTCCACCATACAGACCCTACAAGATGCTGTTTGATTGACAATCCCAAACTCATGAAGATGTAGGTGACAGAGTGTTGGGATTTTTATATTAACTTGCTTGGATGCTTCCAAAATCGTCGTTCCTTCAGGCACTTGCAAGTCCATTCCGTTGATTTTTATATTTAACTGTTTCAAAAGAATACCCCCCTTCGTTACGGTCTGATAACTGCATCAAATTTACAGGCAGTGTAGCAAGCGCCACAAGCGATACATTTTTCTTCATCAATGACATGTTTTTGTTTTGGCTTGCCATCAATACAGCCCACTGGGCATACTCTTGCACAGGCGGTACAGCCGATGCACTTTTCTTCATTTATGCGATATTTGGCAAGTGCCTTACACGCACCAGCAGGACATCTCTTATCCTGAATATGAGCCAAGTATTCATCATAGAAGTATTCCAGTGTACTGAGAACTGGATTTGGAGCTGTTTGACCAAGTCCGCAGAGCGCACTGTCCTTAATCATGCGTCCGAGGTTGCGAAGTTTGGTGATGTCTTCCATCGTGCCCTCGCCACTGGTGATTTTCTCCAAAAGTTCATGCATGCGCTTTGTACCAAGCCGACATGGCGTACATTTGCCGCAGGATTCATCTTGTGTAAATTCCAAATAGAACTTGGCGATGTTGACCATACAGTCATCTTCGTCCATGACAATCATGCCACCTGACCCCATCATGGAACCAATGGATTTGAGGCTTTCGTAGTCGATAGGCGTATCTAAGTCGGCCTTGGTGATGACACCACCAGATGGGCCTCCAGTTTGGACTGCCTTGAAGTCCTTGCCGCCTATAATGCCTCCTCCAATATCGTATATGATTTCTCTTAGTGTAGTTCCCATAGGAACTTCCACCAATCCAACGTTGTTGACTTTTCCAGCTAGGGCAAAGACCTTGGTGCCTTTTGATTTTTCAGTACCGATGCCGTTAAACCATTCTGATCCCTTTAGGATAATCGGTGGGACGTTTGCAAAAGTTTCAACGTTGTTAACACTGGTAGGTTTCTTGTGATAACCCTCAATGGAAGGGTAAGGCGGTTTTTTAGTTGGTTCGCCTCGACTGCCTTCAACAGAGTGAATCAGCGCCGTTTCCTCACCACAGACAAATGCACCTGCACCGAGTTTGATTTCTATATCGAAATTAAACTCTGAGCCAAAGATGTGCTCACCCAAAAGGCCGTACTCTTTAGCTTGTCCAATTGCCACCTGTAAGCGTTTGATAGCAAGGGGATATTCTGCACGAATGTAGATGATGCCTTTGGATGCGCCGATGGCGTAACCTGCAATAGCCATTGCTTCCAGTACAGAGTGAGGGTCGCCTTCTAAGATGGAGCGATCCATGAAAGCGCCTGGATCACCTTCATCTGCGTTACAAATGACGTATTTCTGATCAGCTTCGGGTTTGCGAGTGAGTTCCCATTTGAGGCCAGTGGAGAATCCGCCGCCGCCACGACCTCTAAGGCCGCTTGCCTTTACAGTGTCAATGACGGATTGAGGCGTCATCTCACTGATGGCCTTGCCGAGGGCTTCGTAGCCGCTAAAGGCAATGTATTCATTGATGTCTTCCGGGTTGATGAGACCACAGTTTCTAAGTGCAATACGATATTGCTTTTTATAAAAGCTCATATCATCGTGTTTTGCAAGGTTTTTCCTTGTCTCAGGTTCTTTGTAGAGAAGCCTTTCCACAGTTCTTCCCTTGATGATGTGTTCATCTATAATTTCTTCTATATCGTCGAGTCCAACTTGAACATAGAAGACATTGTCAGGATGTATTTTGATAATGGGTCCTTGACCGCAAAATCCAAAACAGCCAGTCTTGACCACGTTGACCTCTTGATCGTACCCCTTTTCCACGAGCTTGCTCCTGAGGAGGTCAACCATTTCAAGACTCTGAGCGGAAACACAGCCTGTACCGCCACAAACCATTATATGCGTTCTTTCGATAGCCATATTTTCCCCTCCTTATAATGCGCTGTTAAATGTTTTTATCAGAACGTGATCGTCTAAAATAATGCCCTGTTTGATGTACTTTTCAACAATATCTTTGGCTGTTTTTCTATCGACATTGCCATAGATAATCGGTTCTTTTCCGGGCATGTTGACTTGAACGGTGGGCTCACTATGACAATAGCCCATGCACCCCACTTGAACCACTTTCACATGATCTATTGATTCAGCCGTTACGATGCTGACGAGTTCGTTGAGAACTTCACGGCTTCCAGCTGCAATGCCGCAAGTGGCCATTCCCACTAAAATTTCAATCGTCTGGTCTTCAGAATCACCAGATTCTCTGAGTTTGACTTTTTTGATCTGTTCCTCACGTATTTTTTTGAGTTCGTCTAAAGATTTAATAGGCATGACTATTCGCTCCTTTCTCCGTTTTTATAGGATTCAATAATGGTGGTGACATCTGCTGCTTTAACATGACCGTATACTTTTTCATTGACCATGACCACAGGTGCCAGACCACAAGCGCCTATACAACGGACATCTTTCATCGTGAATAGACCATCCGGAGTTGTTTCGCCGAATTTGATGCCAAGCTGTTTTGAAAATTCGTCCACTACTTTGTCTACGCCCTTGACAAAGCATGCTGTTCCCATACAGACATTGATGGTGTTTTCACCCCGTTTTTCCTGAGAAAAATAGGAATAAAAACTCACGACGCCATAGACTTTGGACGCCGGAATGTTCAGCTTGCGAGAAACATACAGCTGAACTTCGCTCGGCAAATAGCCGAAGAGCTCCTGAGCCTTGTGAAGAACTGCAATCAATGAGTCTTCCTTTGACGGTTGGACGTCAATAAATGCGTCTAATGCCTCGAGTTTTTCGCTAGCATTATCAAGACTAAAAACATCTGCCATAAATAAAACCATCCTTTCTCTTTTGTCGCTTCATTCTACAAACGCAAATAGAATCGTTAAAAAAAAGACACTATAAAACCCTATTACCCCAAAAGTTGAAGAGATACACGAATCACAAAAGCGTGTCTGTATATTCTGACAATTCGGATAATAATTATAGTATACATTTTTTGGAACAAAAAGAAAAGACACATCACGCAGTGAAGGTTCACGGTGAAGTGCCTTTAGACTTTAAAGTGTGTCTATTTGCCAGATGTAGCCGTTTTATAGTAGTACTGAACTGTGAGAATATAGAAGATAAAATAGACGAGAATGTACATGCCAACGGAGATAGCGATAGGGATTAACAAGTTACTCATCAACATAGCTTCAAAAGCCTTTAAAGCGAAAATGGCATGGAGAATGCCCAGTAAAATCGGCAGGATAAACATCAGGGACATCTGTTTGTATATGGAGCGCTTGATTAGCGGATTGCTGTATCCGATTTTGCGCATGATGGCGTATTTCTGACGATCGTCCTCAGCTTCATTAATCATCTTAAAGTAGAGAATTGCCCCGGTTAAAATAAGGAAGACAATTCCCATGAAGATGCCTGCAAACAGCATGAGACCCTTTATTTCCGCAAGGTTCATAAAACTCATATAAAAGCTCTGCATGCCCAGTTCCTCATAGCTATCAGCAATCTGCCAAAGTGTCTTATTGAGGGCACTTGCACCTTTGGCGTCTTGTATTTCATAGGCTTCAAAATACCTTGTGTCAGCAGACTTGAATGTGCCAAAGTCATCGTTGTCCACGATAAAGGTTGAAAACTCATTTTGCGACGTCAGATAGGCGCCAATGACTTCGGTGACTTTCATGGACTGCCATATCCCGTTCAGTTCATAGGAGACATCGTAATCTGAGAAATTGACCCAGCCTTTCTTGGCAAACGGGTCCATGACATAATACTCTCCAGAGGGGACGTCGATTTCAGGCATGTTGTGATATCGGAGGTACTCGTTAGCAGTATCCTCAGAGATAAAATTCGCGGTAAAATTTTGACCTTCCAAATCGCTGTCAGACTTCATGGGAGTCATGGTCACAGGCATATGCGCTGTGGTGATAACTGAGTTGTAAACCAGAGCATGCGAAGAGGTGTTGATAGCTGCCGTAAAGCGGTTGTGGATTTCATCCTTGTGCTCAAGGGTATCCAGTTCGTAAATATAAGAATGTGGGTATCTGCTGTGGGTGCTGGCTTCATAGTCAAAGTAAAAGGAGTAGCACACACCAAATGCCGTCAAGGTAGTGGCGCTTAAAATGGCAATCAGAGCAAGGGTTCGAGCATGGGTCTTAATTCGGTACACAATATTGGAAACCGCAACCAAATGGTCGCCCTTATAGTAAAAAGTTTCAAATCGCTTGAGCCATTTTGTCATAGCCACCACAAATGAGGAAAACAAGCCAAATGTTCCAATAATCACGAGGATGAGAATCACCAGCGCTATAATCATCAGATATTGATTGACCATGTTTTGAGACAAGTAGTAGCTCACTGCCAAGCAGAGTATACTGATAAAAGAAAGCAAGGGGCTGGTCTTGGGTTCTCTCTCAACAGATTTTGAAGCTGAAAACAAGTCGATGACTTGAAACCTGTAAATCAGGGATGCGCTGTGAACAGAAGCGATGACAAATAAAATACCGAAGACGGTTGTCGTATCCAAAATAGCCTGAATCGGCACTGAAAAACCCACTTCAACAGGGATTTCCATGAGCTTTAAGACCAGCATCATAAACAGCCTTGAAAAGAGGATTCCAACGAGAATGCCTATGGATAGACTCATGAGAACCACTAAGATGTTCTCGATGAAGAGCATTCTGGCAACTCGCCTCTTGGGGACGCCAAGAAGTGTATACATAGCAACTTCCTTCTTCCGCTTCTTAGTGAAAAAGGCGTTGCAATACCAGATAAAGACTGCGGAGAACAATACCAATACAATACTGGACATGGTCATGATAACGGAGAATTTCATATAGGTATCGGCGGCAAACATAATTTTCGAATTGTACTTGATGGAGCTGAAAATATAATAGAACGTAATGGCAATGGTCACAGAAAAAATGTACAGCAGATAGTTTTTAAAATTACGTCTGATGTTCTTGAGAGCCAGACTAGAGAAGGTCATTGATACCACCTCCAAGTGCGCCCAATGTCGAGATAATTCGATTGTAGAAAGACTTTCTGTTGCCGTCATTGTAGAGTTCTGTAAAGGTCTTGCCATCTTTTATGAAGATAATTCGGTCGCAATAACTTGCGGCATAGGGGTCATGCGTCACCATGAGAATCGTGGCGTTTTGCGAGTTGTTGAGATTTCTCATGGATTCGAGCAAAGCCTGAGATGATTTCGAGTCCAGTGCACCAGTGGGTTCATCTGCCAAAATGAGCTTGGGTCTGTTAATCATAGCCCTTGCGGCGGCAGTTCTCTGTTTTTGACCTCCTGATATTTCGGTTGGGTATTTGTCCAAAATATCCGATATGCCCAGCAGTTTTGCGGCTACGTCTACACGGGTTTTAATTTCCATGGGTGGCACTTTGCCAATTGCCAGCGGCAAGAGGATGTTTTCTTTTACCGTCAGGGTATCTAGGAGGTTGAAGTCCTGAAAGATAAACCCGAGATGATCTCTTCTAAAATCTGCGAGTGCTTGTTTTTTGATGCTGCTGATATCGGTATCCTCATAGAGGATTCTGCCTGAGGTTGGTGTGTCTATGGTGGAAATGACGTTTAACAGAGTGCTCTTTCCACTGCCTGAGGGCCCCATAATGCCCAGGAATTCGCCGCTGTGGACTTCAAATGAAAATCGGTCAAGGGCCAGTGTTTGGTTGTTGCGTGAACCATATATTTTGCTGATATTTTCTGCAATAAGTGTCTTTGTCATGATAACCTCCTTGGTCATTCAAATAAGTTGCTGATGTTAAGCCCATTATAATGCTGTCCCAGAGGGTTATCCATCGAAAGACCTTACAATTAGAGCCATAGCCTTACAAATTTGTAAGGTCGCTAAAGACAGAGAGCCTATGATGGTCATCTGGCCACTTAAAGCGGAGGGTGAACGTTGTCTTTCCACCGGAAGACGAGACCAAGATAGCATGCCCCAGCTTATCACAGATGCGTTTAGCAAGGTAAAGGCCCATGCCTGTGGATTGATTTTGGGCTCTCAAAGTTGCCCCTGTATAGCCGCGGTTGAAAATTCGCTCTTGTTCGGTGACTGGAATTTCATCGCCCATATTCGAAATTGAAAGGCAGTAATAATCATCTGTGCGCATTTCGTCAACGCTGATTTCAGACCCTTCTTTTGCATATTTTACAGCGTTTGAAATCAACTGATCCAATACAAACTTAAGCCATTTATCGTCAGTGAGAACTTCCGATGGCGTCAGTGCATATGAGATGGAGAGGCGTCTTAGAATAAACGATGAACGAAATTGCTTTAGGGAACGAGAGGCAATTTTATCCACTGAGTGAAGAGAGATGTGATAGTCGTCTGCAAAGGTCTCCAGCCTTGCGTAGAACAGAGCTTGGTTGATGTAGGTCTCAATGTTTTCCACCTCTCTTGCAAGCTGTTGATGCGGCGTGTCAAAGGTCTGTGCATCTAACAGCATTTTGGAGGCGAACAAGGGAGTTTTAACGGCATGTATCCACCCGTTTATGAAATCTCTAAAATCCTGTTGTTCACGGTTGTGTTTGAGAATCGCCCTGTCCTTTTCTTCAGAGAGTGATTTCATCTGATCCAGCGCTTTTAATAGAAGGGAATCGAGAGACGTTGGCGGTGCGTATGAAAAATTCTCAATCCAAAGGAGATTGCGCTTGTATTTCCGAAAGTCCACTGCAAAAAACAGAGCGTTCCAGAATAGAATCAACAAATTCAGATAGAGCACGTTGGAAAGTGTCGGTGATAAAAACGGGTCGAGCAAAAATACCGATGTAACCGTTGCGGCAATCAAAATTTGGAACAGATACCAGCCGCGCCTATACTTCAAATAATCCCGTATCATTTTATAAAATACCCCAATCCTTTTTTAGTTTGAAGAAAGTCCTTTAATGACAGGGCCTCCAATTTCTTCCGAAGCCGATTGATGTTCACTGTTAAAGTATTGTCGTCCACAAAGCTCTCGTGATCCCATAAAAGCCTCATGATGTCTGCGCGGAGGACGACGTTTGGAGCTTTTTCCAGAAGCAATTTGACAATTCGAAGTTCATTTTTAGTGAGTTCAACGGAATTTGACTCATAACTGATGGTTGCCTGTTCGAGGTTCAAAACGACGCCATCGTATTCCACCAGAGTGGTTTGCACTTCTTGATAAGCATAGCTCCGCCTGAGTAGTGCCGTTATTTTGGCCAAGAGGACATTTAGATCAAACGGCTTGACAATATAGTCGTCAGCGCCTAAATTGATTGCCATGATGATATCCATATTGCTGTCTTTTGAAGACATGAAGAGAATTGGCAAGGTAGAGTGCTCCCTGATTTTCTGACACCAGTAATACCCGTCAAAATTGGGAAGGGTAATGTCCATGAGGATCATATGTGGAGACGTGTTTATAAAGTCTTCGAGAACATGGTCAAATGTTTTGACGGCATGCGCTTCATATCCCCATTTAGAAAGTGTTTGTTCCAATATGCCGGCAATCGTGGCATCATCTTCTACAATTAATATCTTATACATGACATCCTCCAATTTTCTCATAATTTAACTGTATTATACTTTATAATGGGGATTTCGTGTGCGTGGATTGGACAGTCTAATGAAATTTTAAGGGAATTTTATACTGGGGAAGACAGACGATTTAATTATGGAGGGGTTCATGATATAATGGGGACATCAACGGCAGGATATGGGGGAAACGATGCCTTTAGGAGAGAGAATCCGGGAAAAACTGCAATATGCAACAGGGGGTATCTATATTCCAAAAGAGCTTTTGGAACATCATGGGGACTTGCTGATTCATATCAGCGATACACCACTCATGAGCTATGATGCCATCAAGAAATTGCTTAGAGCTTTAAAGCCAAAGTGGATAATTCACACTGGCGATTTGGTGGACAATGTCAAGCTGGAGCTATCCTTTTCCAAGATTGACCTCTACCGACGACATCTGGGGCAACTCGTAAAAATGTTAGAAGTACCTGAATGTGAGGTATATATTGCAATGGGAAATCACGATCACTACGACTCAGTCATGGCTTTGGAAACGCCGTTTCACATCTGCCGAAAATCAGATACCCTTATGATTGGAACGCTTAAAGTGGCCTATAGTCATTACATTGAACAGTTAAAGACGTTGGATGCAGAGGTGTATCTATTTGGACATAATAAATATCAAAAGACAGAAGTGACCACAGACGGTCGCCTCTATTTAAACGGACTGGAACAGATTGCCGTTATTGATGTCACCAATAGGCAATATTATTTTTTAAGATATCCGATTGGAACGGATGATTCCAGATTGCTCAGAATGAGAATTGGAATATAAAAGGAGAACAACATATGATGTCATTTGTAAGAAGCGGGCCAAAGATTCTGATTATCGAATCAGACAACGAAGCGGCATTAAAGCGTTTTATTTCAGCACATTTTGTGACAATGGCCATTCCAGAGGGCATCGCCTCTTTTGAGGATGTCATTTCGGATATGAATCAGTGCCAAACCTTGATTATCCTATCTGAAAACGCCAAGGAAAATATCAATCGCTTTGATATGGAGAGGTGCGTGATTATCAATGAGGGTGCGCAGAATTTTCTCATGTTCGCCATCAATCAAGGCGTTTCGGGGCTTATTAAACACGTCAGAAAAGCACCACGGATTGTGGTAATGAAGGTAATCGGCAACATGGATAGCACCATTGAGAGCATTGCGGATGATTTCAAGGGGACGATCGAACCCACGAACGCCATCTTTGGAGAGCACAGCGAGGGCACATTTATCTGTTTTACAAAGGCCAATATCAACAAGAAAATCGTCTTTGCAGACCTTTATAAAAATGCGGTGATTACGGATGTTCACTTTTCGGAAGTGATAAAATCTTTAGACAATCACTCTCTTAAATACATCAATCGGAATATGGACAAACAGGAATGGTACGATCTGACCATAAAGATTTATGACAGCTATGAGGCCTATAAAATTCAGTACGATCGGTTGACCTATATACTGGACAAACTGGGGGCTGGGATTATCCTGAGAGAGGGATGGGGAGAAGACGCCGCAAAGATATTTTTAATCGTGGGGGTCTACAAGGTGACGCTTTTTACCTATATGAAGCCCCATGAAATCAAGAAGATCTTGTTGGCACTTGAATATATGGAAAACGGTGAGAGAATTGTAGATTATGATTTATTTTATAAAAAGAAAAAAATCCATTGGGATGATGTTAGAATAAAGACGATTAAGGGCAAGGAGGCACTGAGCCTTTACTATAGAAAAGAACTCTATAAGCTGCTGGATGATGAAAACATCGTGGAGCTCAGATCAATGGAGGACTATATTTTCAGTTCAAGGTGATAGCCCTCTGTCTAATGCGATCAGAGCATCTCAACAAATGTGAACGAATCTACATGGATGAATATATTAGAATAGAGTATTGTTTTTTCGAGGTTTTTGGTATAATTAAACAGAAGCTAAGAATTTGGAGGATGAAGAAATGAGTATCAAATATTCAGTTGTAGTTGTTGCTTATAAAGAGGTTGCTCCGGAGATTGAAGCAATTGTGAAGAAGCATAGCATTAGAGAAATTGACGAGCCATCGGATATTGTCACATTTTGTAATTACGGAAGACAGTTTAATCAAGATGCCAGAGCATGCATCTATTTAGAATGGTATGAAAAAAACATTTTAAAGCACTTGTCAGAAGGCTACAAAGTAGATTTATTGGAGATACCTTATTCTTCAGACAAATCGGTTATGGAAGTTCTCAACGATATAGATGAGAAACTCGGCGACCATCTGCTCGTCATTGAGCACGATGAAGTTTAATCGGACTAAATTCAAAATCAGGTAATGAACAAAGGGTAAAAGTGAGTAGAATAGAGCATGAGATAGAAACATCAAAATAGCTGGCGGGCAATCGTCAGCTTTTTTAAATCAGATGCTGCATTGGCCGCACGCTGTGAGAGGAGATTATATGAAAATTCAATTTTTAGGGCATTCGGCGTTTTATTTGGAAACAGAAAAATTCAAAGCACTGATTGATCCGTTCCTTCAAAATGGCATAACAAAAGCCACCGTCAGTGATTTTGAGGAACTGGATTATATCTTTGTAACACATGGACATGGAGATCATGTTGGCGATACACTTGAATTGGCTGAAAAGACTGGAGCAACTGTCATATTGAATCATGAACTGGCACATCATTTGGGCAAGACAGGCATTAAGCTTCACAGCATGCACATTGGCGGGCGTATTTCATTTGATTTTGGACGGGTTAAAATGACGCCAGCATTGCACGGTTCTTCCATTGTAATTGATGGTGAGCTAAAAGAAGGTGGTAATCCATGCGGATTTATCATTGAAGTGGAAGGTAAGAAAATCTATCATGCAGGTGATACTGGGCTCACTTTAGACATGACATTGCTTGAAGTAGAAGCTATAGATCTTGCCTTACTGCCAATTGGCGGTAATTTCACTATGGATGTGGAGGATGCGGTGAGAGCAGTCTCCTTCATAAAGCCTAAAAAGGTGATTCCAATGCATTATGACACATTCCCCGTTATAAAAGCTGACGTGCAGACGTTTAAAGACGCAGTTTCAGCGATGACGGAAGTCATCATTTTAAAAGGAGATGCAATCTATGAACTATAAGCTGTCTGTTGTCTATGAGGGCACTCGATACAAAGGGTGGCAAAGACAAAAAAATTCAGAAATGACCATTCAAGGGAAAATAGAATCGGTTCTCAGTCGATATTTTGGGCATCCAATCGAGATAAATGGGGCAAGTAGAACCGATGCAGGTGTCCACGCTGCGGCGCAAGTTGCAAACTTTAAGACGGACAGGGCAGTTGAGGCTAAGGAACTGATGGCATATGTCAATCAATATCTGCCTGAAGACATCGGTATTTTTGAGATTGAAGCAGTTCCCGAGTCCTATCACGCTAGATTTCATACGAAGCGCAAAGTCTATCTGTATAGACTTTGGACAGCGGATTACCCGCCTGTTTTTCAGAGGCGTGAAGTTTTCTGGCATAGGGGAGCATCACTTGACATGGAGGCCATGAAAGAGGGCGCAAAACTGCTTGAGGGCAAACATGACTTCAAGGGTTTTTGCACAGACAAGACAAAGAAATCCACAGAGAGAAACCTAAGGGAAATATCAATTGCTGTCACTGAAAATGAAATCAGATTCATCGTAGAAGGAGACGGTTTTCTCTATAATATGGTTAGAATCATCGTGGGAACACTGCTTGAAATCGGTGAGGGCAAGAGGACGCCAGAGAGCGTATTGAGAGTTCTTGAAACGGGTGATAGGGCACTTGCAGGGGAAACTGCTCCTGCACAAGGCCTCTTGCTCTACAAGACTTTTGATGAATAGAAAATGAGGCTTAGAAATAGAAATTGAGGATTAGAAATTGATGGAGGAAAGATGAAAACTTTATATTTAGACTGTTTTGCCGGTATCAGCGGCGATATGTTTCTAGGTGCAATGGTGGATTTAGGAGTTCCATTTGAAACACTGAAAGCGGAACTGACAAAGTTGGGACTGGATCATGAGTTTGAAATTGAGATGCGAAGAGATGAAAAGCTCGGCATCTTTGGAACTAAGGTGGATGTCATAGATTTAAACGCGTCTCACTCACATGACCACACGCATGACCACACGCATGAACATGAGAATCATCACCATGACCATGACCACAATCACGGAGATTCACACACGCATGAACATGAGAATCATCACCATGACCATGACCACAATCACGGAGATTCGCACACGCATGAACATGAGCATCATCACCACGACCATGACCACAATCATGGAGATTCGCACACACATGGACATGAGCATCATCACGATCATTTGAGGAATTTTGCGGACATCAAGGGCATCATCGAAGGGAGCACGCTCTCCAAATCCGTCAAGGAAAAGAGCCTCAAAATATTTGAGCTCATAGCCATAGCAGAGGGGCATGTACACGGCAAGCCAAGCGACGAGGTACATTTTCACGAAGTGGGCGCAATTGATTCAATTGTGGATATTGTCGGGGCAGCAATTTGTTTAGAAGTTCTTGAAGTAGATGAAGTTCTTGCTTCGTCTATTGAAGTGGGAGAGGGGTTTGTAAAGTGTGCTCATGGGCTAATGCCTGTTCCTGCACCTGCAACCGCTGAAATCTTAAGTGGTGTGCCTATTTTATCAAAAGTAAAGGGTTACGAGATGACCACGCCTACAGGTGCAGCCATTATAAAAGCCATAGTTTCCAGTTTTCCAAGTGACAAGGCCATGCGTATTGAAAAACTTGGTTATGGCCTTGGAACGAGAAATCTCAACATTCCAAACGTGCTTCGTGCGGCGTTTATTGAAAGCAAGGTTTCAGATGCAAAAGCGCAGTGGATTCTTGAAACCAACATAGATGATATGAGTTCAGAGCTTCTCGTGTATGCAGAAGAGCGATTGCTTGCAGAGGGTGCTTTGGATGTCTATAAGACACAAATCATCATGAAAAAGGGCAGGCCAGCTATTAAGTTGTCAGTCTTGGTCAAATCTACAGACATGGAGAAAATACAAAGAGTAATCTTTGAAGAAACAACCAGCATTGGACTCAGAAAATACCCAGTAGACAAGGTCAAACTAGATAGAACCTATGAGAAGATAGAGACTAAATATGGGCAGGTTACCCTGAAAACAGCGATGCTTGACGGTGAAATTGTCAATATAAAACCGGAATATGAAGACTGCAAAAGACTGGCAATCGAAAATAAAGTGCCAATTGCAAAAGTATACAGAGCGATAGACGAGTTGAAAAGATAGACAATGGAAAACGATAGAGGGATGGAAAATGAAAATAGATAGAAGACAAATGCTGATTCAAAATGTTGAGGCGTTGAGAAAACAAGATATAAAATTTGATCACCTGTGCTTGCACCTTGAAAATCTGGATAGTATTGCGGTGGCGTTCTCAGGTGGTGTTGACAGCACGTTTTTAATTGCGCTGGCTTCTGTTATCAGCGAAAAGGTAAAGGCCATTACGGTAAAGTCTCCTTATATTGCAACTTGGGAGATAGATGAAGCCACTGACTTGACAAAGGACTTGGCAGTGACTCATGATATTTTAGAGGTGGGCATTCCAAGTAGTATTCAGTATAATCCAATTGACAGATGTTACCTTTGCAAACACGAGATATTTAGCACCATCAAGGCGAAAGCAGCTACAGAGGGATTTGAACATGTTTGTGATGGGTCAAATTTTGATGATTTAGGAGATTACAGACCGGGCATGAGGGCATTGAGAGAACTTGAAGTTTGTAGCCCTCTGCTCGACTGTGAAGTGACAAAGGCCGAAATTAGGAAGTGGTCGAAATATCTTAAATTGGAGACTTGGGACAAACCTCCTTATGCGTGTTTGCTGACGAGAATTCCCTATGATACTCAAATTATTCAGCCCGACTTGACCATGATTGAAAGATCAGAGTTTTACCTGATGACACTGGGAATTAAGGCTATTCGGGTGAGAAAGCACGAGAATCTGGCAAGAATTGAAATCAGTGCAGATGAATTTGAGAAAATATTAAATGCAAATTTAATGGCACAAGTGGCTGACAAGTTAAAATCATTTGGATTTGAACACGTCACCCTTGACCTTGCAGGATACAAGATGGGTAGTTTCAATGCCCAAATAGCATCATTACAGGAGGAGGGGCATGAATCAAAATAATTTATTGAAGCTCTTGGAGAGCGTCAAAGAAGAGAAAATCAGTTTAGAGGATGCAGCAAAGCAAATATCCTCGCTGCCATTTGATGATTTGGGCTATGCCATGATCGACCATCATAGGCATCTTAGAGTGGGGTATCCAGAGGTCATCTACTGTGAAAGTAAGACATCGGAACAACTGATAGGCATTTTTGAAAATATGGCATCAAGGGGCTCAAACATCCTAGCGACTCGTGCTGATGTGGAGAAATATGAAGCGGTTAGAGCTGTTTTTCCAAAGGCACGCTATAATTCCTTAGGAAGAGTCATCACGTTAAATCAATTAGAAGAACCTTTGACGGATTCATATATTGCCGTCGTTGCGGCGGGGACATCAGACTTACCCGTAGTGGAAGAGGCTTGTGAAACGGCTATGGCATTTGGAAATCGAGTGGAAAAGGTTGTGGATGTCGGTGTGGCAGGGATTCATAGGCTCTTTGCAAGGCTGGAAATCATAAGAGGTGCTAAGGTCGTCATTGTAGTGGCAGGGATGGAAGGCGCTCTTGCAAGCGTAGTGGCAGGACTGGTCGACAAACCTGTGATTGCCGTTCCCACAAGTGTGGGATATGGTGCCAGTTTTGGAGGCATCAGCGCATTGCTGACCATGCTCAACAGTTGTGCAAGTGGTGTGACTGTGGTAAATATAGACAACGGATTTGGTGCAGCATATGCTGCTTCTCAAATCAATCGGTAGTGGCTTTGCAAACAGTTGGTCTTGAAGGCTGGGATTGGTTCACAATGGCCATTGTGAAAAAATAATTCGAATGTAACACAAGTTACCGATTCATACTCATTTTTGATATATGATTAACGCATGAGATTCAGGGATATATAATAAATGAAAATAGCCGATTATCCCACTATATGGATAATTCTCAGTGAGGTTTAAGTAAATCATAATAAGATCTGAAAGGAGATTTCAAAAATGAGTATGTTTTGCTATCAGTGTCAGGAAGCAGCTGGAGGAAAGGGCTGTACTAAGATCGGTGTCTGTGGAAAGACCGATAATGTGGCGAATCTTCAAGATTTATTGATCTATACGTTAAAAGGGGTTTCAGAATACAATCAACAGGCTAGAAAAGCAGGTCTCAATACGGAAAGCACAGATCACGTCATGTTGGATGGACTATTTGCAACCATTACAAATGCAAACTTTGACAAAAACGCAATTGCTTCTAAAATTGAAGGGGCGTTAAAGGAAAGAGATGCTATTAAAGCAGTGCTTGAATCAAATGGGAAAATAGAATCAAAGAGCTATCATGATTCAGCTGTTTGGACAGGGGATAGAGCTTCTTTTGATACAAAATCAACGACTGAAACAGTGGGTGTTCTTGCAACTGTAAATGAAGATGTGAGAAGTTTGAGAGAATTAATCACTTATGGTCTCAAGGGGATGGCGGCTTATGCAGAACATGCGGCAAATCTCGGCTTTGCAGATGACACCATTTATGATTTTATGGAAAAAGCGTTGCTTGCAACCATCAATGATGGTTTGTCAGCAGATGAGTTGGTGGCATTAACACTTGAAACAGGTAAGTACGGCGTCAATGTCATGGCACTTCTCGATAAGGCAAACACAACTTCTTATGGAAATCCGGAAATAACAGAAGTCAACATAGGTGTTGGTCAAAATCCAGCTATCTTGATTTCGGGTCATGACCTCAAAGATATGGAAGAATTGCTGGCACAAACTGAAGGAACAGGCGTGGATGTCTACACACATTCAGAAATGCTGCCTGCACATTACTACCCAGCATTTAAAAAATACAGTCATTTCGTGGGCAACTACGGCAATGCTTGGTGGAAACAAAAAGAAGAATTTGAAAAGTTCAATGGACCAATCATCTTTACAACAAACTGTATTGTACCACCAGCAGAGTCTTACAAGGATAGAGTTTATACAACTGGTTCTGCGGGATTTGAAGGGTTTAAACACATTCCAAGCAGAGAGGGCGGAAAGGCAAAAGATTTTAGCGAAATCATCGAGCATGCTAAGAAACTCCCTGCACCAACTGAAATAGAAACAGGTAAAATTATCGGTGGATTTGCTCACAACCAAGTGCTGGCACTTGCTGACAAGGTAGTGGATGCAGTGAAAACAGGTGCGATTAAGCAGTTCTTCGTCATGGCAGGCTGTGATGGTAGAATGAAATCCAGAGATTATTATACTGAATTCGCCAGTGCGCTTCCAAAAGATACGGTTATCTTAACCGCAGGCTGTGCAAAATACAGATACAACAAACTCAATTTAGGTGATATCGGAGGCATTCCAAGAGTACTGGATGCAGGTCAATGTAACGATTCATATTCGTTGGCGGTAATTGCACTTAAACTCAAAGAAGTCTTTGAACTCAATGACATCAATGAACTTCCAATTTCGTATAACATCGCATGGTATGAGCAAAAAGCAGTTATCGTACTGTTGGCGCTTTTATACCTAGGCGTTAAAAACATCAAGCTCGGACCAACACTTCCTGCATTTTTATCGCCAAATGTTGCCAACGTTTTAGTTGAGACATTTGGAATCAATGGAATCTCAAATGTGAGCGAAGACATGGTTCAGTTCTTGGGATAATAGAAAGACAAGCTCAATAACTCCAAAATTGAGAAATTGAATCAGGGTTAAACGTAGACCTCTGAAAGTCCTTTGTGGATTTTCAGGGGTTTTTACATATGTAATTGTGGGGATAAATCGCCCTGTTTTAGACTGGATGATAGGGGTATTTTTAACTATATATGGAGGCCTTTATGATTCTGAATGAATGGTATGCGGTGCTGAGTTCAAATGAAGTCAAAAAAAACAAAGTGGCGACGGTCAAGAGACTAGGAGTGGATATCGCCTTTTTCAGAGATTCCCAGGGAAAAGTATGGGCAATTGAGGATCGTTGCTGTCACAGGGGGGCTTCTCTGGGTGCGGGAAAAGTTATAGACGATGAACTCCAGTGCCCTTTTCATGGGTTTAGATACGACGGAAATGGTAAAGTGACGACGATTCCGGCAAATGGATTCGATACCCCTGTGGATAGCCGTTACAAAGTCAGAAATTACCATGTCAGAGAAGTGGAAGATATGATCTATCTATGGTGGGGGCGAGATTACTTTGAGCCGGATCATGAACCCAAAGTGTTTAAAGATCTGACCTCCAGTGAGTTCAGTTACATGGAGTTCTCAGACTTCTGGGCGGTTCACTACACAAGGGCCATAGAAAACCAGCTAGATGTGGTACATGTGCCATTTGTTCACAAATCCACAATTGGGCGAGGGTATAAAACCCTCATCAGTGGGCCGCTGGTGGTCGTTACTGAAGATAGAATCAAGTTTTATGTCATGGCTGAAGTGGATGACGGTGTCAAAAAACCATTGCACCCACATGAAATCAAAAATCATGAAAAGTTGAATGCATTGGAATTTCAATTTCCCAATACATGGCATAATATTGTCACACCGGATATGAGAATCTTTGCGGCTTTTGCACCAGTTGATGAGGAACGCACCGTTATCTATATTCGCTACTACCAGCGATTCGTAAAAACCCCTTTGCTCAAATGGTTTGTGACTTTAGGGGGCATTTGGTTCAGTAGAATTGTACTTTGGCAGGACAAGCGTGTAGTCTTGACACAAGTGCCCAAATACAGTGAATATCGCATGAATGAAAAACTCATACAAGGGGACTTGCCCATTATAGAGTTTAGAAAAATGAGAGCGAGGAAGATAGAAGAGGACGAAAATGTCCTATAGCTCTTGCTTTAAAAAGGTGTTATAGCTCAAACGGTACATGAAAAATACCCATATAACTGTCAAGAGAACGAATAGAGATGCCAAAATCCCAAAAGAAGGTTGCTCACCTGCAATATTGGAGAGCAAGAGCAATTTGTAAAGGCCTGCAAGAATCCCGGTTGGAAGTATAAAAGAGAGCAGTGACATGATGCGGGCTTTTTCAGTTCCGAAACGATAGAGCAATAAAACATTGGTACTGCCTTGCAACATGGATATGCAAATACCTGTGACGGCACTGAGTAAAAATTCTACAGGATTTAAACTGACAGAATCTCTGAAGAAACTCAAGATATAACCACCGATACCACCGATGACAACTCCATTTAGGATGCCAAAACAACAGAATAGAGATAGCACTGCAAATTTGCCAAGGACCAAATCACGTCTTGTAACAGGTGTTATAAGAGCGTACTTGGTCCAATTGCATGTTTCGTCAAAGGCAAATGTCGTGACAATCATAATCGAGCAAAGAAGGCCGCTGGTAACAACATATGCACTGATGCCCTGAGTTGGAATAAAGAGCACTGCAAAAAATAACAACATCATGATTAACGATTTTGAGTTGTGTGAAATATTATAAAGGTCCTTAATAATCAAACTTTTCATGTCTCTTTTCTCCTTTTATATAAAGCAGCATGATTTCATCAATGCTTGCTTTATCCACCACAGCCGATTTATACTTTTTAGCTGCAAGTTGCCTGTTTCTAATCAGCACCTCATTTTGATAAGTGCCTCGCCTAATCGAAATGATATCTTCTTCATCTATGGATTCGAGGGTTGAATCGCCACATCTCAACACCCCATAATTGTCGATGAGGGCATCTTTTGGTTCACAAAACTGTATTTTCCCCTGATGGATAAAGACGATGAAATCCGCTATTTTCTCAAGGTCAGAAGTGATATGGGACGACATGAGGATGGAGTGGTTTTCGTCTTGTACAAAATCCCAGAAAACCTCTAAAATATCTTCTCTTACAATTGGGTCAAGACCGCTTGTGGCTTCATCTAATATGAGGAGTTTAGGTTTATGTGATAGCGCTACGGCGATGTTTAGCTTCATCTTCATCCCCTTGGAGAGGGTTTTAATTTCCTGATTTAGCGGAAGCTTAAACTTGTCTAAATACTGAGTATAGAGTGTATCGTCCCACTGCTTATAAGCGGCTTTTGAGATGATGCCCACTTTATGTGGGGTTAAGGTATCATAAAAGCTAATACCGTCCATGACGACGCCTATGTTCTCCTTTATGCCGCTGGGGTCATCGACAAGTGCTTTTCCAAATAGCGCCACCGAACCGCCATCTGGATGAATCAACCCTAAAATGGCATTTAAAGTGGTGGTTTTACCTGCGCCATTTTCACCAATAAGCCCCATAATCGTGCCACTGGGAAGTTGAAAAGAGATATCTTCCAAAGTGAAGTTCGGGTATTCTTTTGACAAATTTGTGACTTTTAAAACCGTGTTCATAAAGTGTCCTCCTCGTAAAAGAGTGTGAGCAAATCCTGTAGTTTTTCGATCTTGATGCCATTCGTCCTTGCGATGTCAACGGCCTCAATTAGTAAAGTCTCAATTCTCTTCTGTTGCTCCTCTTGATAGATGTTTAAATTGGTAGCGGATACAAAGCTGCCCTTTCCAACAGTGGTTTCAATAAAACCATCACGTTGCAAGTCTTCGTAAGCCCTTTGTACTGTGATGACGCTTAGATGGAGGGATTTTGCCAATGCCCGCATAGAAGGGAGGGCGCTTCCGGGTTTAAGTTCCCCATCCATTATCTTTGCCTTAATCTGAGAGGTGATTTGTTCATAAATAGGCTTTCCAGAACTGTTGCTTATAATAATTTCCAAGGTGGCCTCCTCGAATTGTAATTAGTGTACTGGTTCAATAAGTACATTTTAAGCCTCTTTTATTTCTTTGTCAAATTATTTTTCCAAACTTGATATAATGAGAGTGATTATGACGACTTAATAAATAGAGACGATAAAAGAGATGAAAACGAACTCAAAAGGAGTACTATATGCAGTTAAGTGATGACCAAATCATTGACGCTCTAAGGCGTGGTGAAGATCAGGGCATTCAGTGGCT
The DNA here is from genome assembly GCA_002452745.1 of Firmicutes bacterium UBA6806. Taxonomy (GTDB): domain Bacteria; phylum Bacillota; class Clostridia; order Peptostreptococcales; family Acidaminobacteraceae; genus Fusibacter_A. Next base: position 25,799 of record DKFC01000022.1, read on the forward strand.
GGTAGAAGTTTACCTGGGCCTGATTTATGCTGTTGTCAATAAAAACATCGGAAGTGCGGGAACGTCGCAAGATGTGGAAGAATGTGTCAACGATGTGCTTTTAGGCATTTGGAATAACATAGATAAATTTAAAGAAACGGGCAGCTTCAAGAGTTGGGTGGCAGCAATTGCCAAGTTTAAAGCAATAGATGCCAGCAGAAAAGCCCTGAGAACAAAGTCGCATGAAGTTGGCGACGATGGTGAGATTGAGCAAATGGCTTCCCATGAGTCAATTGAGAACAAACTGGTTGAAAAGGAGACGAAGCAGGCGTTGTTGGCCCTTCTTAAAGGGCTGGAGATGCAAGATCAGGAGCTCTTTATAAGAAAGTACTTTATGGATGAAGCCAATTGGGAAATTTCAGATAAAATTGGACTTTCACAAAGTGTTATCAACAATCGACTGAGCCGAGGCAGAAAAAAACTCAAAAGTTGGATTCAAGGAGGTGATGGCAGATGAGAGCAGGCAAAGACAAAATCAACTTGGATATTTATGATCTCTTAAATGACGCTGAAATGGATCTTGCTGAATATGAAGTGGTGGAACCCGATGTCTTTACGAAAGAGAGACATGTAAGTGAGCTGAAAAAAATAATCCATCTATCAAAGAGCCCTCAGGCAAACTGGCGATATCGTCTAAATGCAGTGGCAATTCTATGTATTGGAATGGTTTTACTCTCGTTTTTTACCTTTAAGCTAGCCCCTGCATTTGCCACCAATATCCCAGTGGTAGGAAGCATTATTAAAAATATAACGGGTTATGGAAACGACGTCTTTGACGATTACACTGAAATTATAGGTAAGACAGCAGAAGCAGAGGGCATTGAAATCACCCTAAATGAAGTGGTATTGGACGAAAATCAATTGAGGATTGCCATTACTGTCAAAGGACTTAGTGAATCAAATCATGAGTATGGCAGTGTGATGACACCACAAGTCGCCATTAATGGACGTGTTATAAATCCATCAGGTTCCAGCGGAATAGGGGAGTTTAAAGAGGATGGGCAATTTGTATGCGTGGCTACTTTTGACATCAATCAAATAAAGCTTCCAAAAGAAAACCATGTAACGGTGTCTTATTTTCCAACAGATTCAGAAGGCAAACCTCTTTGGCAATCTTCTGAGAAAAATCCGTGGGAATTTCAATTTCAGGTTTCCAAGCGAAGCATTGCAGCCAAAACAGAGACTTATAGGATAGACCGCTCTGTAATTTACAATCAAGTGGTGATGAAACTTGAGGATATGACCATCACGCCACTTACAACAAGTATTCGATTTAAATTCAAGGGAGATAGACCGTTGTCCTTTATCATAAAAGACCAATCGGGTAAAGAGCTGAAACTGGAAACCATGGGGTATGGCACGGGCAGTTTGCTAAATCGTCTTTGGGGATATAATGAAGGTGATTTTGCCTATTCGGGAGTGGGGGATGAGTCTAAGCGTTTGACGCTAATCCCTTATGTTGAACAGCTCAATCGAGAATCTGAAAAGACAATTGGGGAGAAAGCGTTGAAAGAGCTCAAGGCATTTGATGGGAAACTGCCTTTAATACTGGAACAAACGGGTGACAACCGATTGATTGTCGAAGAAGTCACCTCAAAAGATGGCGTAATATACATCTCATATAGAAGTGAGGGGATTTCGTCAGAGCTTCAAAAGTATCGCCTGTACTTATATGATGAATCTCTTAATCAAGTGGAAAGAGACTATGAAAATAGCAAAATGGATACGCTGGGAACATCTGAAGATTTGTTTATAGCTGCATTTAAAGAGCCGGAAAGCGGCATCTTTTACTTGGGGACGGATCGTATGGACGAAGTCACTGTGCTGGAAGATCAAAAGATAGAGATAAGGTTAAAGCGTTGAAAATAAACCCGCCTAGTAAGAGAGGCTATGGCAAATGAGTTGTTGGCATATAAATTCAAGAGGGTGTAGATAAATGAGCGTCATGTAGATGAAAGAGAATGATTCAAAAAGATGAGAGTAGGTGCAGAAAAGGGATAGAAAAAGAGCTAGATTGATGGAAATCTAGCTCTTAATCATCAAGATAGGAAGTTAAGTTATTTAAACCTGCACCAAAGTAATTGGCAGTAGGTTTTTGATAGTCATAAGAGAGTTCATCTCTCTTCTTAAATTCAACGACCTTACCTGAAACTTGTTTAATCGTTTCAGGCTCCTGATTTGTCATAGCAATAGCACCAAGTTTCATAAATAAGACCTCCTGAGTAAATTTTGGGTATAAAAATAGCGTGGAAATAAGACCACGCTGTTCATAACTATGCTGTTTTGGGCATAAAAATCCTCATCCGTTACACAAAGGGACGAGGCGATTTGCTGAACCACACCATTCAATTAATTGGACTGATATAGGAGTCACCCTCATTAAATGTTTTCTGAACGGTCATGGTGGTTGTAAATCTAACCGTTAAGAGTTCGTATATTTATACTGAACGATTATTTATAAAGTATTATAACAAGGCCTAAATCACATGTCAACTAGAATGTTAAGAAAATTTCAAAAAATAAATCTATTAAAAAAAATCGCTGCTAATGACCTCTAACAGTGTCTTTCAGAAGAGGACATGATAAGTTCAAGAAAATATAACAATTATCCGATTGAATGTTGTGATTTATTTCGGTATACTAATGTCTATTGATAAAGGAGGTGATTACAATGTCGATAAATAAAAAAATCAGAGCTGTGGTAACGGACTTGGATGGAACGCTTTTAAACCACATGCACACAGTCAGTGATTTTAGCTGTAATACCATCAAGGCGCTTGCAGATACGGATGTAACTTTTATGATAGCAACAGGAAGACATCACAGTGATGCCAGAAAGATCAGAGAAAAATTGGGCATAAGTGCCTATATTATTGCAGCCAATGGTGCAACTGTACTGAGTCCGGAAAATGAAATCGTACATCAAGCAGAATTTGAAACGGATATTGCCAGAGCAATTTTGGGAACTGAAGTGCCAAAAGGTGTCTATAAAAATATCTATCAAGGAGATCACTGGATGGTGGAGGAAATTGACAAGGTATTCGAAGATTACTATACGGACGGTGCTTTTAAATATACATTGGTCAAATTTGAAGAACAATTGCACTTGCCAATCAATAAAGTGTTTTTCACCACCAAGGATGCATCGCTCTTAATCCCCATTGAACAGAAAATCAGAAGTGAGTTTGGCGACTATGCAGACGTGACTTTCTCAATGCCTCAATGTCTGGAAATCATGCCGAAGGGGACGAATAAGGGAAGAGCGCTAAAATCAACCCTGTCGAAGCTTGGAATTGACATCCAAGAAAGCGTGGCCTTTGGAGATGGCATGAATGACTTTGAAATGCTGAGTATGGTTGGAACGGGCTATCTCATGGAAAATGCCAATGAAATGCTTAAGATTTCTCTACCTAACAACCCAAGAGTTGGACATCATTCCGAAGACGCTGTTGCTAAAAAAATCATAGATCTACTTGAACTTAAAACAAAAAAAGACAATAAAGATACAAAAGACCCATTAAGTATATCTTAACGCCGCTTTCCAAGAGGAGCTGAGGACTCTATGCCTTAGGTTTGTTAAGAACTTACATGGGTCTTTTCTTTGTTTTTTGACAGTTTTATGCCCAGTTGCCTTTTTTAAAGATGGCGATTTTGTCACCATTTTTCAAAACAGCATCCACGTTGAGTGAGTCAGAACCAACCATGAAGTCCACATGAATCAGGCTGAAATTTCCACCAATTGTCTCGAGGTCTTTTCCCGATACATCAAGGCCACCCTTTATGGTTGTTGGATAGGCTCTGCCCAGAGCAAAGTGACAGGATGCATTTTCATCGAAAAGGGTATTGTAGAAGATTTTGCCACTTTTGTAAATTGGACTCGACACTGGCACGAGGGCCACTTCACCGAGGTAAGAAGCACCTTCATCTGTCTCGATGAGGGCTTTGAGAGAATCATATCCCTTTTCCGCACTGAAATTTATAATTTTACCCTCTTTGAATTCAAAGGCAAAATCATCAATGAGAACGCCGTTGTGATTTAGAGGCATGGTAGCCTTAAGCGTTCCGTTGACGCCGTATTTATAAGGAGCAGTGAAGACTTCCTCCGTTGGAATATTGGGAACATAGTAGGCGTCGTTGTCAGTGTTGACGCATCCGCCTCCTTCAAAGAGATAACCAGCGGGCAAATCCACCGTCAAATTGGTGCCAGGGGCAGTGTAGATAAGTGATTTAATGTCCAGTTCATTTAGATAGTCAACTTTTTCTTGAAGGGTCTCAACGTGTTTTTCCCATGACGCAATTGGATCTTCACAGTCAATTCGATTTATCTTAAAAATCAAATCCCAGAGAGCATGTACTCCCTCCAAAGAATCTAATTCAGGGAATACTTTTGCGGCCCATTCAACAGATGGAACGGCAATGCCGAGCCAGCTGACGCCGCCTCTTCCAAAGATTTCTCTGTATCGTGCAATCCCCATTGCCTTGCCTTTATTAGCCCTTGCAATTTTAAGCGGATCCACATCGGCAAGCAGGTCTGGATTTGGCGCTAAGACAGAAATAACACAGGCGCCACTTTCCGCATATCCTTCCATGTATGTTGAGAGCCAGTTCGGAAACAAATCAAGGTATTGATCTTCTGAATAGAGATACCTGAGTTTGTTTTGATAGTCGTCGTAATAGTCGCATTTGACTAAACTTGCGCCGGCGGTGTAAGCCGCTTCGGTTAATTCTCTGACAAATTCCAAAGCTGTGACAGGCGCATTGATAATCAAAGGTTGTCCTGGCTGTAAATTGACACCCACTCTCACAGCCACCTGTGCGTATTTTTTTAGCAAACTTCTGTCCATATGACCTCCATACAAATATTTTTATATAATCAATTGTAGCATTTTTGAACGCTTTGAGCCATTTGTTTTTAATCTCAAAACAAGTTCACAAAAAAATCAGTACTCAAAAAAAAACTGTGCAAATTTTAAAAAAAGCGTTGACAGGGAATTTTAGAGTGCTATAATCAATTTCAAATCAAGACGGTAAACCTCGACCGAGAAAAGTCAAAATCATAGAGGACAAATTCGAAAGTGGTGGCTATTATGTTATCTTCTAAGAAAAATCTGTTAAGCAATATAAACAACGCATTTTATTTTTACTTTGGCTGGAGCTATTTTTATTTTAGCGCTGGCTATTTGTATTGCAACGGAATATGGAAGAACAACCTAATGAGTAGGGGAATGGCATAGCCGAACCACATGCCGAAGAATCAGAGAAACAACCAAGAGACTCATAGGAGTCTCTTTTTTTTATGGTAAAGAGCTTTAAAATGGACTGAATGAGAAAAAATGTAAATTCTAAAAAGATTCAAATTCAACCTGAAGTGAATTTACAAAGATGAAAATTTGAGACAATAAAAACTAAAATGGACCATGCAAGAGCATGTGTGAATGGAGGAACCAATATGGTAAGTGCAATTCAAAGAGCAACGGATAGAAGCGAACAGGAAATTATAGAACTGATTTCGAGGATAAAAGAGCCTTTTAAAATGGCGAGTCGAGCCTTTAAAGGGGTTGATTCGGTAGTGACTGTTGATGGAAGAAGCATCGGCAACGGTCACTTTGCGGTAATAGCAGGGCCTTGCTCAGTAGAAAGTCATTCTCAAATTGTGGACATAGCGAAGTCGATTGATGTATCGGGGGCAAAATTTTTAAGAGGGGGCGCATTTAAGCCGAGAACATCACCATATGATTTTCAAGGATTGAAGTCGGAGGGATTGGAACTGCTGAGAGCGGCGAAAAAAGCCACTGGACTTCCCATAGTCACGGAAGTCATGTCGGTGAGAACTTTGGAAGAGCATGCAGATGATATAGATGTCATTCAAATAGGGGCGAGAAACATGCAGAACTTTGATCTTCTCAAAGCCGCAGGGCAGCTTAGAAAGCCGGTTCTCCTAAAACGTGGCATGTCGGCTACTATAGAGGAATTTTTAATGGCTTCCGAATACATTTTGTCAGAGGGAAACCATCAAGTCATCCTCTGTGAGAGGGGGATTAGAACCTTTGAAAAATACACTCGAAACACATTGGATTTAAGTGCGATTCCCGTTATCAAGAGATACTCGCATCTGCCAGTTGTCATCGACCCGTCTCATGCAACTGGTGATTCCAGATATGTGGAATCCATGGCACTGGCAGCTGTGGCGGCAGGCGCTGATGGGTTGATGATTGAAGTTCACAACAACCCAGAGAAGGCATTATCAGATGGCAAGCAGTCATTGACACCGGGGGCATTTAACGAACTCATGAAAAAAGTTGAAAAAATTGCCGAAATTACAGGCAAGATTTTATAAATGAATTTAGAACACGAAGGGAGGAATTCAATTGGGGTATCAATTTCAATAATAGGATTAGGCCTAATAGGCGGTTCGATGGCAAAAGCCATTCGAGAAAACACAGACCATCATCTCATTGGGTTTGATGTGCAAAGTGAAGTGATGAAAAAGGCGTTTGAAGAAGAGGTTATTCACGAAATTCCAAATAGCATCGAAGAGGCGCTTTCAAAGAGTGACATTGTCTTCTTATGCCTCTATCCATTTGAGACGGTTGAGTTTATAAGAAATCATTACAACGACTTTAAAGACAATGCAATTGTAACAGACACAGCAGGGCTTAAGACAGAAATCGTTCAGTTTTACAGCAAACTCACCCATAATTCAAAACAGCTTGAATTTGTTGGTGGACATCCAATCGCCGGAAGTGAGAAATCTGGGTTTAACCATTCGTCAGCGCATTATTTTAAAGGTGCTTCTTATGTACTGACGCCTCACAGGGGCAACCGTGAAGAGACCGTGAGAACCCTCACTGAATTAATTGAGGTCATGGGATTTGGATCAGTGACTTGCATGGATGCCAAGGAGCATGACGAAATGATTGCCTATACCAGTCATTTGCCGCATATTATTGCATCACTGCTCTTAAAGAACAAGCCCGGAAATACAGGTACTACGGGAAACGCCCTCGTTGGCGGCAGTTTCAGAGATGCCACTAGGGTTGGCAACATGAACAAGTCCCTTTGGACAGAACTGCTCATGTGCAACCAATCCAATGTGATTAAGATGCTGGAATCGTTTGAGAGTGATATCAAAGCGGTTCAGTCGGCACTTGAAAGCGGCAATGAAGATGCTTTGAGAGGACTGATAACATTTGATATAATGAATTGAGAAAGCAAAGCGCTGAATTCGTCGATTCAAAATAGAGAGCCGACGAATTTGGACGTCTTTTAAGAGGAGTAGACATGTCGAGAACAATAGTGGTAAAAACCCCTTTAAACACCTACGATATCAGCATTGAATCCAATTGGCTAGACCTCGATTCGATTATTGGTGGCAGAAAGTGTTTGATTGTAACAGATGAGACTGTGTATACACATTATGAATCACTGCTCTCATCCAGGGACTGTGTGATTTTGCCAAGTGGCGAAGAGACGAAGAGCTTCAAATACTATCTAAGGCTTATTGATGCATTACAAGAGAGACGTTTCAACCGTTCTAGCCTTTTAATCGCCTTTGGCGGCGGTGTTATTGGAGACCTCACGGGATTTGTGGCATCAACGTACATGCGCGGCATATCACTTGTACAGATTCCAACGACATTGCTCTCCATGGTGGACAGCAGTGTAGGCGGCAAAGTCGCCATCAACCATCCAAATGCCAAAAATCTCATTGGCTCATTTTATCAACCCGAAGCTGTATATGTTGACTTGGCCTTCTTAAAAACACTGGAGCCTAAAGTGCTTTCAGATGGTATGGCGGAGGTCATAAAATACGGTTTGGGATTCGATTCAAAATTATTTTCAATTCTTGAAAAACTATCGCTTGAAACGCTTCTGCTTCCAGAGAACGAACAAACTTTGACAGATATCGTTGCAAGGTGCTGTGAACTCAAAGCACAAATCGTCGGAGAAGATGAACGAGACACAGCAGAAAGACAACTCTTAAATTTAGGGCATACCGTGGGACATGCAATTGAACAACACTACCTTTATAAGCGCTATACGCATGGTGCTGCGGTGGCTATTGGCATGAATGTCAAATCGCAACTTGCCAAGTATCAAGGAAGACTTACAGAAGAAGAATATAGGCGAATTGACAATTTACTTTTGCAATTTGAACTGCCGCATAATATAGAAGTGACAGAAGACTGGCCCGAAATTTTAAAGGCAGTACATCTGGATAAGAAATCAACTCTCGACGCTATAAACTGGGTTCAAGTGGATTCTGTTGGACACTGTAGCCTGAAAGAAATAACGTTTGAAGAACTGATAAAGTCCGTTATGGAAATCGTGACATTATAACAGGTGATCTGCAACATCAATTTTACGAACACGCAGAGTGAGCTTAATTGGAAGTGGTTAAAGGAACAGATGAAAAGATAAGTTGAAATAGGAGAATAGGACGGTGCTATAATGGAGAAGAAATCAATTGTAATAAATCCCAGAAAGTTATCTGGTGCGGTGAATATACCACCCTCCAAGAGCTTGAGCCATAGGGGCATTATGTGTGCGGGACTTTCAAAGACAGTATCCGTTGTGGACAACCTCATCTACTCAGATGACATATCCACAACGATTCAAGCGATGAAACAGTTTGGAATGGAAGTGCTTAAAGAGGAAAAAATAGGGGAGCGATATAAACTTACCCTTCAAAATAAAAAAATTGAAGACTTTGAAGAATCGGGAACCAAGATGGTGCAGATGAAGACGGCGATTAATTGCAGTGAATCGGGAACCACCATTAGGTTCATGATGCCCTTTTTTACATTCTCTGATGAACCTTTGACATTTAAGGGCAGAGGGCGGCTGGTGGAACGACCTTATGAGACGTTTTACAAGATTTTAAGAGAAAAGGGTGTTGCATACGAGACGACCAATGGACTGCTACCTGTGACTATCAAAGGAGAATTACCGTCAGGCGAGTTTAAGATGGCTGGAAATGTCAGCTCACAATTCATCAGTGGATTAATGCTGGTTTTGCCACTTTTAAAGGGGGATTCGACTATTGAATTAACCACTCCACTTGAATCCAAGGGCTATGTGGACATGACAGTGGATACAAGTGAGAAGTTTGGCGTCGAAATTGAAAACAGAGCACATGAGACCTATCTTATAAAAGGTGGACAAACCTACAAGGGTACCCATTACACGGTGGAAGGCGACTACTCACAGGCGGCGTTTTGGTTAGTGGCTTCCTGTATTGGCAACGATGTTCTGCTCAGGGGCATGCAACCCAAATCACTACAAGGCGATCAGGAAATTTTGCAAATCATAGAGGCGTTAGGTGCTGAAATTGTATGGAATCAAGATGAGTTAGCTGTCGGTAGGCAATCGCTCGATGGAATCGTCGTCGATGCTTCTCAGTGTCCAGATATTGTTCCGGTACTCACTGTACTGCTTAGCCTTGCCAGGGGGACATCTGAAATCATCAACGCAGGCAGGTTGAGAATTAAGGAATCTGATAGACTAAACGCCATTTGTACAGAACTCAATAAAATGGGCGGCAATGTGGAAGAAAAGCCTGAAGGACTTGTTATACATGGCGTTCAGGGATTTAAAGGTGCAAAAGTGGATTCGTGGAATGACCATAGGATTGCAATGGCACTGGCAATAGCCGCATCAAGAGCAGATGGCGATGTGGAGATAACAGGATATGAATCCGTGAGAAAATCCTATCCGATGTTCTGGAAGGACTACGAAATGCTGGGAGGTCAGATTCATGGGGAGTCAGATTGGAAAAACTTTTAAGACCACTGTCTTTGGAGAATCTCACGGGACAGCTGTGGGCTGTGTCATAGAGGGAATCCCTGCGGGGACGGTGTTGGATATGGCACACATAAAGAAGCGAATGTCGCAGAGGCGACCGGGACAGGGGACGCATTCAACACCAAGACAGGAGAAGGATAGTTTTGAGATCGTCAGCGGTTTAGTGGAAGATGTGACAACTGGAACACCTCTGACGATGTTGATTCGAAACCACGATACGCGCTCAAAAGACTATAGTAGAACCAAGGACTTGATGAGACCATCACATGCAGATTTTACAGGACATGTAAAGTGGGATGGCAACAATGACTATAGAGGAGGAGGTCATTTTTCGGCAAGGCTCACAGCGGCACTTGTGTTCTCTGGCGCTATTGCAGAGCAATTGCTGAAGGCGATGGGAATAGACATTTTGACTCAGATTGAATCCATTGGCAGTCAAACGGCGGAAAGTCTTGTCATAAGACCTGAACTGGAATCTTTAAGGATGGCTTTCGATGAAAAAGGTATTTGGATAAGCTCAGAGCATGAAGCCTCCTTTCTTGAGGAGGTGGAGCAGGCACGAAGTGAACTGGATTCTGTAGGTGGTGTTGTGGAAACGATTGTTACAGGAATGCCCGTTGGCATAGGGGGCCCAATGTTTGATACCATAGAGGGAAGACTTTCTTATGGGCTGTTTGGCATTCCAGCAGTTAAGGGCATCAGCTTTGGTGACGGTTTTGCATTTGGAGCGGCAAGGGGCTCAGAGGTCAACGATGCCTTCGGTATAAAAGAGGGGCAAATTGTCACTGAGACCAACCACAACGGGGGGATAAACGGCGGTATCTCAAATGGAATGCCAATCCATTTCAGATGCGTGTTTAAACCGACGCCTTCTATTGCAAGAGAGCAGAAGACTGTGAATATCAAGACAATGACAGAAGAAACACTTCAAATTGAAGGCAGGCATGACCCTTGCGTGGCAATTAGAGGGGCAATCGTGGTCAAAGCGGTAACTGCTATGACTCTTTATGATCTCATTAGAACGGAGGCACCTCATGTGTAAGATAGCGATTCAAGGCGTTGAGGGTGCATATAGCTATGAGGCGATGCTTCAAAAATACGGAGAGGTCTCCTATAAGTGCCATGAGACCTTTGATGGTGTTTTTGAGGCGGTTGAGACAGGTGTCAGCGAGCTGGGGATTCTGCCAATCGAAAATTCATCAACTGGCAGCATAACGGCGGTATATGATTTATTGAATCACTATGATGTCAAAATTGTGGGTGAAACCACTTTGAGGATTACGCATAACCTAATGGCTTCAACACCTGTGGATATTAAAGAAATAAAGACGGTTTATTCACATCAGCAGGGGTTTGACCAATGCCAGTCCTTTTTTAGAAAACATGAACACTTAAATGCGATTCCCTATAAGAACACAGCTCTGAGTGCGCAGAAAGTGTCGCTTGAAGGTGATTCGACTCAGGCAGCAGTGGCCAGTGCACTAGCAGCAAAGGAATTCGGCCTATATATAATAGAAGAAAACATCAACGACCAAATCAATAATTTTACGCGGTTTATCGTCATCAGCAAAAATGCCATAAGGGATTCTGAGGCAAATAAGATTTCGTTCCAGTCAGTTATAGATCATACACCGGGAACGCTGTATAAGATGTTGAGCTGTTTTGAGACGGAGAAAATCAACCTCATGAAGATTGAATCTAGACCTATACGCAATAAGCCTTGGGAGTACATCTTCTATATTGACTTTGAGGGCAATTTAGAAAATGAGTCCACATTGAGGGCGTTGGATCACATTAAACATTACTCAAATGCTTTTAAGATGCTCGGGAACTATAGAAAGGGAGAGGCGTGACAACATGAGACAATTTGGATTACTGGGAAGAGGCATTTCCTATAGTCTTTCGCCAAAGATGCATGCTGCCCTCTATGAAAGCATGGAGATAAAGGCAACTTATGAACTTGTGGATGGAGAGCTGGCAGAGGTTCTATCAAAATTGAGGACACTTGATGGCTTTAATATTACAATCCCTTATAAACAGGAGATTATGCCGTATCTGGTAAGTATTGATCCTGCGGCTCAGCGAATTGGAGCAGTCAATACGGTGGTGGCAGATGAAGCGGGGTGGCATGGATACAACACGGATTATCACGGTTTTAGAGAAACGGTAAAGGGTCTTATTCAAAGGGATGTGACCAGTGCGATTATACTTGGAACGGGTGGCGCTGCCAAAGCGGTCTATTATGCTCTAAAGGATATGGGTGCATCTAAGATATATGTCATATCAAGGCATCTTGGCGCAACTTTTGAAGGCATCCCATGTCTGAGCTATGAAATGCTTGAAGCAGGTGACATCTGTTCAGATTTGCTGGTTAATTGTACACCTGTGGGGACGAATGGCAAAAAAGATCATCAGATGAGTCCTGTTTCTGAGAAAGTGGTTTCAAAACAGGGTGCTGTGATAGACTTAATCTACAATCCTGAAAGAACGCCTCTTTTAAAGATAGCTGAGGGTATGAACATCCCTGTGTCAAATGGCCTTAAAATGCTTGTGGTTCAAGCTATTTATGCTGAAAAATTCTGGTTTCCAGAGAGAGAGGTAGACGTTCAAAAGCTCTATGAAATCATTGTGAGGGCACTTTAAAACTCGAATGGAATTAAATCGTGGAAGTCGATAATAGATGTCCATTCTTTGTACAAGAATCTGTACAAAGAATGGACATCTGTGTTTTTTGAGAACACTTTAGAGGCGTGGAATGTAGTGTATAAACCCACCAATCATTTGAAATTGCTTAAGTTAAAAAAATATCAAACAATGGCAAAGGTTGGCATTATACTTGCAGATTATAAGAGTACACTGCATTAAGGAGGGGAAGAATGACACTTTTTTTTCAAAATATAGTAGGAGGCATGCAATCTGCCAGTATGTATGGACTGGCTGCACTGGGATTGGTTTTGATTTATAAGACCACTGGTGTCATCAATTTTGCCCAGGGGGAACTGGGAATGTTTCATGCATTTGTCGCAGCGGCTCTTTTTGCATCTGGCGTTCCAGCAGGACTGGCAGTGCTGATGACGTTGATTATAGCAGGAGGTGTGGGATTTTTAATTGAGTGGGGCATCATGAGGCATGCTGTGAAGATTGATCCCCTTGGAAAAATGATTATGACAATGGGATTGGTAATGGTGGCACAGGGACTTGCACCGATGTTCTTTGGCAATAACCCGCTTTATTTTCCAAAACTCCTCCAAGGAGACCCGATATCGTTGTTTGGCATATCAATTCTGCCCAATACGATTCTCATCATCTGCATCACTCTAGCTATTATGGCGGTGCTATTTTATGTGCTTCAAAAGACAAGGTGGGGGTTGGCAATACGAGTAACTGCTGAAAATGTCAACACGGCGAGAATGATGGGCATTCCCACGCAGAGGGTTTCGTTGGTCATTTGGATAATCGGAACTGTGCTGGGTGCTCTGGCGGCGATTATGGTAGCGCCGCTGACAACTGTCAATGTCAGCATGATGGCGGATATACATCTCAAATCGTTTATATCAGCTGTGTTAGGCGGATTTGCAACTTTTTACGGCCCAGTGGTAGGCGCATTTATCATTGGAATGTTCAATAATCTGTTGGGATTCTACGTGTCTTCCAAATGGGCGACGGCTATCTTGTACGTATTTATATTGATGGTGCTCATCCTCAAGCCAACAGGACTATTTGGCAAAAAATATGTTAAGAAAGTGTAGGTGTCAGCGTGAAATTATTTAGTCATAAACCGATTCAATATTGCCTTTTCGGGATTCTTGCAATTGTACTTCCCATGCTTCTAAATGTGAAGGGGTCGACGTTTACACTGCTTGCATCCATCGGAATTATTGCGATTGCCTCATTGGGTTTCAATATTCTACTTGGATTTTCAGGTCAAATATCTCTAGGGCATGGTGCTTTTATGGGGATGGGGGCATATGTCTCAGCCTATCTGGTGGAAAAGATGAACTTGCCGTTTATCATGGGACTTGTCATGGCAGCTATTATTCCCCTTCTAGTTGGATTCATCCTCGGCTTGATTGCACTGAGGCTTGAGGGTCATTACTTAGCGATAGCCACTTTGGGATTTGCCGTGGTGATTGAGGAGATGTTTGCCGAGTTTTCTCAGTATACTGGCGGATGGTCTGGAACCAAAGCGGGTTTTCCCGTGATATTCGGTTACAAGTTTGACAAGACATCTGTGTACATGCTGGTGGTGCTGGTTTTGGTGGGGCTGATGATCGCCACCTATAACTTTATGAAATCATCCACCGGAAGAGCGCTTGTGGCTATGAAGAAAAGCGAACATGCGGCACAGGCCATGGGTGTGAGTCTTTTTAAATACAAATTGCTGGCCTTTTCACTCAGCACAATGTACGCGGGAATTGCAGGCAGTTTATACATTCACTTCTTTAGATTTTGCGAACCTAAACTATGGGGAATCTCCTTATCGTTGGATTTACTAGCAAGTGTAGTCATCGGTGGACTTGGCACAATAGGCGGCGCAGTTGTGGGCGTGGCCTTCCTCAAACTCTTGCCGACACTCCTCCAGGGTGTTCCCATCCTGGGAGATATTCACGGATTGGCATTTGTGCTGACTGGAGTGAGTATCATTGTGTTCATCATGTTCTATCCAAAGGGATTGATTAATATTCCCGCCGATCTCATAAAGACATTTAAATCTCGCAGTAAAGTGCACAAGGTTACGAAAGGGGGAAGCGGTCATGGAATCGGTGTTGAAGATTGAAAATTTATCCATTAGCTTTGGGGGATTAAAGGCAATTGATGACCTCAGTTTTGAGATAGGGGATAAGATGATTTACGGACTCATTGGGCCAAACGGTGCGGGTAAAACAACGGTTTTTAACTGTATCACCAAGTTTTATACGCCAAGTTCGGGCAGTGTCAAGTTTAAAGACAATCAGGGAAATATGGTTGAACTTACGGATTACAGGGTTCATGAAATTGTGAAACTGGGGCTGGTAAGAACGTTTCAAAATGTGGAACTCATCAAGGATTTATCCATTATAGACAACTTGTTGATCGGTGCTCATTCTCAATACAAATCAACAGTTCTAGAGCAGGCATTGATGCTGAGACGAGCCAGAAGAGAGGAAAGGCGAATTAGAGAGAAGGCCATGCGGATATTGAGTGATTTAGGACTTGAGGACAAGGCAGAAGAAATAGCAGGCTCTCAACCTTACGGCGTCTTAAAAAACGTTGAGCTGGCGAGGACGCTTATGAGCGATCCAAAGCTGATTATCATAGACGAGCCAGCGGCAGGACTAAATGAGACAGAGACGGAATTGCTGGCAGGGCTTATACGGAAGATTCGAGATACCTATAACTGCGCTGTTCTGATGGTCGAGCATGATATGGGGTTGGTTATGAGCACTTGTGAGAGGATTTGTGCCATTAGTTTTGGAAAGAAACTGGCTGAGGGAACACCTGAGGAAATCAAGCAAAATAAAGAGGTTCAAGAGGCATACCTCGGAAGGGAGGATGACCATGCTTAGACTGGAGGGCATTAGAGCTTCTTATGGCAGTATCACTGCCGTGAAGGGTATTGATATACAGGTTCCAAGTGGTAAAATTGTTGCCTTGCTGGGCTCAAACGGAGCGGGCAAAACATCCACTTTAAAAGCGATTTCAGGCATGCTTGCTCTGGATGAAGGTTGTATCAAATTAAAAGAACAGTCCATAAGTGGTTATGCACCTGAAAAAATCGCACAAATGGGTGTGGTTCAATCTCCAGAGGGACGGCAGATATTTGTGTCGCTGACAGTGGAAGAAAACTTAAGGGTTGGTGCTTTTAACGAGAGGCGTAGTGCCGTTATAAAGGAGCGTTTGACGTCTGTCTATGAAGTCTTTCCAAGGCTGAAAGAGAGAAGTCGGCAGGTTGCGGGAACTCTATCTGGAGGGGAGCAGCAGATGCTGGCAATTGGAAGAGCGCTGATGGCATCACCGGAGGTGTTGCTGTTGGATGAGCCGTCGCTGGGCCTTGCGCCTTTGATTGTAAAGGACATATTTGAAATTATATTGAAGTTGAACCAAAAGGGCGTCACCATTTTGATTGTTGAGCAAAATGCACTTCAAACGCTCAAAATTGCCGATTATGCATATGTGCTAGAGACTGGCAAGGTCATTATGGAGGGAAAGGGATCCGATTTGCTTCAAGATGAACGCGTTATAGAGGCGTATCTGGGAGGCAGTAAGTCATAAATCTGGTCACATATAATTGAGTAGGAGGAGAAAGAGATGTCATTGAAAAAGAGTTTGATGATTTTGTTATCTTTTGTTGTCGTCATGGGAATGCTGAGTGGATGTGCTAAAGCCGCATCAGAGTCAGCAACAGATCCAGCACCCGCAGAAGCGGAGGCGTCTAATAGCCAAGAAGAGACTTCACAAGGGGTTACGGATTCAGAAATACTGATTGGAAACAGTGCTGCAACAAGTGGAGCGTTTGCGCCAATAGGGCTTCCGTTTATTCATGGAATAGAGGCTTATCTTGAATCCGTGAACACGGCAGGTGGAATTGGTGGAAGGACGATTAAATTTATTCACTATGATGATGAATTTGACCCTGCCACAACATCTCAGTATTTGGAAAAGTTGCTCTATGAAGACAAGGTATTTTCAATTGTTGGACACTTCGGGTCTCCGTGTATAGCTGCAACATTGATGGATCTTGAAGACAGCGGTGTTCCAGCAGTCTATTTTGCGGGTGGTGTGGCAGATTTGTACAGCACAGACAATTCGGACAGAAACATTTATCCAGTTCAGCCCATCTATTCATATGAGGGGAAAATTATGTCGGCATATGCGGTTAAGCACTTTGATGCGACTAAAGTGGCGATTATCTACACAAACAATGAAGCGGGGATAAACACCTTTGAAGGTATCAAGGAGCAACTCGCTGAGTATTCGGATGTAACCGTGGTTGCAGAGGAATCTGTTTCGCCTGGGTTGACAGATGCAACAGCACAGGTTCTCAAGGTGAAGGAAGCAGCGCCAGAGGTAATTATCATTCCATCGCTTTCTGCGGAACTCGCACCAGTGCTCAAAACAATGGAACAGCAAGGCCTTTTGGGAATTCCGGTGGTGACTACGTATTCAAATGTATCCAGCGTATTTGTGGAAAGCAATTACAACGAGGCTCAAAATGTCATGGAGAACTTATATGGACTAGGATGGGTTGACTTGGAGGGGAATCCACAGGTTTGGGATGAATTTGCTGAAAATATGACTAAACTGGGGTATGCGGATGAGCTGAATGCCTACTCTGCAACTGGCTGGATAGCAGGTTATTTCTTCTCCGAAGGGGTCAGACGAGTCGATGAAAAAGGACAGGTTTTAAATTTTAAAAACTATATGGATGCCCTTGAAGAAAATCCAATCAAGAACCCATTTGGTGGTGAAATCAATTTTGCAGATGGCATGAGGACGGGAACTCAACAGATGGTTCTGTCTAAAGTGGATGTGAACAGCCCTACCAAGTGGACTGCGGTCACTGGATTTAATGGGGTAGATGATTTAAAATAAGAGAAGGTGATAGTTATGATTGAAATGGAGTTTAAAAAGATGCATGCGGGCAATGAAGTGATTGCCTACCGTGAATGTGGAGAAGGCCAGAGAACGCTGTTGCTCATTCATGGAAATATGTCCTCGTCATTGCATTTCGATCATCTCATGTCAGTTCTGGCCAATGACTTTAAAATATATGCACCAGATTTAAGAGGTTTTGGACACTCATCATACCATGATAGATTTGATGACCTGTCCGAATTGAGTGCGGACATCGAGTATTTTGCAGATAAGTTACGGCTTAAAGATATAGAAGTGCTGGGATGGTCTACAGGGGGCGGTATTGCCATGATATTTGCGGCTAATAACCCCGAGCTGGTGAAACGGGTCATTTTAATGGAGAGCGTTGGTATAAAGGGGTATCCGATGTATAAAAAAGATGCGTCAGGTTGCACAATTCCATCCGAACCCCTCATGACAAAAGATGAAATCGAAACTGACGTAGTTCAGGTAACACCCGTTTTGGAAGCGCTTCGAAAAGGAAACGGATTGTTTTACAAGGGACTGTGGAATGCTGCGATTTACACAGGTGGCAGGAAGCCAGCATCAGATGATTATGACCGATATGTGGGTGAAATGTTGCTTCAGCGAAATCTGGTGGATATAGACTATGCTTTGACGAGATTTAATATTTCGTGTGAGGGTAATGAATATGGTGAGGGCAATGGACTTGTAAAACGAATTAAATGTCCAGTGGACATCATCCAAGGTGAGAATGACTTAGTCGTCCCAAAAGAAATGGCTCATGGAATACATGAAGCATTGGAAACGCCTAAGAAACTTCACGTATTAAAACATTGTGGACATAACCCCATGGTGGATCAGCTCTCAAAGGTCAGGGAAATTGTCCTGAACAGCTGGGAAAATCATGACTTATAGAATTTTAGAAATAACATAGGAACATAAGGCCTATGGAGATAAGGAGCAGGCGATGGCATATTTTGATTTGAATGGGAAAAGGGCATATTATGAACAACACGGAGGAACTGGAAAGCAGCTTGTGATTCTCAATGGAATCATGATGAGTACTTCCAGTTGGCTTCCGTTCATTCCAATGCTTACAAGGAATGCGAGGGTTTTACTAATTGATTTTTTCGATCAGGGAAAGTCTGACCACCTCGAGGAAGCCTATGACCAATCTGTTCAAGTGGAACTGGTGTCATCGCTGATAGATGCACTTGACCTACAGCAGGTGACATTGCTGGGAATCTCTTATGGTGGTGAAATTGCAATGAAAGTGAGATCGCAACGAGTCGATCAGTTGATTTTGGCCAACACAACTGGCAAGACGGACTTTATGTTGAAGGCAATAGGTGAGAGCTGGATCAATGCAGCAGAAACTTTTGATGGATCTGTTTTTTTTAAAGCGACAATCCCCCCGATTTATTCAAAAGATTTTTACAACGCTCACATTGAATGGTTAAATGAAAGGGAGAAGATGTTTGCGAGGGTGTTCAAACCAGAATGGTATCGTGGATTTGTAAGACTTGTACGAAGTGCAGAGTCCCATGATGTTATGGACAGTCTTTGTGAGATTGACACCCCCACGCTTATTGTCAGTTCCGACGAAGACGTCATCACGCCGGTTCAGTGTCAAAGGGATTTAAACAGCCTGATAAAAGAATCCAGACTGATTGAAATTAAAAATTGCGGACATGCTTCCATGTATGAAAAACCGACAGAGTTTTTCAGTGCAGTGCTCGGGTTTATGGCCTGCGCACGCGATGTATTTAAGCTCTGACGGCAGAGTCCCCCAAAACAAGGAAAGTCAATGTGAAAACACCTTTTATTCAGGAGAAGTGTCTTGAATAAAAGGTGTCTTTTTTTTTACTGAATCATAAGGACATATTACAAGAGCCTGATTTAATTGAAACGTCATGCAAATGACATTGAAATATCTTTGAAAAACAATATAATGGTAATAGACTATAAAATTTCAAATTGCTAGAGAAAGGCTAATAATGTACTTATGAAGAATAAATTTGCGAAACAGTTGGGACTTTTGGGAATTATCGGGCTTATCATTAAGGTGCTAGGGGCAATTTATAGAATCCCGCTGGCGTATATTATGCCAGAAAATGCTGTGACTTATTACTCAATTGCCTATCCGTGGTACACGTTTCTAATTGTCATTTCCACCACGGCTCTTCCTGCTGTTATTGCCAAACTCACTGCTGAGTATGGCGCAACAGAGGATCTGAGAGGACAGACACTTGTGTTCGACATTTCGAGAAAACTCATGCAAGTATTTGGGATTTCCACGTTGCTGATACTATCTCTGTGTGCAGGGCTTATTTCAAATATATCAGGATATCCAGAGAGTCTATACTCCTTCTTCGTCTTGGCGATTGCGTCATATTTTGTAGCGTCGAATGCTGCATATAGGGGCTTTTTCCAAGGCACTCAGAAACTTGAAGTGTTTGGACTGTCTCAATTATTTGAGCAACTTGGGCGTGTGGTGTTGGGCTTGATTTTAGTGTGGGGATTGACTAAAATTTCTGCATCGGATTCGATTCTTGCGGCGGCGGGAACATCTGGAGCAGCTTTTGGTGCTCTCATGAGCTGGATTTATATTTCGGCAAAATATCGTAAAATCAGAATTGACAACCCTCATAAAGCGGTTTTAAGAGAACAAAAGCCTTTGATTAAGAAAATCTTGAAGATGGTTTTCCCAATTGCACTGGGTGCTTCGATTATGCCGCTCTTGACCATCATAGATGCGACCATGATTATCTGGCGTCTTAGACAAACCGGCTTTGCCGATCAAGCTGGGGTCATGTACACCTTTATCACGTTTTATTCTGTTCCGATTATCAATTTGGCTCAGGTCATTTTTACGGCACTTCAAGTAAGCCTTTTGCCAATGATTACAAGGGCGTTTACACAAAAGAGTGAAAATTTTAGAGAAAAAGTTTACCTTGGCATCCTGACATCGCTTCTTCTTGGACTTCCAATGGGTCTTGGAATTGCTGGATTCTCTGAGGAAATCTTGCTGTTCCTTTATCCAAACAAAGTAGAAGCCATAGCAGGCGCAGCGCCTGTTCTTGGAATTTTGGGACTGGGTGTGGCATTCCTGTCACTTTATCAGGCTTCAACAGGGATTTTACAGGGGATCAATCACTATAAAAAACCTGTGAGAAACTTATTTGTGGGGGCAGTGGTGAAGGTTATAACTGCGTATATTCTGTTGGGAATTCCAAGCCTAAACATCAAAGGTGCGGCGATTTCAACATTGCTTGCATATGCAGTTGCGGCAACTCTCAATGTATTGGTTGTGTTAAAACACGTGGAAGTGCCAAAGTCATTTTTCAAAAAAGCAGCTTTAACCCTCATGGCAAATGCGGTGATGATTATTTCAGCAAAGGCTGTCTTCGCAGTTGTTCACAGTCATTTAGGGGATAGACTGAGCCTGCTTGTGGGTATTTTCGTAGCGGTTGTGGTGTATGGTGGCCTCTTGTTTGTGACGAAAGTGGTAACCAAGGAAGACCTGACAGCTATGGACAATAAATAGAATCTATTTGAGTAAAATAAAAAGGCCAGACAAGCAGTTAACAGTGCGTGTCTGGCCTTTATTAATGTTATTTCAAATGACAAGTTAAGATAAACAGAAGGCGTAGATGCCTAATGTTTTTCACAAGTTGTTATTCAGCTTTTAGTTGCTCAATAATGCTCAATATAATCTGGCTGGAATTGTTTGCTGCCTCAGTTGCAAATTCATCAAACGATACATGTGCAGAACCATCGGCCTTATCTGACATAGCGCGAATGATGACAAATGGAATTTTGTTGAGGTGACAGACCTGAGCAATAGAAGCGCCTTCCATCTCGGTGGTGTGAGCGGCGAAGACCTTCTCAATGTAGTCTTTCTTCTCCATGGACGCCACAAACTGATCTCCCGAAACAATTCGACCTTTAAAAACTTTATGGGTTTTGACTTTTTCAACAGTGGAGTCATAGGCGAGTCCGATTAATTTTTCATCTGCCTTGAAGACAGATGTATCCATGCGTGGAATAATACCGGGTTCGTATCCAAAACCAGTGCAGTCAAAATCGTGTTGCATGCAGTCCGTTGAAATCACAATGTCGCCAACATTTAAATCTGAATGAATTGCGCCAGAGACACCCGTGTTGACAATGGCATTGACATCGAAATGCGAAGCTAATATTTGAGTGCATACAGCGGCATTCACTTTGCCGATGCCGCAAGTGACGACGACGACATCAAGACCATCTATTGCGCCAGCATAAAATGACATGCCAGCCATTTCCGTAACCGTACTACTGTCCATCTTTCCTTTAAGAAGTTCTGTTTCCAAGTCCATAGCACCAATAATACCAAGTTTCATATTAAAATCCTCCTCAGTTATTCTCTTTTATTCTGGGTAAATCAGGTTGGCATCAGTGGCGTTTCTGAGAACTTCCAAATAGCCCCTTGCTTCTGCTTTAGCCCCTTCAAGGCTGTGCAGTTCATAACTCCCGCATTCGATTTCGCTGACACCTGGAATGTCCCCCTCAAAAGCGGCAACAAATTCAAATGCTCGAATCAGCAATGGTAAAATCTCTTTTGAGGTATATGCCCCTGCAACAATGAGGTACATACCTGTTAAGCAACCCATTGGTCCGAAGTAGACTATTTTTGAGCTAAACTCGGCATCGTTTCTCACATAAGTTGCAATTAGATGCTCCAATGAGTGGATTGCTTTGTTTTCAAGCAGTTCTCTATTGGGCATTTTCATTCTGATATCAAAAGTTGTCAGCGTTTCAGCGCCTACGTGGTCAATTCTGGAAACATAAACACCCTTTTGAAGTTTGATGTGATCTACAGTAAAACTCTCTATTTTTTTCATCTCGATTCTCCTTACCTTTTTCAATCTCCAAATTTTGATTTGAACAGATAATATTCTCCTGTCATTGTATCATAAAATGGACAATGCGTGGGTTAAAACTCATATGACGTGCCAATAGAGTTTGTGGTTTTCCCATGTGTTCAACAGGGCATAGATAGACTATAATAGAAAGTGGGGGTGGGGAGATGTTTAGCAAGTTGAACAATCGGTCCATACAATCTAGAATTATGAGCCTTTTGGTCATCATGTCCATAACGTTGATTTTGACACTGGGTTTTGTCTTCTACAACAACACTGTGGAGCGCGTCAAGGACTCCAAACGACGAGAAATGACCACTTTGGCAATTGAGACATCTAATAAAATAGAGCGTTTTCTGTTTGAACGGGCAGCAGATATAAAAGTGCTTGCCACTTCAAATGTGCTGAATCCCTCTAAGGTCACGGCGAGTATTCAGCTGGAATACCTTCAAAATGTTGTAAAGGCCTATCAGACCTATGATGAAATATTTGTACTGGATACATTGGGGAAGATTGTTCTGTCCACAAGAGAGTCGCTGACGGAATCTGAAATTGAACCCTATCTCTCAAAATTTTTATCAGGTGATTCATACGTCTCCGACTTCATTGTGGGAGAGGGTTCGTATGCCTATTTTTCCGAACCCATTGAGATAGATGGAATAGTGGTTGGCGTCGTGGTGGAGAAAATGAATTTTGATGTTATCGACGAAATTATTGCCAATGTGCGCATAGGTGCTCACGGACACGCTAGCATGCGAATGCTCAATCAAGAGGATGCGCTGGAGAAAGTAGTGGGGATTCAGGAATCCTACAATTTGAAAGATCGAGTTAAGTATTTGTCCGCAACCTATCCTGTAGTGAAATATCCCAGTCAGAGTGAGCAGTGGGTGTTGACAGTGAGTCAACCTGTGGAGGAAGCCTTTGGGGTAATTCACGATATAGAGAGATATTTTGGCATTGTCATTATGATTTTTTTAGTGGTGTTCTTTATCTTTTCAAAGATTGTCTCCATGAGTGTGACCAAGCCCATTCGGCAGTTGAAGCAAAAAATCAGTGAGATATTGGAGGATCATAAATTATACGCCACCAGCATTGGCACCAGTGATGAAGTAAAACACCTCACATCAACTTTTGATTTTCTACTGGAAGAGTTGAATTTTATGATGCAAAAAGTGTTGGAGGCCTCTGGAGAGGCGGCTTATGTCAAGGAAATTAAGAAGAGCATGTCCAATTTATTTGAACACATGCCAAACGGCATCATGACCATAGATGGACGGGGCGAAATTACGTCTATGAACCCTGCGGCAGTGGAAATGCTCAGACATAATTTTGTCGGATGCAATATTTTTAAGGAGAGACCTAAACAATATGAGGGATTATTTGAAAACATAGCCAGCAGCATGTCCAACGACATCTCCCAAAGTGAGACGCTCTGTATTCAATCCATAGATAATTACGATGTTAAAATTGTCATAAGTACGCTCAAACAGATGGATATCAACGAAGTAACCATCGGAATGACCGTTATTTTGCAAAATCTTGAAGAAAAACAGAAGTTTGAGGCAAGTGTGGTCAGGGCCAAACGCCTGTCAGAGCTGGGAGTTTTATCTGCCGGTGTGGCACATGAAGTTCGAAACCCTCTGGCATCCATCAAAGGATACGCACAGCTTGTAAAAAGTGAATTAGCCCCTGATGAACAAGCTACAAAGGATTTAGAGATTGTTCTCAGTGAGGTGGAGAGACTTGATAAAATCATCGACCGATTCATGACATTTGCAAGTCCCAATCAGCCTGAGTATAGGGAGAATCATATGGATCGTTTGATTGTAGATGTGCTTCACCTTTTGACTCAAAAGCTAGAAGAACAAAATGTGGAGGTCTTTCATCAATTGAGAGCTGGAGCAGGTGTTTTCTTTGATTACGATCAGATGAAGCAGGTTTTAATCAATGTGGTGCTCAATGCAATCCAAGCCATGCCAAAAGGTGGAACGATTAAAATAGAAACTAGAATCACAAAACTTTTGGAAATAGAAATCACTGACAATGGTGAAGGCATGTCCTCTGAGATGATGGAAAAGGTGTTTGCTCCATTTTATACAACACGTCAGGAGGGAACAGGGCTGGGACTTTCTATTTGTTCCAGAATTGTCGAGAGCCATGACGGTATTTTTGAAATACAGAGTAAATTGGGCGTTGGAACTCAAATTAGCATTAAACTCCCAGTGGAAAGAAAGGACAGTATCTTATGAAACAACTGACTGTTTTAATTGCCGAAGATGAAAAAAACCTTGCATTGCTACTTGAACGGGTACTATCCAAGGAGGGATACCTTATTCGGTTAGCTTCTGATGGGGAAGAGGCCTTTCGTCGAATCAGCGAGGAAAAGGTGGATATCGTTTTAACGGATATCAAAATGCCGGGGAAAGATGGCATAGAACTTCTGAAACAGGTCAAAGAGCTGGATGCTTCTATAGAGGTGATTGTCATGACAGCATTTGCAACAGTGGACACTGCAATCAATGCGTTAAAGATGGGGGCTAGGGACTACATAAGGAAGCCGTTTGACATTGAAGAAGTGGTGGGGGCGGTTAATAAAACAGCAATGCTCATCAGAAATACCGTGTTTATTGAGGGGGCAAATGATGTCTTTGGTCAGATGTTGGTTGCCAAGAGCGAGAAGATGAAAGCACTGATTAAGATGATGAAAAAAGTCTCCAACAGCGTGGCCAATATCTATATTCTAGGTGAAACAGGTGTTGGTAAGGAATTAATCGCACATGCAATCCATGAACTCAGTGATAGACGTGAGATGCCGTTTATTAAAGTGAATTGTTCTGCACTTCCGGAAACACTGCTTGAAAGTGAATTATTTGGATATGAAAAAGGGGCTTTCACAGGTGCGTTTGCCAGAAAACTGGGGCGATTTGAACTCGCAAACGGGGGCACTATTTTTCTAGATGAGATTGGGGATATTTCACCATTGATTCAATTGAAACTTCTCAGGGTGATTCAGCAAAAAGAACTTGAAAGACTCGGTGGCACTCAGACAATTTCACTTGATGTGCGTGTGATAACGGCTACAAATAAAAACTTGGAGGATTTGGTCAAAGAGGGAACCTTTAGAGAGGACCTCTACTATCGGCTCAATGTGATTCCATTGGTTGTGCCTCCTCTTAGAGAGAGACCGGAGGATATAAAAGAGCTCATCAAGACGTTTATGTCTATTTCGTCAACGTTGTATCATACAACGCCGAAGGAGATTTCAAAAGAGGCTCTTGAAGCATTGGCTGGTTATCCGTGGCCGGGAAATGTCAGAGAGCTTGAAAACATTATTGAGAGAATTTTGCTAATCAGTGAAGGGCAAATTATTCAATTGGAAGATTTGCCGCCAAAGATACTCCGAAATGAAGAAGTTCTTTCTGATAACCTTGAAAAGTACAAGGAAACCGTTGAAGAAAAGCTGATTCGAGATGCCATCAAGGCAGCTGATGGCAATATAACCAAAGCGGCTGAAAAACTCGGTATCAGCAGGCGGTCACTTCACAGAAAGATCAATAAGTATAATGTGAATGAGAATTGATAAGCGTATTGTCAATAGATGAAAGCCTAATACCACTTCTCAAGTGGGACAAAATTGTCGCAGTGTGACAGTTTTGTCTTTGTTTTTGAGATGGCTTTAAAGATTGATTTGTTGT
Source organism: Firmicutes bacterium UBA6806 (assembly GCA_002452745.1). Taxonomy (GTDB): domain Bacteria; phylum Bacillota; class Clostridia; order Peptostreptococcales; family Acidaminobacteraceae; genus Fusibacter_A. Next base: position 51,816 of record DKFC01000022.1, read on the forward strand.
GAAAGTGTTGAAAATACTTGGCTCTGTAGAAAATGTTAAATTGGCATGTGTTTTGCGATATATTCATTTGTCACTTATTTAACAAGGAGGAAGTGTTATGGATTTCAACACAGGGAATACGGCGTTTATGCTCGTTGCAACAAGTCTTGTAATGTTCATGACGCCGGGATTGGCATTTTTCTACGGTGGATTGGTCGGAAAAAAAGGGGTACTGACCATTATGATGCAAAGTTTCGTGTCGCTTGGCATCACCACTATACTGTGGTTTACCGTGGGATATTCTCTCTGCTTTAGTGGAGATGTTGGCGGTATTATCGGAAACTTGGACATGGCGTTTTTAAGGGGCGTATCTGTTATGGATTCACTGTCACCTGAAAACAATATTCCATTGCTGATTTTTATTGCGTATCAAATGATGTTTGCAGTTATTACACCAGCGCTTATTACAGGTGCATTTGCTGAACGTGTCAGGTTCAAAGCATATATCATCTTTCAAATTGCGTGGTTGCTCTTGGTATACTTCCCATTTACCCATATGGTATGGGGCGGTGGTATACTGGCGCAAATGGGTGTTCTTGACTTTGCAGGCGGCATTGTGGTACATGCAACGGCTGGTATGGCAGCACTTGCTTCGGTATTTTTCGTTGGAAAGAGGACTGGGGAACATCAAGAACCACATAGCATTCCTCTGATTGCCATTGGAACTGCAATCCTTTGGTTTGGATGGTATGGCTTCAATGCAGGGAGTGAACTGAGAGTGGATTCTGTGACGTCGTTGGCTTTTTTGAACACAGATATTGCAGCATCATTTGCTGCGATTGTATGGCTTGCTATTGAGTGGAAAACCACTGGGAAGCCTAAATTTGTGGGCCTTTTGACAGGTGCAGTTGCAGGCCTTGCCACCATTACACCAGCTGCGGGTTACGTTGGCATGGGAACAGCCGCAATTATTGGCTGTATTGCTTCAATTGTCTGCTTTAAGGCAATAGGTCTAAAAAACAAAATGAAATGGGACGATGCTTTGGATGTTTGGGGCGTTCATGGTGTCGGCGGTATAACAGGCGTTGTTCTACTTGGTATTTTTGGTAATGAGGCCATCAATGCATCGGGTGCTAACGGGCTTATTCATGGCGGGGTACATTTTTTTATTGTTGAGGTTGGCGCAGTTGTTTTAGCATCTGCTTATGCATTTTTCATTTCTTATGGACTACTCTATTTAATTGATAAAATAACACCAGTTAGAGTAGATGCAACAGAACAAGCGGCTGGTATTGATACCGTATTGCACGGTGAGACAGCATATTTTATGTAATCACTTAATTGAAATGCGAGGGATGTTTAATCCCGCTGAAAGCGATAAAAACCGTCAGAGTTCTGGCGGTTTTTTGCTTTAGAACCAATAGATTATCTGATGAAGTAGTAGTCAATTTCTGTTGAGCAGTCAGCATTGAATTGGTAGCCATCAAAAGCAATTTTTTTGATTTCATCTGCGGAGACCACTTGATTGATAATCATTTCATGTAGAAAACGGCCTCGTGCCATTTTTGAAAACGTTGCCTTATTTTGAAGGCGGCCTTGGATGTTTTCCCTAAAGTGGATGTTCAGTTTAGCACATGTTACAGATTTTGAAAATTCATCTGAGGCGAGGTTTACATAGAGGGTATCCTTGGGGAGGTTATCATCTAAAAATTTTCGCCAATAATCGTAGAGTTTAAAATCGGGAAACTTGACCTTGTAATCCAAGCGATAGGCATTTATGGGTTCGAAAGGATTGAGGAATCCGTAAAAGGCACTTAGTAAAATCAGATGCTGATTGATGTAATCCAGAGCCGTGCGGTCGTAGGCAGCGAGATTTAGCTGTTTGTAGACGAGACCTGTATAAAAAAGCAGGGCAGGTGTGCCAGAAGTCGGTTCAAGAGGGGCGGCATATTGTGCCAGAGGATCTTGAAGGATAGCTCTTTGTCGCTTCATATCTGTTTGGATAGATGCTGCTTGGACGTAGGGTCGCCATAACTCGGGAATGTCCAAGTGCTTTTGTGTCTTGCTGGGTGAGATGATAATTTTCATGAAACCTCCCTTGATTTATTTGATGGTTAAGGTTCAGTATGTTATTGCCGATAATACAATATATAGACAAACTTTAATTCGTAATGGACTATCTAGTATGTTTTTAAAAAAAGTGCATACTTTTTACCTGATGTTAAACGTGACCTAACAAACCGTTGATACCATAAGAGTAGCAAAGGAGTGGTGATATGTCAAAGGTACTAGAGGTAAGAGGAGATTACAAGATTTTGGCGACAAATAGAGACTATGTCGTCCTAAACATGGCACTTGAATACGAGAATCATGCGCATTTTAAGTCAATTCAACCCCTTTATCATCTGTTAACACTCATTGAGCATGGCTTAATGCCAAATTCACCGTACCTGAAAAAGGCGGCAAAGCGGCTCTTAGGTGATGAATTCGAAACACTGACCCAGAGAAAGAAGAAAGAAAATTATAACAACAATCATCGAAAATCAAAGTCCAGATGTGCATAGCACAAAGCCGCCATTGAGGTGAAGTGGACAAAATCTGAACGCAAAGCATAAAGACGCAGAATTTGCGTCTTTTTTTATGTCAAAATTGTAAAAAACGACTTTAATAGGTTATAAAACGGGATGAGAATCCTAAAAAACAACCTATTTATAAACTCATTTTCTGTTTTCAGTCAAAAATTGACGCCCTTTTTCTGTAAGGTAGCTCCCGGCACGTCCTTTTTTGATGAGAATAAATTGTTGTGTGCTGAGAATTTCCAGAATTTTTCTAAGGGCACTTTCGTGAATGGGAGGTTCAGATTTTTTGAGCAGTTCCAAAAGGTGCTTGCGACCAGCTGTTTTTTGCATCCGGTTGAGGATTGAAATGGCATTCAGCACTTGCATAGATGCGTTAAAATCCGTGATAGCTTCCAAAATTGTCTTATCGTCGAAATCCTGACATATTTCCGCTGGAAGCGAGGTTTCGGTTAAATACTGGGGCAGTGACTCAATTGTCATGAGTTTCCCCGTTTCAACAGTGCAGACGTAGTTTGCAATGTTGTGAAGCTCTCTGATGTTTCCTGGCCAGTGATAGGACATCATGTGCTTTAGGCAGGCACTGGAGATGTCAAACCGATTTTGTGTGAAGGCGTTTAAAAGAAGAGGGATATCCTCTGTTCTATCCTTAAGGGGTGGCAAGTCAATGGGAAAAACATTTAGCCTGTAGAACAAATCCTTTCTAAAAGCGCCCTGTTCCATGAGTTTGAGCGGATTTTTATGAGTAGCTGCGATGACGCGGACATCAATCTCAATGATTTGATCTGATCCTACTGGCGTGACCTGACGTTCTTGCAGTACGCGTAGGAGTTTGGCCTGAAGATGGAGCGGCATATCACCGATCTCATCGAGAAAGAGTGTGCCGTTATTTGCAAGTTCAAAGAGACCTTTCTTCCCCTGCTTTAGAGCGCCAGTAAAAGACCCACTGACGTAGCCAAAGAGTTCGCTTTCCAGCAGATTATCTGGTATAGCAGAGCCGTTTATGGCAATAAAAGGCTGATTGCGTCTGTTGGAGGCGTTGTGAATTGCTTGGGCCAAAACCTCCTTGCCCGTGCCGCTTTCACCTGTAATCAACACAGTGAGGTCTGTTTCGGCAATTCGCCTGCTGCGGCTGATGATGTCTTTCATCTTGGAGGATTCTGTAACGATATCTTCAAAGTGATACCTTGCAATATGCCCTTTATGCCTCAACTTTTGAGACAGATTTTGTTCGAGTTTTTTGATATAGGTAACTTCTTGAAAGCTGAAGTACATGCGCTTTTCTTTATTGAAGTGAGTGAGATTTCTCTTTTCGAAGTTGATATATCGCTTGTTAAATGTGATGACATCATTGTGATAGTCTGCTTTGTAAAATGGCTTCATTTCTATCTCAGAAATGACGGATTCCAGTGTTTGCCCTGTGACAACAGCATTTGTTCCAAACATCTCGGTAAATTTTCGATTGTGGACGAGAATCTGTCCCTTTGGGTCAGTGAGAACGATGGCATCGTGAGAGAGGTCAAGCATATAGTCGAGCTCTTCTGTGCGCTTTAAAAGATTGTTGTAATTTTCCGTAACAGATTCGTTGACACTGAATATTTTCTGGTAGTAGTGATAAAGGTTTTGCTGAATTTCCTTGCTGTCCAGCTCAAGTCGACTCATGACCAAGAGCATGGTAGAGATGTCCATCACACGATTATAGACATTGAAAACTGTTGGTATATAGTTTGGAATCAAATCCATCTCAGATGGAGAAATGGCATAAGTGACGCTGTGGTAATCTTTCCCGTGTTCGTATGGGATGAGATTGACATGTTTGATACCAATGTTGTAAATAGAGGAAACGCAGTCGAGAACGGTTTCTATGTTGTCGTTTACAACGAGCACATCTGCCCCTTCTGGTATTTGATAAAGCTGTTCTAAACCGCCTTTTAAGAAAGTTCTTCGGGCGAGGATGATGTTGTTTTTATTGAGGACAAAATCACGGACTTTTACAGCCCTTGAACCAGCCATAATCAGCACCAAATCCTCTTCAATAGAAGTGTGTGAGTCCAGTTCATCAATATAGTAGCGACTGACTGAGACGTTATCTCCAAACACCTCTTGAAGGTTTTCTGTGATGATTCGACTGACGTTGTTTGGGCGGCCATTCTTAAATTTAGAATCGCTTAGGACGGCTATAGTCTTCATGATTTTCTCCTATTACTGTTTTTTATCCTGTTTATTCACCCGTTGAAGGGTTTGATTCTATTATAACACTGTGAATTATGAAAAGCATGTGCTGTTTTTTATGACGTTCTCTTAACAATTGGCATCAATATTGCTTGTTAATACTATAGCGAGGTGAGCATATGACGCGCAAAATTGGGCAACAGGATTTTTTGAAAAATCATATACTGACAAATTTAAAGGTTCATCCCAATGGTAAAATCGCTGTTTTTTTTGATACGACATTGGAGATGGAGTCTAATTGTTATCGGCAAACTGTACATTTGATTGATTTGAGTTCTGAATCCGTAACGGCATTGAAGCTCTCAGTCTTTCCAGATGATTTTTACTTCTTTGAAGATTACATAGTCTTTAAAGTCATTGAAGAATCGAAGACTACTTTTTTTAGTTACTTGCCAGAAACAAAAGTATTAGACCACATTTGTGAGATTCCATTTATAGCTATGGAAACGGGGTTTGGTGAAAAGATTTACTTCATTACCAATATCCTAAACGAGAACTGTTCATCGGGAATTCTCTGTGGGGAAAGTGTGCCTCTTTTTCAAGAAGGAAGGGGATTCACAGGTAAAACGGTGAAAGGACTCTTCGAAGTGGACTTCTCAGGGCGCAATATACGTGTTATTTCCAATATAGATGTGGATGTGGATTTAGTGGAATTTGATTTAGACCATGGAAAAATTCTATTTACAGCATTTGATACAGAACTTCAGAGAAAGCCCAACTCCAATATTTTCACCTATGATGTCAGGACGGAACAACTTCATAAGCACACTTGCAATCAGTTCAGAATAGATAGCCTTAAGGCGATGCCCAAGGCTCTGGTGGTCTTTATGGGGGTAAATCTCTCGACACATTGTCGTAATGACAATCAACAAGTTTATTGCTTGAATTTAGTCACAGATGAAATCACACCATTGGGGGATCCTTTGGATATGAGCAATGAGCGGCCGGGAATTGTAACCGATGCTTGTTTTTCAAAGGGAGAATTTCACCAAAGGGTCGGAGAAACATACTATCATCTTCGACTGGATGGTTCAAGACAGTGCCTTGCGGCGATTCAGTCAAGCGGAGAACTGGAACTAATCGACACAGGGTTAACCACAATTTCTAATTTCAGCATCTTAGAGGACAAGATAATCTTAATCGGCATGAGAGGGCAAACACTCAGCGAGCTCTATAAATATCAAGATGGTGTTTTGTGGAAACTCACAAATTTCAATGACTGGCTTTTTGACTATGAGATTTCAAAACCAGAGCCTCTTGAAGTGTTGAGTGAAGGTGTGACTATACAGGGCTGGGTATTTCCCCCGCTGACGACGCATCCAATGGGGCCTCATACGAAAGAAAAAGAGGCGTTTCCAGGAATCCTCATGATTCATGGAGGACCTAAAATGGCCTATTCTGATGTATTCTCCTTTGATGTACAGATGTTTTGTGCACAAGGTTACTACGTGTTTTACTGCAATCCAATGGGAAGTGATGGAAGAGGAGATGCCTTCGCAGATATAAGGGGCAATTTTGCAGACCTTCCATACCGTCAGATAATGGATTTTACAGATGAAGTTCTAAAAAAACATACATCTCTTTCATCAGATAGACTTGGCGTAACGGGTGGGTCATATGGCGGTTATATGACCAATTGGATCATCACTAGAACACAACGGTTTAAAGCGGCAATATCGGAAAGGGGCATCAGCAATATGCTGAATATGTTGACCTCATCTGATATTGGTTTCGCCTTTGCGGCAGAATATGCAGGCGTCACTCGGAATCCGTGGGAAGAGGTGGAGACTCTTTTGAAGATTTCGCCAATCATCTTTGCGAAAGAGGTCATGACACCGACGCTTTTCAATCATGGAAAAGAGGACTGTAGGTGTCATCATACGGAGTCCTTAAATATGCATGCGGCGTTATGTCAAAATGGAGTTGCATCAAAGCTCTGCTTATATGAAGGTGAAAATCACAGTCTGGCAGTTCGTGGGAAACCAAAGTCCAAAGAGAGACGTAATTTGGAAAATAGTTCGTGGTTCGAGAAGTACTTAAAGAGAGGTTAGCAGAAATGAAGTCATTGAGTTTTCTAAAAGAGCTGATGAAAGTGGATTCTTCAAATTCAGAGGGGGCCAATTATCTAATTGATTATGCGGCGGCGTATTTAGAAACACATGAAATTAAGGGAGATATTATAGAAAATAATGGATATAAAAGCTATGTCAGTGTCTTGGGCAGTGGTGATTATACACTGGTGCTAAATGGGCATCTGGATGTCGTCTCTGGAAAGCCAAGGCAGTTTGAACCCAGAGAAGAAGATGGACGCTTGTATGGACGAGGTTCGGCGGATATGAAAAGCGGCTGTGCCGCCATGATACATGCCTTTATTAAACTAAAGGATATGAATCCCCAGTGCAGAGTCATGCTGCAACTTGTAACAGACGAGGAGATCGGAGGTGTAAACTGCTCCAAATACTTGGCAGAAAGCGGTTATGTCGGCGATTTTGTCATCTGTACTGAACCAACGCAGATGTTGCCTTCGATTCAATCGAAGGGGATGATTAAGCTGGATATAGAAGTGAGGGGAATCGCCGCTCATGGTTCTAGACCTTGGGAGGGAAACAACGCAATTGTCAATGCCTATAGGGATTATGACGCTATTAGAGCTCTCCCCATATTAAGTGAAGGCAGTGAGTTTTACGATTGTTCCACAGTAAATTTGGCGCTGATAAAGGGCGGTGATATTTACAACCGAGTTCCTGATTCATGTGTTATGGGACTTGACATACGATATGTACCGCATGTGGATCCCATGGAAATTATCAAGGCGATAAAGAGCGTCATCTCAGGAGAGGCAACGCTCATCAGTTTAGAACCGGGAGTCTTGGTCAAGCCAGATAATCCTTATATTACAGAACTCGTATCCTGTTTAAAGGATACTATGCCGAATCATCCGGTGAAAATAGTAGGCCAACACGGCGGTTCAGATGCCAGATTCTTTGCGGCAAGGGGAATTCCGGCCATTGAACTAGGACCATCTGGCGATTTTTGGCATGGTGATGGAGAATATGTTGAAATTCAATCTGTACGTGATCTGGAGACAATTTTAGTGGATTTTGCCATGCGTTTTGCATCTATAGAGAAACGCGGGTAGCCATGTGAGTTATGAAGGTATTAAAGGCGAGTCCTTTGATATATAATGTTTATTTTGGGGGAGAAATTCCAAAATGGAAAAAGAGAGGAGAAAATCATGAAAAGGTTATTATCATTATTTATGATTACAGCACTTGTTCTTGGGATGCTGGCTGGTTGTTCATCTGCACCAGCAAACGAGAACAGTGGCGAAGAAAAGTCACCTGAATCAAATACGGCATCTGAGGCGGAGGCGACACCAGTCGTTCAAAAAGATGAACTTAAAATAGCTCTGTCGGCAGATATTACGTCATTGGATCCGCAAGGGCACAATGATACGAAATCTGAAAAGGTATCTTTTTTAATGTACAACAGACTCTTTAGATTGGATACCAATTTCGAAGTGGTTCCCGATTTAGCTGAGAGCTGGGAGCAACCGTCTCCAACTGAATGGATTATCAAAATTAAAGAGGGTGTTAAATTCCATGACGGAACTGAAATGAAGGCCTCAGATGTTAAGTTTTCTTTAGACAGATCACTGACAATGCCTAAAGTTCAACACGTTTTGGCAGAAGTTGAGTCCATTGAAGTTGTAGATGACTACACTGTAAAAATCACAACAAAGACAGCTTTTGCACCATTCCTTTATACATTGGTTCATGCTGGAGCGTCTATTTTACCTCAAGCCTATGTTGAATCTGGTGATAATTTTGCAAATCCTATTGGCTCAGGCCCATATAAATTTGGTGAATGGGTATCTGGCGATAAAGTAACACTGGTTAAAAATGACGATTACTTTGATGCTGAGAACATGGGGCAAATGCCTAAAATCACTTTTAAAGTTATTCCAGAGGGAACTTCTAGAACCATAGCCCTTGAAACAGGAGAAGTGGATGTTGTGGATGAACTGCCATCTAATGATGTCGGTAAAGTTGAAGGCAACAGCAGTCTCAAGATGTACACATCGGCATCGACTCGCTTGGATTACTTTGGAATGAATACAGAAATGGCTCCATTTGATAATAAACTCGTTAGACAAGCCTTCAACTATGCCATTGATAAAGAATCGGTCATGGTTGTTGCAATTGACGGAACAGGCGTTGAAACCAAGTCAATTTTAGCACCGTCTATGCTCGGCTACAAAGAAGCTGATTACGAATACAATCCAGAAAAAGCAAAAGAATTGCTAACTGAAGCTGGTTATCCAAATGGGTTTGAAATGACAATCTGGGCATCTGGTGATGAGAGAAAGAGAATGGCAGAAGTCATTCAAGCTAATCTCATGGAAATCGGGGTTACTGCAAATATAGAAATGCTCGAGTGGGGAACTTATATTGATTCTTTGATGGCAGGCGATGGTCAAACATTTGTCATGGGCTGGACATCGAATCCTGATCCAGACTCGACGCTTACTCCTCTTTACTATTCTGAGAGTATTGGCGGCATGAACTTTACAAGAATCAACGATCCAAAGATAGATGAACTCATCTTGGCAGGACGTTCTGAAATGGATATGAGCAAAAGGGTTCAAATCTACAATGAACTCCACGAGTACACAATGGAGCAAGCACCACTGGTACCGCTGTTTACAAAGAACAACTTAGTAGGTGCAAATGCAGGCCTAAAAGGTGTTGAACTGAGTCCACAAGGACTTTGGAATATCGAAAAAATGTCTTACTAGGAAAGCATGGTCTAAAGAAATCAGCTGCCGTCCAGTGAACTGGGCGGTGGCTTTACCACCTATGGACTTCAAGATACTCATTTTGAGGACAACCATTTAAGAAAGGACTGAAGGCACAATGTCTAAATATATATTGAGAAGACTGTTGCTTATGATTCCAGTGCTCATAGGGGTGACTTTTCTGGTCTTTTTCATTATCAGTTTGACACCGGGTGATCCGGCGGCTATGATTTTGGGAAATGGGGCAACAGAAGAGGCTATTAAGGAACTCAGGGAAGAGATGGGATTTAATGATCCAGTTATTGTCCAGTATGGCAACTATATGAAGGATTTGCTCACTGGAGATATGGGGACATCGTATTCAACAGGAAAGCCCGTAAGCGGCGAAATAGCTCAAAGATTTCCAAATACATTTAAATTGACATTATCCGCAATTATTCTATCGGTACTTATTTCAATTCCAATTGGTGTTATTTCAGCAACAAGGCAGTATTCGCTGTTTGACAATATCGGAATGATTGTGGCACTTGTAGGGATATCCATGCCATCCTTTTGGGTCGGACTTATACTCATTATTTTATTTTCGCTGAAACTGGGATGGTTTCCGTCAGGAGGGATGGAAGGTATAAAGAGTCTTATCCTTCCAGCGTTTACGCTTGCCATCGCATCAACAGCAAGTATCACTAGAACAACGCGTTCGTCTATGCTCGAAGTCATCCGACAGGATTATATTGACACTGCCAAAGCCAAGGGTGTGAGCAGGGGCGTCATCATACGAAAACATGCGCTAAAAAATGCGCTGATACCGGCAATTACTGTTATCGGACTTGAATTCGGAGTCCTTTTAGGGGGCGCAGTGCTTACTGAAACTGTCTTTTCATGGCCGGGAATCGGCAGATTGATGGTGGATTCTATTCAGCGGAAAGATACGCCGACGGTTTTGGGATGTATTATCATCTTTGCAGTTGCATTTAGTCTGGTAAATCTGCTCATCGACATTCTTTATTCATTTATTGATCCGAGAATTAAGGCAAACTATAAGTAAGGGGGAAAATGAATGAGTACACAAGTGGAAAAGGTTTCGGCAAACGACTTGTTGAAAACCAAAAAGAGAAGTCAGTCGGCAGATGTTTGGAAGCGATTGAGACGTAGCAAGACAGCTGTTTTGGGGATTATACTCATAGCTATGTTCCTCGGAATGGCGGTATTTGCACCGCTTATTGCAGACTATGAACAGGATGCCCTGAAGTTAAATGTTAAAGAGCGCCTCCAAGGGCCAAGTGAAAATCACCTATTTGGGACGGATGAATTCGGACGAGATATTTTTTCCAGAGTGGTATATGGGACGAGAATTTCTCTGTTTGTTGGGATTATTTCTGTTTCAATTGCACTGTCAATTGGCGGTTTTTTAGGAGCTGTTGCAGGCTATTATGGTGGTAGAATAGATAACGTCATCATGAGAATTTTGGACGTGATTTTGGCAATTCCAACGATTCTCTTGGCGATTACAATTGTGGCGGCACTGGGGGCTAGCATGCTGAACTTGATGGTGGCTGTTGGCATTTCCAATATCCCTGGGTTTGCAAGAATTGTCAGGGCTTCAGTGCTCAGCGTCAAAGATCAGGAGTATATTGAAGCGGCAAGGGCAATTGGTGCAAAAGACTATATTATTATATTGAAGCACGTCCTTCCAAATTCAATGGCGCCTATCATCGTCTATGCGACATTAAAAGTTGCCACGGCGATTATGGCAACGGCTTCCCTGAGCTTCATCGGACTTGGCGTTCAACCGCCAACACCTGAATGGGGTAGTATGCTGGCTGGTGGCCGGACATACATCAGAGATCAGATGTATATCGTTCTCTATCCAGGACTTGCCATTGTCTTGACGGTGTTATCTTTAAATCTCATTGGGGATGGCTTGCGTGATGCGCTTGATCCGAAGTTGAAATAGGAGGCTGTGGCGTGAGTGAAAATGTGTTAAGTATAAAGGATTTAGTGGTTCAATACCATACAGATGAAGGCATTGTAGAAGCTGTCAATGGAGTGAACATTACTCTGGATAGAGGAAAGACGCTTGGACTGGTGGGGGAAACTGGCGCAGGAAAAACCACCACTGCCAAATCCATCATGAAATTGATACAGATGCCGCCAGGGAAAATTGTCCAAGGTGAAGTTTTGTTGAATGGACTGGAGATATTGGGTGCCAGTGAGAGAGAACTCGAAAAAATAAGAGGCGCTCAAGTATCAATGATTTTTCAAGATCCGATGACGGCTTTAAATCCGGTCATAACAGTTGGCGATCAGATTGCAGAAGCTATTTTGATTCATCAAAAGGTTTCTCAGACGGAAGCCAATAAAAAGGCGATGGAAATGCTTGAAATGGTTGGAATCCCAGGAGAGCGTGTTAAAGAATACCCGCATCAATTTTCGGGTGGCATGAAACAGAGGGTGGTTATTGCCATTGCGCTGTCGTGTTCGCCTCAGCTATTGATTGCAGATGAGCCGACAACAGCACTGGATGTGACTATTCAGGCTCAAGTGCTTGAGCTCATGAAGGAACTAAAAGTAAAATTCGAAATGGCCATGATTATGATTACCCATGATTTGGGCGTTGTGGCGGAAGTATGTGACGATGTGGCGATTATGTATGCAGGTCGAATTGTGGAGCAGGGAACGCTTGAAGAAATCTTTAGAGCGACAAAGCATCCGTATACAGAAGGTTTGTTTAATTCAATCCCCAACATCGACGATAGAAAAGCGGCGTTGATTCCAATTAAGGGACTTATGTCAGATCCTTATAATTTGCCTGTGGGATGCTCGTTTTGTGATCGATGCAATTATGCAAAGGATATCTGCAAAACGGCAAAACCTGAAAAGATTCACTTTTCTGAGACGCACTTCGTTGAATGTCACCTGTACAGTGAAGATGCCGATTTCAAGCTGAGAGGTTAAGACATTTTGAAAGGAGTTTAACATGTCGGAAGTACTGTTGGAAGTTAAAAATTTAAAAAAGTATTTTAATACGCCAAATGGCATGCTTCATGCGGTGGATGATGTGAGTTTTGCCATAGAAAAGGGAAAGACGCTGGGGATTGTTGGTGAGTCAGGCTGTGGAAAATCCACCACGGGCAGGGTGATTTTGAGACTCCTCGAGGCAACAGAAGGTGAAATTCTCTATAATGGTGAAAATATAAGAGAACTTGGCAAAGAAGAGATGCGTGCTCTCAGGAAAGAGATGCAGATTATTTTTCAAGACCCGTTTTCATCGCTTGATCCGAGGATGACTGTCTCTGAAATAATAGAAGAGCCCATTAAGCTCAATAAGTTAATCCCAGATAAGGGGAAACGGTTTGAACGCGTGTTGGAACTCATGGATCTAGTGGGACTTTCCAGACGGCTTATCAATACCTATCCGCATGAGTTGGATGGTGGACGAAGACAGCGGATAGGTATTGCAAGAGCACTGGCTCTCAATACAAAATTCATCGTCTGCGATGAACCGGTTTCTGCACTGGATGTTTCCATACAAGCGCAGATTTTAAACCTCATGGATGAACTCCAAGAAAAACTTGGACTGACATATATTTTTATTACGCATGACTTATCGGTTGTCAATCACTTCTCAGATGATATTGCAGTTATGTATTTGGGAAAATTGATTGAAAAAGCGCCAGCTGAAAAATTGTTTGAAAAACCGATTCATCCTTATACCCAAGCACTTCTCTCTGCGATTCCAAGGCCAAGTCTTGATCGCAAAATGGAGAAGATTATTTTAAAGGGTGAAATCACCTCTCCAATTAATCCAGAGCCGGTCTGCCGATTTGCCAATAGATGCAATTTTGCTGAAAACATATGCCGAACAAGGGAACCGGAGCTTGAAGAAGTGGCTCCGGGGCACTTTGTGGCATGTCATTTGTTCAAAGAGTAAGGCGTTTAAAACGTGCGGGCTGACCGCACGTTTTTTTATAGAGTCAATTATAAGGAATTGAAAATATTATGATATAATAATTAAAGAAAGGTTGGAAATCATGGTGAAAGTGAAATACATAATGGTTGTAATGAGATTCGATTCAATGAGGAGCAGAAGATGATTAACTTATATTCAGATAGACTGTGGATTCGCGATCATGTGGGGATGGATTTAAAGGCAATGCATGAGCTGCTTTCTAGTACGAAGGCCATGCGGTATTTGCCTGAAATTAAAACCCGATCTATTGATGAGTCAAGAGAAAACCTAAGGGTGGCGCTAAATGAAGCGATATCGCCAAGTAGAGGGAAATTCTTCTTGGCTATTATTGAAAGAGAGACTCAGACTTATGTGGGGGAAATTGGACTGGCGGCAACAGAAACTAGTGAAATTGGAAACATCTTTAATCTAGGGTATTTTATAAAAGAATCGTTTTGGGGAAAGGGCTATGTAACTGAGGCGGCAAAGGTATTGATTGAATATGCTTTTAATCAGTTGAATGCACATAAGATAGAGACTGGATGTTTGAAAGAGAACACTGCTTCGGAACGGGTGATGATAAAACTTGAAATGATAAGAGAAGCGGAGCTGAAAGAACACGTACTGTTTGAGGGGGCATATAGAGATCGGGTTGAATATCGGCTTCTGAAGTCGGAATTTAAGATACTGAAAGGCTCCAATCATTGGTGAAGGGAACTGTTAAGAAAAGCGATGCCCAGTGGTAAAAGGCATCGCTTTTTATGAAGGTCACAGCTTGAAGCAGTGCCTCAAAAATGTTGAAGCAGTGTCTAACGCTTTTAAATTTTTAGAGCATTAGTTTCCGATTGAACTTGTTAGGCCGTTTGTGGCAGACATAAAATTAGAAGTGATGATATTCATTAAATCATCATTTATTTCTGTGAGCTTCCAGCCATCAGATGATTTAACCAATTCAATTTCAACTGTTGATTCAGCAAAAGTTGGCTCAACAGTTCCCTTTTGAGTTTCAAGAGAGGTATCGAAGAGTGCATTCATATCTTCTTCTGACATTTCTTTACCTTCCATAGCCAATTTGAAGCCTTCTGAAAGAACTTCTGTGAAAACAGCTTGAATGACAGGACTTGCATCTACATATTTAAATGAGACGGTAGCAGTTGCACTATCGCCATCGACAGTGGTACTGTCAATTGTATATGTCATTTGCGCTGCGTTTTCTTTGAAATATGCTGCAAGTGATTCGGGGAAATCTCCCTCACCTGCAAGTAGTGAGCTGATATCTGCGTTTGATGCATCAGCACCGTCAACTTGTGTCATCATCCCCTTTACATCAAATGTTTTAAGGGCGTCGCAAAAAGCGCCCACGGTTGTTTCTGGCGACCCGGAACCGCCACATGCTGTCAGTGTAAAGATCAGCATAACTGTAAGTGTAATGCTTAAAATGTTGCGTTTCATTGTTTAATCTCCTATTTGTTTTTATTTGAAGGATTCAATTCGACCTCATGACAAGTAATCTGTCGTAAGTTATGGCAGATTAAAAATATAGTGCCGAATGAACACAATCAAGACACATTAAAATATTATAATGAGGTAAAGCTGTAAGTATTATACACCTTTTTTGTGTTCTATATGTGTTTATTATTGTAATATATGAAAAAAAACGGAGGCATAAATGAAGTTTAAATATAAAAGGGCGTTTTTCGTATCTTTGATGATATTGACGGTGCTGTTAAGTGCTTTTGGATGTGCAAATAAACAGGATTCCATGTCGAAGGCGGATTCTGAATTCGCACAAAATGCGGCGACGGAAAGCGCTGAAGGAAAGGCAGATCGGGAAGATTATCTGGAGGCTGGCCGAGCTATTGCAAAGGATTATATTTATCTTGAAAAAAACTTGGGCATGAGCAGAGAGGCTTTTTTATCGGAAATTGAAACATATGCTCAGAAAATAACATGGACAGGGAATAAGGCTCAGTTGATTGCCGAGATTCGCCTACTGATGGCCAGATTTAAAGATGGGCACATGAATTGGTCTCTGCCAGAGGCGTACAGGGTTTCAGAGACCATGACCCTCGGCTTTGCGGCAGAAGGTGGCGTGGATGATTCAGTGGTAATTCAGAAAGTCTATTTGCCAGAGATTGATGGTCTCGTGGCTGGTGATGTTATCACAAGTTGGAATGGAGAGCCTATTGAGTCCGAAATAGAGCGAATTTTATCGCTTACTTCGTATTCTTCAGAAGATTCTGGTCGTGAAAGAGCAATTAGAAGATTAGGTGTTGACTTGGAGTTTATGCCACTGCGAACAGATTATTCACCCGTGACAATTGGGATAAAAAGAGTCAGTGGAGAAGAGGAGAAGGTAACGCTAAAATGGACGCCATGTTCTACGAGTGCGGTCTACGATGAGGCAATAGAGTCTAAAGTCGGCCCGATGGTATTTATGACGTCATCACAGATTCCATCTTTGGAAGAAATACCAGAAGATTGTGAGTATGTTTCACCATCGCTTTTATATTATACCCGTGAGGTCTTTGGTGAGACAGTTGCTGTGTTGCATCCAAGAGATTTTTACAGTTGGAGTGAGGATGAATTAGATGAGACCCTCAAACGCATAAGACAAAAGAAGGCAACCGTTCTCTTCCTAGATTTAAAAGACACAGCAGAAGGCAGTTTTGACCATGTGCTCTATTTGGCGCATGCACTATCGGTGGTGAAGCCGTTTCCATTTGAATATGATATGATTGACGCACAGACACATGAAAGGCATCAGGGCAGAGGAAACTTTGCTGAAATAGAAAGTGAGATTGATATCAAATATCCTTGGTCTGGAAAAGTGGTGATTAGAACCAATCCCATCGTCCAGAGCGAAGGTGATTATTTTGTAAGGTGGATGCAGCTCAACAATGAAGACCATCGCTTCTTGTTTGTTGGCAAGGCCACAGCTGGTGCTGGAGGTGGAACGGATACGTACGTCCTTCAGAATTCCAAAATTGAGATTCAAATTCCCCTGATAGATCGAAAGATTGCAGGGGATAAAACTGGAATTGAGGGATTCCCTGTCTTGCCAGACGTTGAGACACGGGCCTCTGTTGAGTCGATAATGAATTCAGAGTATTTAAAAAAACACGCGGGTTTTGCGTTTCGTCGCCTCGTGAAATCAGACGACTTGAAGCTAAAAATATCAGAGGCTGATGCAGATGCCTTTGAGGCTACTGACAAATTTACCAAGAGAGTAATGGAAGCGCTTAAAGAGGCATATCCGCTAAAGACAGCGCCGTTGGCGTTTGAAGCAGAGGTCACATTGAAATTCAATGGATACTCAGATATGGAGGTGGATTTAAAGCAGGGAATCTGTAGGTTTGCGGACGAAAAAAACTATTATGATATATCTGATTTCTGCAATTCTCTCTGGGGAAGGCGCATCATGGAAATTCGTCAGGGAAAAGTGGCATATACAGGGTTTATGGAAGATATTCTCTACAAGAACTATGTCAATCGAGACAGAGATCAGGAAGTGATTCTGTATTATGATGGCGATATCAGGCTGAGATTTGGCATGTCAGAAGTCAGTGTTCTAAAATGGGTTAACGAGAGTGCTATAGAGAGCGAAGTCCCTTCTAATAGCATGCATACAGAAGTATATTTGCTTGATAAAGAGCCGTACGATCAGATTGTCGTATCGCTTAGATATGATGGAACCAATGGATATGGTTCTATGGCTTGGCTTCAAAGCTATGAAATTAGAGAAGGCGGCTTGGTGCGGGGGTTTGATTTTGGAGAAATTATGAATCAGCCAGTTGAGGTGGTATCCTATGAAGCTGGGAAGATGACTTTTGAAGTAACAGGAATAGAACAGCGCTTTGACGTGGATTTAACGGAAGAAGAAATCCAGCAGGTTGATGCGTATGAGAAGGTTTTAGCTGAGATCGGTCATAGATTAGAAGATGAGAAGGATTACGTTTTTTTATCAAACCTTCGAGAGTGTGCTTATGGTGATTTTAATGCTGATGGGAAATCAGAAATGATCGCTGTGGTCAATATGCGTGGTGGTGCAGCTGGAATTTCAGAGGTATTGTACTTTGATATCGAACTTGAACCTGAAATAAAAATTATCAAGGTGACGCCACGCAGAGAAACCCCTGAGACTGAGGTGATCATTCAAAATCAAAATAAATGAAGCGATGATTCTAAAAAGCAGTGTTATAAATGACAAAAAAAGAGAGAAAGGAATTGGTAATGCAAAATCAAAAAAATAAAAATTTCAAATCTTTAGTTATAATTAGTGTGCTAGCAATAGTGATTATCATGCTTGTGGCTTGCTCTGACGAAGAGGGAAAGATGGAAGATGGGCAGAATATTTTAAGCACCCAGACTTTTGAAGAAATAGATATTAAAGCACTGGCTCAATTGCTCATTCCAAATGCAGATGAGATTTGCATGAATACCTTTAATGGTGTTATTGATGAAGAAGGGTACTTGGATAGTTTCAATTTAGTCTATATTGAGAAAGCTAAATCAGCAGAAAAGACACTTATGTATAGGAAGGATGCTTCTATTTTGAAGATTGTGGACACCACGTCAGAAAACTCAGTGGGTTATGGCTCTGCCAATGTGGACACTCTTGATAAGCTATCAGATAAGCGTATCATTGAAGCTGTTTCCGGTTATGATGCATGGGCAATTTATTTTAACGAACATACTGGCGTAATGGTTTATGGATTACCCATGGAAAAAGGAGACTCACCACAATTTATTGAGTAATGGATGATATCAATTTATCAATTGGAGGCAATCGGTATGAGAAAGTTATATGACGCAATTGACGTGTTTATCCTAAAACATGGGAAAGCCAAAACGTTTTGGATCTTATTTGCACTTTATATGATTCTGAGTACGATTAGTATAAATATTGATGATTTCTTTCAAAAAAGGTTTGATATAAATGGTCATTCATTTCATTATGTGAGCCGAGTGGGTGAAACATGGTTATTTGAAGACGATAACAAGAAACCACTAGAACTGAAGGTGGAAGGTAGGATTACAGATGCGTTGATTGTGGAAGAGATGTCAGTGTTATACGATGGTCATTTATATGAGCGGAAAGCGTCGTATGCCAGTATGCAGTATAGTTATTTTAGAGACGGTGAAGTCATTGCCACATCAGATTTCATAGATGTAATTGTGCAAAGTGGAAATGTCGTGTTGGAAGAATCGCCGCAGTTTTATGAGAAGACACTTTTTCAAAAACTCCATGCACTTGCGGGGTATATTGCATCAGGACAGAATTTTTACTACAGATTGTTGTCGGGTTTTCTGGGGATTTTGGGTCTTTTAAGCATTGTCTATGCGACATTTTTTTGGGAACTTAAATATGGTCTTTATGTTGATAATGGAGAACCCTCGAGATTTTATATTTCAACAAGCTATTTTATGGGGCTCTTGATCATGTTGATGGGCCTTTTATTTCCATGTATTGCGGGGGGAATTGGGTTTTAAACTGTAAAATGAGTAAAATGCTGTATGCCAATACAAATTGATAAGAATATGAGTTTAGCGTCATCACAGACTAAAACTATATAATAAATAAGACGGATAAGTGTAATGATGAGAATAGGTGTAATGATGAAAAAAAGAAATTTTATTATAATAGCAGTCATTATAATAGCTGTATTTGTTGCAGTTATAGCGGCAAGGACATCGCTGATGAGGCTTAAAACCACTACTACAGTATTAAGCGATGATGGTGACATAGGTGTCGTATGTGAATTTCAATTTTCCGATAGCTGGACTGCTTTTATGGATGGACGTCATACTTTGTATTCATATGATACAAGTGAATTCTTTCTATATGGTGTTGATGTCATACCTTATGAATCAGCAGACCAACTTAGACAGGCGTTTATGAATACAGCAGGAGCAGACTGGCGGCTTTGTGACGTGCCTGAAGCATTTTCTGATATCGCTCGTTGTTTTGACGATGTGATATATGGAGCGTATGAAGATACTCGAATTTTGAGGATGTACAAATTCATAGAAGACGCTTCATATGTGACTGTCTTGGAATTTGATTATTCTCAAGATGATCAAATTCTGGAGGAGATTTATTTGGAAATAAAGGCGATATCAAAATCGTTTAAAGTCAATAAAACCGTCTTAATAGATTAATTTTCAACCATACCTCTAATTTTGAAAAAGAACTTTCAATTTAAGAAGTTAAAAATCCCTCGATTCAATTAAAAGCTGTCTCATTGATTGAATTGAGGGATTTTATATTTGAAAATTGGGTGTTGAGTTTATGGCTCTAAAAACGAAGCGCATAAACTCAAATATTATAGAGAAGTCTTATAAAATTGAGAGCAGGAGTTCCCGCATGACTTTACAAGCAGTGGCTGTGCTGACACCGCTTTGGTCGTAATGTGGGGAGAGTTCCACGATGTCTGCGCCAATGATGTTGAGACCTGATAACAACTTGATAATGTCAATTATCTCGTGAAAAAAGATACCACCTGGTTCTGGCGTGCCCGTACCGGAAAAGATAGATGGATCTAAGACGTCTAGGTCTATGGTGACATAGCACGGTGTCTCAAGGCCGATCTCTTGAACCCGATTTTTAAGGGTGCTGTAGGTGAATTTTTCGAGAAAAGTATGCGATTTGGCCCATTCGAATTCCCATTTTTCACCAGAACGAATGCAAAATTGATTGATTCGACCGTCCCCCATGAAGTCCCATGCCCTTCTAATCACCGCAGCATGGGAGAGAGATTCGCCCATGTACTGATCTCTCAGATCGGTATGAGCATCGAAGTGAAGCAGAACCATATTTGGATATTTCTCAAAAGAGGCCTTGATAGCACCTAGCGAGACAAGGTGCTCACCACCGATGAGAAACGGTTTCTTATTAGCGGTCAAGATGGTGCATGCCATCTCTTCGATTATTTCCAAAGACTTCTCGGCATTTCCAAACGGCAGGTCGAGATTGCCAACGTCTATCAGGGCGTAGTCTGCCAAATCCTTATCTTGATAGGGACTATAGGTTTCCAGACCATAGGAGTCCATTCTGATGAAGTCGGCGGCAAATCGAGTTCCGGGTCTGAAAGATGTAGTGCTGTCGAATGGAGCGCCAAAGATCACCAGTTCGGCATCTTTGAATTTGGAATCACATCCGATAAAGGTCTTTATATTAGAGTGCATGTGCGCCTCCTATTTTATTCTTCAAGTAGTTTTTTGACGAAAGTAGGAAGCGCGAAGCAACCAGTGTGTAAATCTGTGTTGTAGTATTTGGTCTCAAGGCCAAAAGCCTCCCACGCTTCTTTCTTGAAATCCTTGATTGGGTCAAGTGACTTTGAGGCGAAACCAAAGAGCCAATGGCCAGAAGGATAAGTCGGCATGTGGAATTGATACACTTTGCTGATTGGAAAGAGCTTCTCTATTTTGTCGTGAGAGCGTTTCATTTCACGAGCGTAGTTGGGATAGTAAGGACTCTCGTGTTGATTGATTAAAATGCCGTTTTCAGTGAGCGCGTTAAAGCAGTCGGTATAAAAGGCAACGGAAAAGAGTCCTTCCCCAGGGCCGATTGGGTCGGTGGAATCCACAAGGATTAGATCGTATTCACCAACTTTGCCCTCGATAAATTTCAAACCATCTTCAAAATATAAAGTCACCCTAGGATCATCTAGTTTACCTGCGGTTATTGGCAAGTATTTTTGGCAAGCTCTGACAACCATCTCATCTATTTCAACCATGTCGATCTTTTCGATATGCTGATAGCGGGTTAATTCTCTCACTGTACCGCCGTCGCCGCCACCTATGACGAGTACGCGTTTAATAGACGGATTTGTTGCCATGGCAACGTGCGTAATCATATCGTGATAGACGAATTCGTCTTTTTCATTGACCATCATGAGGCCATCAAGCGTAAAAAATGTTCCAAATTCTTCTGATTCAAAGAAGTCAATTTGTTGAAACGGACTTTGTTCAGAGTAAGTGTGTTTTTTGACTTTGATTGAAAAATCAACTGTATCGGTATGTTTTTCTGTGTACCATAATTCCATATCAGAACCTCCTATTATCGTTCTACTATGACTTTGATAAAGTCAGCATTTGGGTCTTCCATTCCGGTGACAACACCATGTGAAGCCTTGAAGAGTTTAATTTGGGCGATGACAGATTCATTGATTCTCTCACCATAGCTGACAACGGGAATTCCCGGAGGGTAGCTCATGAGAGATTCTCCACTGATTCGTCCAAGTGTGTTTTCAAGAGCGACCATCTCTTTATCTGCATAGAAGGCCTCTCTGGGTGTTAGAACCACTTTTGGGTAGTGCAAATCTATTTTTTGATAGTCAATTCGAGTTGTGAAGAATCGACTGCTGATGTCTTTGAGAGCGTTAATCAGTGCGTCGACGACATCATAATCGTCCCCAACGCTTAAGATTGCAAGAGAATTATACACATCGCCAGTTTCCATCTGAATATTGTATTCGTCCCGGAGAATGTCATAGAGCTCCATCCCGTTTAGGCCCATATTGCGTGTAGTGACGCTGAGTTTGGTGGGATCAAATCCATAGATTCCAGGTCGGCCTTCGGCTTCATGGCCAATTGCATAGCATCCGGGAATCTGATTGATTTCCCTTCGAGCATATTCCGCAACTTCAATGATGTGTGAAAGAATTTTATATCCCTCTGTGGCAAGCATTTTTCTAGCCACATCCAACGAGCCCATCAGTAGATAGGAGGGACTGGTTGTCTGCATGGTGTTGATGACCTTTCGAACGTATTGACCATCTATTCGACGGGTTTTCACAAGCAGCGCGGAACTTTGAGTCAGCGATCCGCCAGTTTTATGAAGGCTCACAGAGGACATATCTGCACCTGCTTCCATGCCGCTCATTGGAAAGCCCTCGTGGAAGTGAAAGTGGCTGCCATGAGCTTCATCTACAAGGGCGTACATCCCCTTTTCGTGGCAGAAATCCACAACTTCCTTTAGGTTGCAGACTGCACCGTAGTAAGTTGGATTGATGATAAACGCGGCTTTGGCTTCTGGATGTTCTTCGTAGGCTCTTTTGAGACTATCCAAGGTGATGTTGTGAGAAACGCCCATCTCGCTGTCGATTTCAGGTGACATGTAGACGGGTTCTGCGCCACAGAGTATCAAAGCGTTGATGGCAGATTTATGCACGTTTCTCGGCAAGATAATCTTATCACCAGTGGAGACAGTGGTCATAATCATCGTTTGAACGGCAAAGGATGTTCCACCTACAATAAAGTAGCCTCGATCTGCCCCGAATGCATCTGCCAACAGGTCTTCTGCCTCTTTGATGACGCTGACTGGATTGCCTAGAAAATCAAGGGGTTTCATGGAATTTACATCCAATTCCAGCATGGCATCGCCGAAATATTCGGCGTATTCTCTCAGACCTCTGCCGTGTTTGTGTCCAGGGACGTCAAATGGGATGACCTTTCTGTCTCGATAGGCTTTCATAGCTGTAAAAACAGGGGTTTTAGAATGATCCATTTATCAGGCCTCCTTTCTAGGCTACAACTTTGGAATGTTTCTGCCGTAGTAAATTTCAGACATCTCTTTTTTGAGCTTTGAAACAATTTCACGTTGTTCTTTTGCTGTGAGATCGTCTTTATTGACCTCAAAGAGGTAGTTGGTGAGTTCAAAATCTTTGAGCATCATCTTGGTGTGGAAGATGTTCTCTTGATAGACGTTGACGTCAATCAACTGGTATTTATTCAGTGTGCGTTTGGCGATGTAGTTTTGAATGGAACTGATGTTGTGATCTATGAACAACTTTTGACCAGAGGCATCTCTCGTAAAGCCTCTGACACGATAATCAATGGTGATGATGTCCGAGTCAAAGCTGTCAATTAGATAATTTAAAGCTTTGAGTGGCGATATCTGGCCACAGGTTGAAACATCTATGTCAACCCTAAACGTGCTGATGCCGTTGTCAGGGTGATACTCAGGGTATGTGTGAACGGTCAAATGGCTCTTGTCTAAGTGTCCCACCACATGTTGTGGGATATTTACAAGAACGCCCTTATTGCAAGAAGCATCTAGTCCGTCTACTGGGACTTCCTCTTCGGAGATGAGGATGGTGACACTGGCACCTTGAGGTTCGTAATCTTGCTTTGCTACATTGAGGACATGGGCTCCGATCATCTTTGTCACGTCCTTGAGAATATGTGTCAGACGTTCCGAATTATATTGTTCATCAATATACTCAATGTATTTTTTTCGATCTTCTTCAGTCCTAGTGTAACTGATGTCGTAAATGTTAAAACTCAAAGTCTTAGTCAGGTTGTTAAATCCATGTAATTTAATTTTTTTATAACCTTTCAACTGATGACCCCTCCTCAATTAAAAATACTTGACCGCCGATTATTACTGATAATCACGGAATTAAAATGTGTTTAAAACCGTTAGATAATACTTAAAATATTAACCTTTAAGTATACTAATACTAATTTTTACACAAGTACAATTATAACAGAAAAAATTATAAATACTAGTGTTTTGTCGGTTTTTTTACGCAAATTTTTCATAAGGTTTTTTAACAATTTAAAGTTTAAAATATTAAGTTTATTAAAAGGCACTAACAAACTTTAGAAGTGTTTGTAATCGCGAAAAGTAAGTGAAATTGCCACGTGATTGCCAATCGTGGATGCTTTTGATTCTATAATTTGAACGCAAAAAATGCTTATATAAATCTATTAAATACATAAAACACAATGGAAAGTAACAGAAAAAAACCATAGATGAAATAAAGATGGTAAAAAAGAATGTTCGGAATAGGGCGAATTTAATCGAAATCATGTGGAGGTTTTAGACAATAGAAAATACTCCTCGTAAGAGGAGTATTTTCGGGGTTGATATTCATGTGATTCTGAAATAGTATCCTATTTCGTTTGGCTTTGTAAGTATTTCAATAAATTGATTTGAGGGTATTCACATCATACCCGATGCGGTTTGAATCTAAACAATTTTTGAAAAAAATCGTGTTGAAAATCAATTAATACTGAATAGCCACGTATTTGAGAACGAGGTATTCTTCGATACCATAAGAACCGCCTTCACGTCCAAAACCACTCATTTTCACACCGCCGAAGGGTGCTTGTGAAGCGCTGATTCTGCCAGTGTTGACGCCCACCATTCCATATTCCAAAGCATCGCTGATTTCCACGCTTCTGCTGAGGCTGTCGCTGTAAAAGTAAGAGGCAAGACCAAAAGGCGTCCCGTTGGCAATAGCGATTGCCTCTTCATCCGTTTCAAAGGTCATGATGGGGAGAATCGGTCCAAATGTCTCTTGACTTGCGATGAGCATGCTCTCAGTGACATTTGCAAGGACAGTGGGTTCGAAGATGTACCCTCCTTTTCCGTTGTTAGCTCTGTAGCCTTTTCCGCCACAGAGGCATTTAGCGCCCTTTGCGAGGGCGTCGTTCACTTGACTTGCTATCTTATTGAAGCCTTTCTCGTCTATAATTGGGCCCATATCCACATTGGTAAAGCCATCTCCAAAGGTGAGTGCTCGAACACGGGGAAGGAGCTTTTCGATAAAGGCCTCTTCCACTGATTGATGGACGAGAACTCGATTGGTGGCGATACACACTTGACCGCAGTTTCTGAATTTAGAATCCACAGCGCCTTGAGCTGCCTTGTCTAGGTTGGCATCATCAAAGACGATAAACGGTGCATGACCGCCCAGTTCAAGCGATAACTTCTTCAATGTGTTGGCACTTTGAGCCATGAGTGTTTTACCAACTTCAGTTGAGCCGGTAAAAGATACCTTTCGAATAGAGGCATCCTCCATGAGAGCGTTGCCTATTTTGGAAGAACTTCCAGTCAATAACTGACAGACGCCGGGAGGAAAGCCCGCTTCATGAACGAGTTCGAAAAATTTAACTGCAGTGAGTGGCGTCTGACTTGCTGGCTTGACGATAACAGTACAACCAGCGGCAAGGGCAGGTGCCATTTTTCTAACGAACATCGCCAACGGGAAATTCCAAGGGGTGATGATACCCACTGGGCCAACAGGTTCACGCTTTACTTGGTATTGAAGCCTCGGAGCAGATGGCTCTAGCAAGTCGCCGGTAAGTCGAATGCCTTCTTCGGCATACCAAGTGACATAGCTTGCGGCGTAGCGGACTTCAACTAGAGCTTCTGCAAGGGGTTTTCCCTGTTCTAAAGTCATGGTTTCTGCCAAGGCATCTTCATGGTCGCGCATGAGTTTATCCAATTTTCTCAGAAGAGATGCGCGCTCATAGGCGGTTGTGTTTTTCCAAGATTTAAAGGAAGCAGTTGCACCGAGAAGTGCTTCCTGAATATCCTCATCAGAGGCAGTGGCTTGGTTGCCAATACATGCCAGCGTATAGGGGTTGATAACCTCAAAAGTTGTGTTGGAAGTGCTTTCTCTAAAACTTCCATTTATATAGAGATTTCCTTTTATCATGTGATACCTCCTTTTTCATAAAAGATAGTTATTAGACGGAATAAATGAATTTACTGTTGAGAAATCGCTTAGAACAGGTGCTAGCTAGAGATAGGAGGTGACTTTGTCAATAAAGAGGATTCCATCCAAATGATCCAGTTCATGGCAGATGCATTTGGCAATTTCACCTTCTCCCTCAATGACAACTGAGTCGCCATTTTCATTGAGGTATTTTATTTTAACGTATTCTGGACGCTTGAGATTTCCCCATTTTCCTGGAATACTCAGACAGCCTTCTATAACATCTTGTTCGCCTTTAACTTCGATTATTTCGGGGTTGATGAGTTGAACCAGTCCCTCTCCCATATCGTAGACGACAAGACGCTTTAAAATACCTATTTGGGGTGCTGCAAGACCAGCACTGTTATCTGTGTTATAGAGGGTTTCAACCATATCGGCTAAAAGGGTCTTGATTCTGTCATCAATCTGCTCAACGGGTCTGCATTTTTTTCTGAGGATGGTGTCGCCGTAAGTGCGAATTGTTCTGATAGCCATTGTAAACTCCTTATCTTTAAATTTGATTTGTAAACGGTAATGGATTAGTTCCATTTTACTGCGTATTATGGGTTCTGTCCATTCTGGCATCTATTTTATCAAAGTGAAACGGCTGTCATGTGAACAGTTGTGAGTAAAGTCCAAGTATAGTAAAATAGAAAGAGGGAACATAGGAGGAAGATGTGGACATTAAAATTGGTGTTATTGGGCCGAAGGACAGTGTGGATAAAATCATGGAAGTGACAGAGGCATTTGCTTCCGATGCGAGCTTTATGCCTGCAGTCTATTCGTCATATGAAGAAGTGGTGACGTTGGTGGAAGATGTCCAAAAGAGGTGCGACGCTGTTTTTTTCTCGGGAGAGGCACCTTATCAAGTAGCTCTGAATAATGGTGTTCTCGTTAAGCCATCGGGTTACATTCCCAGGGAGGGAACGAGTTTTTACAGAACCATCTGGGAGATTCAGAGAAGGCAGATGGCGTTCAAACGGTTGAGTTCAGATGTGGTCAGTGAGGCTATCATCGCAGAAACCATGGAAGAACTGGAAATTGAATATGAAAAGACATACCACTTGCCCTATAAAGTTGAGTTGAGCCCTGAGAGCATCATTCATTTTCATAGAACGCTTTGGAATGAGGGGAAGATAGATGCCGTTATAACAGGGTTTACAGGCGTCTATAATACGCTGAATGCAGAGGGAATTCCAACATACAAAATCTATCCGACAAAATCGCTTATTCGAGAGGCACTCAATAAAATCATATTGCTTGGACGTGTGAAACGAGAACAGGCAGCTCAAATAGCTATACAAGTAATCAAACTGAAGGTAAGCGAAGAAAATGCGTCCTCTGAGTATACATTTATGCTTTTGAGAAATAAGCTGGAACAGAACCTCATCAAGTACACACAGCAAAATTTTGGCGCTTTGTTTCCGCTTGGACGCGATGAGTATCTTCTATTTACAAACCGTGGTTCGGTTGAAAAGATTCCAGAGATATTTGAATCGCAGTTTGGAGACAATTTTCAAAATATGATTCTGTCGTCGGGGATTGGTTTTGGTTACACCGTGTATGATGCAGAATCAAATGCCAGAAGTGCACTGAGATATGCCATGAAAAAAGAGCATCACTGCATCTATATGAAGGACGAAAAAGGCACTCTTACAGGGCCGTTTACAAGTGAGGCAAATAAGTGGCTTGAGTATAATCTTGAAGCGGGAAGAGATGTGGAAATTGCGTCTATAGCAGAGCAATCCGGAATCAGCGCAAGCTATATTTCAAAATTACAAGGACTTATGCGGAAGATTAATCGGGAAACTGTGGATGCCAATGTCGTGTCTAATTATTTGGGCATTAGTCCAAGGAGTGCAAGACGAATTTTGACAACGCTCACAGAGGCGGGATATGCGCAGATTGACTACAGCGAAGCCAAGGCACAGACAGGCCGTCCTAGGAAGATATACACTTTGAAAATTTAGAAGTAACATCGAGTATTGCCGGTGAATCACAGAAGATTTTAATCAGTTGTGACGCATCGGTTTTTTTATGCCCATTTTTATGCCCATACTGAAGGGGAACAGATACAAAAAACGATTCGAATTTAGAAAATTCAAAAAAAGAATGGTCAATTGTTAAAATTCTGATATAATATGTACCAAAGGTTATGGCCATGACCAAAACAAGACCGAATTGGTTTTGTTTAAAGCTGTTCTGCTGTACAGCATCAATTTTGGAGTTTCTATAATGTATGGGAGGTATTATGTCTGATAAAAAGGGCAGAGAAAAGTCGTCGCTGATGCTGCGAATTTTCAAATGGGTTGAGGTTGCTGGCAATAAATTGCCGCATCCGTTTACGATGTTTTTATGGCTAATTCTAATTGTAGTTGCTTTATCAGCAATTTTGGGAAGTATGGGGGTTTCAGTTCAACATCCGATTAAAGAGGAGACCGTGGCGATAAAAAGTCTTTTGACGAAAGATGGTATTCAGTATATTCTACTCAATCTTGTCAAAAACTTTTCTGGGTTTGCACCTCTGGGATTGGTTTTATCGATGATGCTGGGGATTGGACTTGCAGAACAATCAGGGCTCATGGACGCATTTATGAAGCGGTTTATTCTAGGCGCACCAGAGAAAATGCTGGTATTCGCAGTCTTTCTCATAGGAATTTGCGGCAACATTGCATCAGATGCCGCAGCCGTCATTGTCCCTGGGTTGGCAGGTGCGATTTTCTATGGGGCAAAGAAAAACCCAATTGTGGGCATTATTGCAGGGTATGCGGCTGCAAATGCTGGATTTTCAGCTAACTTGGTGGTTGCGGGAACGGATGTCTTGCTCGCAAGCATCACATCAGAAACAGCTAAAATCATCAATCCGGTTGTGGAGGTTTCGCCTGTAGTAAACTATTATTTTATGATTGTATCAACTTTAGTTTTGGCCGTGACCGGAACTTGGATTACGTCTAAAGTAGTCGTTAAAATTGCTGGAAATTATGAACCTGAGGGAAAAGCACTTGAAGCGGCTGAAGATTACTCACTTAGCAAAGAACAGTCTAGGGGATTGAAACATGCTGGTCTGGTGACGTTGCTTTACTGGGGACTGGTTGTTCTAGCACTTGTTCCAGTCACATCACCGCTTAGAGGGGAAGGTGGAAGCATTATTTCCTCGCCGTTTATCAAGGGCATTGTGCCGTTCTTACTCTTTTGGTTCATTGCAGTGGGTGTTGCTTACGGAAGGCAAGTGGGTGTTATTACCAAGAGTGCAGATATTCCCAAACTCATGTCGATGGCAATTGAAGGCATGTCATCCTATATCGTTTTAGTATTCGTCATCGCACAGTTTATAGCGTTTTTCAATTGGACAAACATGGGACTTGTTCTGTCTGTGAAACTGGCGGATGGTTTAAAGGCAGCTCATTTCACTGGATACGCAATGGTGGTCGCTGTGATTGTGATAACGATGTTCGTCAATTTGTTTATTGGAAGTGGTTCGGCAAAATGGGCGCTTTTGGCCCCAGTATTTGTTCCGATGTTCATGATGCTTGGGTATTCACCTGCATTTGCTCAAGTTGCCTACCGTATTGGAGATTCAACCACCAATGCCATTACGCCGCTGAGTCCATATTTTGCCATAGCACTTGGATTTATGCAGAAATATAAAAAGGATATAGGTGTTGGGAACTTCTTTTCCCTTGCACTGCCATATGTTATTGGCTTTGGATTGGTATGGATTGTCCTTCTGGCCATTTGGTTCTATGCGAGATTGCCGCTTGGGCCGGGAGCGGGCATCTACATGTAGATGAATTTGGAGTGATTCGGCATAAAAGCGAGTCAATAAAGGGCAACGGGACAAAGATTAAAATAGCAATATAAAGACAAAGCTAGGGTTCAAGACGAAGCTAAAGCTAAAGACGAAGCTAAAGCTAAAGACGAAGCTAAAGCTAAAGACGAAGCTAAAGCTAAAAGTCGGTATAAAGGTAAATACAAAGATCAAAGTATAAGGCAAAAGACAATAAAGGTAGAATCAACAGAGGCAGAGTATAAAAGTTAAAGAATAAAAAATATGAAATATAAAATGAAGACATCATGAGAGGCTGGTATGGAAATTATTAAAGTGTTAAATCGTGAACTTGAAATTATTAGGGCGCAAATTATTGAAACCAGAAGGGATTTTCACCAATATCCTGAAGTGGGATGGACTGAATTTAGGACGGCTGCGAAAGTGGCCGCCACCCTTCAACATCTGGGATATGAAGTTCAAAAGGGAAGAGAAGTCATCCGAGAAGAGGTCAGGATGGGTGTTCCGTCAGAAGCAATCCTTGAGGCAAGCTATCAGAAGGCTCTAAAAAGTGGCATAACAGAAGCTGAATTGGAGGCTTTTAAAGGTGGTTTTACAGGTGTTGTTGGAACGCTGAGGCTGGGAGAAGGGCCAACTGTTGCGATGAGATTTGATATGGATGCTATTAAATTGTTGGAATCAGCAAAAGAAGAACATAGACCTACAAAAGAGGGATTTTCAAGTACCTGTCATGGGATTATGCATGGCTGTGGTCACGACGGGCATACCGCAGTGGGACTGGGTGTGGCATCTATTTTGATGGTGGTTAAGGACAAATTGCCTCAAGGGACGATTAAACTCATTTTTCAGCCTTCGGAAGAGGGCGTGAGAGGGGCAAAATCAATGGCGGCATCAGGGGTGTTGGATGACGTGGATTATGTGCTTGCATGCCATGTAATGGCCAATGAGCCCATTGGCAAAATCATCTGCGCTTCAAATGGATTTTTGGCGACGACAAAGTTGGACGTGCAGTTTAAAGGCGTTCCAGCACATGCTGGTGCAACGCCAAATCAGGGCAATAACGCTCTGCTTGCAGCATGTACTGCTGTGACCAATCTACATGGGATTTCAAGGCATAGTGAAGGGGCAAGTCGAATCAATGTGGGTATCTTAGAAGCTGGATCGGATAGAAATGTAATTCCAGACTCGGCCTTTATGAAGGTGGAGACTCGAGGTGAGACCAGCGAAGTCAATGCCTACATGAGAGATTATGCTTATAGGATTATCAAAGGTGCCGCAGATATGCACAGTGTAAAAGTAAACATAAATTGTGTTGGAGAAGCCATCGGTGGAAAGTCAGATGATGCCTTGGTAAAAACAGTTGAAACTGTGGCACACGAAGTCAATCGCTTTGATGAAGTTGTCTTAGTCAGCGATAAACCAGGTGGCAGTGAGGATTTTTCATACATGATGGAGACTGTTCAGGCTCATGGAGGTCAAGCTGTTTACTTCATGGTAGGAGGCGCTCCAGTGGATACAAAAGGAGTTGGTCACCATACCTCTGGATTTGACTTTGATGAAGAGGCACTGATAAAAAGTGCATCTGTATTCCTAGGCGTGATTGTCAAACTGCTGGAAGCATAAGGAGGGATGCAAAAGATGGATGAAAGTAGAATCGGATGGATTCATCAAGCTGTTGATGACACCACTGACGCTTTCCGCAAAATCAGCGATGAGATTTGGGATTTGGCAGAACTTAGATTTAAAGAGTTGAATTCGTCAAAATTATTGGCCGATTCTTTAAAAGATTGCGGGTTTGAAGTGAAATGGCCTGTTCCCTATCTGGAAACGGCCTTTGTTGCCAGCTATGGAAGTGGCAAGCCCGCTGTTGGATTGCTAGCTGAATTTGACGCGCTATCAGGGATGAGTCAGACGGCGGGGGCGCTTCATCAAGAAGCGAGGAAAGGCAGTGAAAACGGCCACGGATGTGGTCATCATCTTCTTGGAACGGCAGTTGTTCAGGCGGCAGTGACCATAAAAAAATACCTTGAAGAAACGGGCAAAGAAGGAACGATCATCGTATTTGGATGCCCAGCAGAAGAGGGCGGCTCTGGCAAGACATACATGGCTAGGGAAGGTGTTTTTGATGATGTGGATGTTGCATTGACATGGCATCCGGGGACACACAACGCCATGTTTTCCAGTGAAACATTGGCGAATATTCAAGCCAGTTTTAAGTTCAAGGGAGTCAGTGCTCATGCGGCAGCAGCCCCACATCTTGGGAGAAGTGCTCTGGATGCAGTGGAGCTTATGAACATAGGGGTTAATTATCTCAGAGAACACATGCCATCGGATGCAAGGGTGCACTATGCTGTGACAGATACAGGTGGAAATTCGCCAAATGTTGTTCAGGCACATGCGGAAGTGCTCTACCTCATAAGAGCGCCCAAAATGGCAGATGTAGAGTCACTATATGAGCGCGTTGTGGACATTGCAAAGGGGGCAAGTTTGATGAGTGGAACAGAAGTCTCCGTTCGATTTGACAAGGCCTGCTCCAATTACATGCCCAATAAAACGCTGGGAAGACTGGTTTCAAAGCAAATGTTGACAATTGGAGCACCTGTATTTGCAGAGTCAGACTACGAGATGGCAAGGCAGTACCGAGAGACTTTTTCTCAAGGTGAAATTGCAAACGATCTACGCGAAGCAAAATCACTAATTGGGAAAGGTGATGTTCTGTTTAGAAAAGAGTATGAACAAAAGGTGTTATCAGATGTTGTAATTCCACTGGATGAGCAGGATAGACTTCTGTCGGGATCAACAGATGTGGGAGATGTGAGCTGGAAAGTGCCCACTGCCCAATTCTTTTCAGCATGTGCCGCAATTGGGACACCCATGCATACATGGCAAATGGTGTCTCAGGGGAAATTGCCTGTGGCTCATAGGGGGAGTGTGTCGGCAGCAAAATTTTTGACAGCAACTGCAATTGAACTCTTTGAAAACCCGAAGTGGGTGGATGAGGCTTGGGAAGAACACGCTGAACAGTTGGAAGGACAGGACTACAGATGCCCAATTCCATCAGGGGTTTACCCTCAGAAATGAGTGTTCGCCATACGAAGACAACTTTGTATACAATATTCAAACGGAAATGTAATAATCGCGAATTATCAGAAAAAATGCGTTTAGGTGTTGACATGCCCTTTGATGTTGTTTATAATCATTTTTAAATCAAGGGAAATTACAGAATTGTAATTTTTATAAGCAAACAGATTATGACGGAGAGCGATTCTTTTGATTCCTGCTCAAAGCGAGCCGCAGATGGTGCAAGTGCGGTAGCAGCCTTAAGATGAAAATCACTCCTGAATTGATGATTCGACAATGCATGACCATTCCTCATAAAAATTGGAGGTCTGTAGTAGATGATTCCGGCTGTCCCCGTTATCGGACTAGAGTTCGCCATATGTATAGTATCGGCCGACTTGATGAGAGCAGTTTTTTTATAAACTGAAAAAGGGTGGTCCCGCGGATAAAGAATTCGTCCCTATAGACAATTGAAACATGATTGTTTATAGGGACTTTTTATATCTCAAATTTCAGTAAATCCGGCATTTTAAAGTTTGCGAATCAATGATTAACCGTGCATAGGAAGTTAAGAGATGGAAAGGTGTGAGGTATTATGCTGAGAAAAATTTATGCGAGCACAGATTATGGTGTGCATTCGTTGATTAAGGTAGTTGCAACTTTAAGGCGCAAGGAATTTGATGTCGTGGGTGTTAATATGAACTGTTTTGATGAGGACAGGGCAGATATTTGCATCACGCTCAGGGAAAAGGAAAAGCTCAATGCTGAATACGCAAAGTATCAGCTTGAAAAAATTATAGATATTCAAAATATTAAAATTGACGGAGGGGAAAACTAATGAAAGTTTATTATGGTCAGGATGTAACAAGTAAACATTTGGCAGGTAAAAAAGTAGCCGTTATCGGCTTTGGATCACAGGGGCATGCACATGCCCTCAACATGAAGGAATCAGGTGTCGAGGTTTGTGTCGGGCTTTATGAAGGCAGTAAATCAAAAGCAGTTGCAGAGGCACAAGGCCTCAAGGTTCTCCCAGTGGCTGAAGCTGTCAAGGCTGCTGACGTGGTGATGATTTTGATTCCAGATGAGAAACAAAGACAAGTTTACGAACAAGATATCAAGCCAAACTTATCTGAGGGCAAAGCACTTGCATTTGCACATGGATTCAATATCCACTTTACTCAAATTCAACCCCCTAAAAATGTAGACGTATTTATGGTGGCGCCAAAAGGGCCTGGACATCTAGTAAGACGTGTTTACCAAGAGGGGAAAGGCGTTCCATGCTTATTTGCTGTATATCAAGATTTTACTGGCCACGCCAGAGAACTTGCTCTTGAATATGCAAATGCAATTGGCGGTACGAGAGCTGGTGTTTTGGAGACAACTTTCCAAGAGGAGACAGAAACAGATTTGTTCGGCGAACAGGCCGTTCTCTGTGGTGGCCTCACTGCACTCATTAAGGCTGGATTTGAAACATTGACTGAAGCAGGGTATCAACCACAAGTTGCCTACTTTGAATGTCTCCATGAAATGAAACTCATCGTGGATTTACTCTATGAAGGTGGATTTGAAAAAATGAGATTTTCAGTAAGTGATACAGCAGAATATGGCGATTATGTAACTGGTAAGAGAATTGTCACAGAAGATACGAAAAAAGAAATGAAAGCTGTGTTAAATGAAATTCAATCGGGAGAATTTGCGAGAAACTTCTTACTTGAAAATGAATTAAATCGCCCTATGTTCAACAGGGTAAAAGCTCAAGAATTGGAGCATCCAATCGTAGAAGTCGGCAAAACACTCCGTGGCATGATGTCTTGGATTAAGGAATAGAAAATGAACAATTTTGACTATAAATCGGACAAATATCAGAGTTCCAAAATTGTGAACGGTGTGGAGAAAGCGCCACATCGTTCACTCTTAAAAGCCTTGGGGCTTTCAAATAGTGATATGAGACGACCATTTGTAGCTGTGGTAAACTCCTATAATGAAATTGTCCCTGGACATGTGGAGCTGAAAAGAGTTGTGGAAGCAGTGAAGAAAGGCATCCTTTTGGCAGGTGGAATTCCGTTTGAGATTCCTGCAATTGCCGTTTGTGATGGAATTGCCATGAATCATGAGGGCATGAAATACTCGTTGGCGTCAAGAGAGTTGATTGCAGATAGTATTGAAATCATGGTGAAGGCGCATGCTTTTGATGGGATTGTGTTTATTCCCAATTGCGACAAAACAGTGCCGGGGATGCTCATGGCAGCGGCTAGAATCAACCGCCCCTCTATCTTTGTAAGCGGTGGGCCGATGCTTGCTGGAAAATTTTCTGGCGATGTGGAGACTTTGGAACAGATTCGCAAGGGTTCAGTCAACACGGATATCGACTTAACCACCGCATTTGAGGCCGTGGGTGCTTATCAAAACGAAAAAATCGGTTTGGAAGTTTTAGAAGAGATTGAAAACAATGCCTGTCCTACATGTGGCTCTTGTTCGGGGATGTTCACTGCGAACTCTATGAACTGTATCACCGAGTGCCTTGGAATGGCTCTGCCAGGAAATGGAACGATTCCGGCAGTCTATCAGGACAGGGTAAGACTTGCCAAAGAAACAGGTGAACGCATTGTGGCGCTTGTGGAGGCAAATTTGAAGCCGCAGGATATCATGACAGAAGCAGCGCTTAAAAATGCACTGACTGTGGACATGGCACTTGGTTGTTCAACCAACACGATTCTACATCTAACGGCTATTTCAAATGAATTGAATCTTCCTGTGACATTGGATGATTTCGATAAGATTTGTCTCTCGACGCCAAATCTATGCAAACTGAGTCCAGCAGGCCCTTGGCATATCAGTGATCTCCACGCAGATGGCGGCATCAATGCTGTTATGAAAGAGCTTTCAAAATTAAACCTTCTGGATTTAACGGTGAAAACCGTTACGGAGAGTGAAACTATGGGCGTCCAGATTGCAGCGCACAACCGAAAGGGCAAGGGCATTATTGCTTCATATGAAGCGCCATATAGTGCTACTGGTGGTTTAAAAGTGTTAAAAGGCAGCCTTGCACCAAATGGAGCCGTGGTTAAACAGTCGGCAGTAGCGGCCTCCATGTTGTCGCGTGAAGGCAAGGCCCGTGTGTTTGAATCAGAGGAAGAGGCCACAGAAGCCATCTTGACTAAACAGATTCGTGAAGGTGATGTGGTCATCATAAGATATGAAGGCCCTAAAGGTGGCCCAGGTATGCGAGAGATGCTGACACCAACCTCAGCTCTTTCCGGGATGGGACTGGATGACAGCGTGGCGCTTATAACAGATGGTAGATTTTCAGGTGGAACGAGAGGGGCTGCAATTGGTCATGTGTCACCTGAGGCATTTGAAGGTGGCCCAATAGGGCTTGTTGAAGAAGGCGATTTAATTGAAATCAATATTCCGAAGGGCATTCTCAACCTTAAAGTCAGTGAAGAAGTGCTCAAAGAGAGAATTAAGCATTTAAAATTAAAAGAGAAACCTGTAACAGGGTATCTCGACAGATATAGATATGCTGTTGAATCGGCAGATAAAGGTGCAATCAGCAGAATCAATAAATAACAGTGGGCTGTTTTCAAACGCTCTGCTGAAACATCAGAATTAAAAGATAATGAAGGAGTCTGAGCGTATGGAAAAAAACGGTGCCCAAATACTACTTGAAATATTGAATGAAAATGGCATTGATACCATTTTTGGCTATCCAGGTGGTGCTGTTATTCCACTGTATCATGAGCTTTATACTCAATACGACCGATTTAATCACGTTAGAACCTCTCATGAACAGGGAGCGATTCATGCTGCCGATGGCTATGCGAGATCAACTGGAAAGTTGGGGGTCTGTTTCGTGACATCAGGGCCGGGCGTGACCAATACCATTACGGGGATTGCCACAGCCTATATGGATTCAACACCACTTTTGGTGATTTCTGGTCAGGTTTCAACACCGCTTTTGGGAAAGGACAGCTTTCAGGAAGTGGATATCACGGGAATCAGCATGTCTATTACCAAATACGCCTATCTGGTCAAGGATTTAAAAGACCTTGAAGTGACTCTAAAAAAAGCTATAAAAGTAGCTATGTCTGGAAGGCCAGGGCCAGTTCTGGTGGACATTCCTAAAGATTTGTTTATTAAGACGACAGAATACCCTACGCGTCCAGAGTATGATTTTGTCATCAGCCAGCCAGAAGTAAACGACGAAAAAGTCAATCAAGCCTGTGCGTTAATCAACGAATCAGAGAGGCCAATCGTCTACGCAGGTGGCGGTATCAAAATAGCAGAAGCACACGAAGCACTTAGGAAGTTCTGCATGGAAAATGAAATCCCAGTTGTGAATACACTTATGAGCCTTGGAACTTTTCCCAGAACGCATGAACTCTCACTTGGTATGGTGGGCATGCACGGGTATCCTGAGGCGAATATGGCCATTACAAAGTCAGATTTGATTATCGCTATTGGTGCGAGATTCAGCGACCGAGTTATAGGCAATCCAAAAGACTTTGCCGAGAAGGCAAAAGTGATTCACGTGGACTTTGACTACACCGAAATCAGTAAAAATATTGACGCTGATGTAGATGTTGTAGGTGATTTAAATGCCATCCTCAGAGCCTTCTCTGAGAAGGTTGAGAAAAGGCATAGAGCACCTTGGCTCAGTGAAATCAAGGCTTATTGTGTGGAACAACAAGTTTCTGTAACAATGGGAGACGGCCTTCCACCTAAGGATATTATAGATACAGTCCATGAAATGATAGGGGCTTCCGGCATCATCACAACAGATGTTGGTCAGCATCAAATGTGGACGGCGCAATATTATAAATTTCAAAATGCAAGACAGTTCATCACATCTGGTGGACTTGGGACCATGGGATTTGGACTTGGTGCGGCAATTGGCGCAAAGATGGGAAATCCGCAAAAACATGTGGTTTTATTCACAGGAGACGGCAGTTTTAGGATGAACAACAATGAGCTGGCGACACTGGCAGATTATAATATTCCCATGTTGATTGTCCTGTTTAACAATAGAGCCCTTGGAATGGTCAGGCAATGGCAAAAGCTGTTTCAGGATGGGCGATATGCAGAGACTTGTTTTAAGGAAAATGTGGACTATTGTAAACTCGCAACAGCATATGGCATTGAGAGTGTTAAGGCTCGATCTCTATTTGATCTTCAAAAGGGCATTGAGCGGTTCAAAAAATCAGGCAAGGCCATGTTTATCGAATGCAAGGTCAATAAAAATGAAGATGTCTATCCGATTGTTCCTCCTGGAAAATCAATAGACCAATACCTCACAAAGTGAGGCACTGTAATTGTTAAATGCTATGAGCTTAGTCATAGATTTAAACTCCATAAAGTAGTTACTGAAAAGCCCTCGCACAGGACAGGAGGGCACTGAAAAAGTCGAACCT
>DKFC01000069.1 GCA_002452745.1 Firmicutes bacterium UBA6806
TATGTAACAATTATATTAGACTCGTTCACGCCTATGGTCTTAAATAGAAATGCCAAAAATGTCATTAGAATTATAATGCCCACTGAATAACAAGCATTTCTTATGACAAATACAGTAGTCACTTCTTTTGAATTTTCAGTCCTTTCATAATTAAATCTATCCATTTAGAACCTCACGCATTTTAAGCCTCTATTGCTTGACAACAAGAAAAGCTCGGCCTTTTTTCTCAAAAAATACGTCTCAAGAGCATCAATCGTAAAGTAACAGGCATCGCCGTTTTCCCTGAATTATTTTCGCAATGGCGTTAAATTAAAAAAACCTCGGTATCACCGAGGTTTTGGTTAACTATCTAAGTGGCGTTACGTTTTCTGCTTGAGGTCCTTTAGGTCCTTGAGCGATTTCAAAACTAACTGCTTCGCCTTCTTCTAAAGATTTGAAGCCATCTTTGTTAATTTGTGAAAAGTGTACGAAAACGTCTTTTCCATCTTCACCAGTGATGAAGCCAAAGCCTTTTTCTGAGTTAAACCATTTTACTGTTCCGTTAATCATGTCTTGTTCCTCCAAAATTTTTTTCCTGAAAAACCTAGTACAAAAAAAACTTAGCAAAATTTTGGAAGCACAGATAAAAATATTTGGCTACCTAACAAATTTTAATAATTTTTTTTACTGGTGAATCAAGGTACAACTTAATAATACAATGAATTAACAAAAATTGCAAGCATTTTTACAATTCATACATTGTATCAATTTGTTTTTGAATTGTCTCGTCATCCAAGAACTCATCAAAGTCTATTTCCTTGTCAAAAACACCAGTAGGCGTAATTTCAATAACTCTATTTGCAATGGTTTCAATAAATTTATGGTCATGTGACGTAAACATCAGAGTTCCCTTAAATGCAATAAGTCCATTATTAACTGCCTCGATGGACTCCAAATCCAAATGGTTTGTTGGCTCATCCAGCAAAATAACGTTTGCCTTTGAAAGCATTAGTTTTGAGAACATGCATCTCACTTTTTCGCCTCCTGAAAGGACACTTGCCATTTTAAGCGGTTCATCTCCAGAGAAGAGCATTTTACCTAAAAAGCCTCTAATGAAGGTTTCAGTTTTCTCTTCTGAATACTGACGAAGCCAGTCGATCAGATTCATTTCCATCCCTTCAAAGAATTCTGTATTGTCTTTTGGTAAATAGGATTGTGATGTAGTAACACCCCATTTGTAACTTCCTGAATCAGGTTCCATCTCACCCATTAAAATCTTAAACAGGGTGGTTCTCGCAATATCATTTCGGCTCAGGATAACAATTTTATCACCTTTGTTAACTGTAAATGAAACATTGTCTAAAACCTTAACACCATCAATTATCTTTGTAATACCCTCTACTTGTAAAATATCCTTGCCTGCTTCTCGTTCAGGTGTAAACCCAACAAATGGATATTTTCTTGAAGAAGGTTGTATGTCTTCTATGTTGATCTTATCGAGCATTTTCTTTCTAGAAGTCGCCTGTTTTGCTTTTGAAGCATTGGAGCTAAATCTGGCGATGAAGTCTTGAAGCTCTTTAATTTTTTCTTCTTTTTTCTTGTTTTGTTCACGAATCAATCTCAGCATCAGTTGACTTGATTCATACCAGAAATCGTAGTTTCCAACGAATAATTTTGCCTTTCCAAAGTCTATATCTAGCATATGAGTACAAACCTTGTTTAAAAAGTGTCTATCATGCGAAACAACAATGACAATCTTATCGTAGTTAATCAAAAATTCTTCTAACCAGTTAATCGCCTTGAAATCCAAATGGTTTGTTGGCTCATCCATGAGAAGAATATCAGGCGCTCCAAAGAGCGATTGTGCAAGCAACACTTTTACTTTATCATCAGCAGGGATATCCGCCATGAGCTTTTGAAAATTTTCAGGTCTGACACCTAATCCATTCAGAATCTTTTCTGCATTTGACTCTGCATCCCAGCCGTCCATTTCAGCAAATTCGCCTTCTAGCTCTGCCGCTTTCATGCCATCTTCTTCACTGAAATCCTCTTTCATGTAAAGTGCATCTTTTTCTTTCATGATTTCATAAAGCCTCTTATGCCCCATGATAACTGT
This sequence comes from Firmicutes bacterium UBA6806, assembly GCA_002452745.1. Lineage (GTDB taxonomy): Bacteria > Bacillota > Clostridia > Peptostreptococcales > Acidaminobacteraceae > Fusibacter_A. The sequence goes on from DKFC01000069.1 coordinate 2,096, forward strand.
ATCAATAACTGGATACTCGTCAAATTGGAAATGATCCTGTCTTAACACCGCAAGTCTCTCGCCCGGTGTTATAAACACATCACCTTCACTTGGTTCTATTTCACCTGAGAGAATTCTCAAAAATGTCGATTTACCCGCACCGTTTGCACCGATGACACCATAGCAGTTGCCCGGATTAAACTTTACATTTACCTCTTCAAAGAGTTTTTTATCACTAAATCTCAACCCTACGTTGGTTACTTGAATCAATTTTTTGCCACCTTTCAATTGCGTATCAGCTCTGCTCACGAATTTTATCATCTGACATTTGAAGCATTTCTCGAGGAAATCTTCCCAATTTATACTCACAATCCTGACCGCTGTATTTTGTTCCGTACCTTTACCCGAATATAAATTATATCATTTTTTCAGTGAAGTACAATCCCATTTATCAGATTTAACGAAATCTATATATTTTTTTTGCTTTATTATTCATAAAATACGTCAAAATTAAAAAAAGCCTTCCAAAATCAACTTGATTTTGGAAGACTGTCTTGTCAATTCAACACTTTATTTTATCTTTTCAATAACTTCCACAAGCAACTTGTCCGCCTCTTCATTTGAGACTTGGCAAGTTCCTGCATTCATATGGCCGCCGCCGCCATATGACAACATAATATCACCAATATTTTTAGAATTGGTTCTATTGAAAATAGATTTACCCACCGTGAAAACTGTGTTCTGTTTTTTTAATCCCCAAATCACTTGAATCGAAATATTACATTCTGGATAAAGGGCATATTTATAAAATCTGTTCCCCGGGTATATCGTCTCTTCTTCTCTCAAATCCACGACGATGACATTTCCATAAACCTTGGTGTTGTTTTGTATTTGAGCCTTAAACTCCACCAAGTACCTGTTGTATAAATCCACTCTCTCTTTTACATCTGGCAGTTCCAAGATTTCTTCAATTGAGTGATTTTTACAGTAGTCTATCAAATCCATCATCAATTGATAGTTCGAAACTCTAAACTCTCTAAAACGACCTAGTCCTGTTCTGGCATCCATTAAGAAGCTAAGAAGTTCCCACCCTTTCGGGTTCAAAACATCATTTTTAGTAAACTGTGCAGAATCTGCCTTATCTACAGCTAAAATCATCTCATACGGTATATTTTTAAAGCGATCTCTCCCACCATAATATTCATAGACAACTCTTGCAGCAGAAGGCGCATCTTTGTCAATAATGTAATTGGGTTTTAACTCTTTGTTTCGAATCGTCTCACTTAAGTGATGATCGAATGCCAAATGAACACCATCAACATAAGGCAAATTGGTCGTGATATCTTTATCTGTAACTTCAATCAAACCATCTTGCATATCCTTAGGATGTACGAATTTGATATCATCAATCATCTCTAAATCTTTCAGCAACACTGCACAGACAAGTCCGTCAAAGTCACTTCTGGTTATCAATCTGTACTTTTCACTCATAGTCCCTCCAAATTTCGTATTTCATCGTATAAACGAGTCAGTTTGTCGTGTATAATTATATTATACGACTATTCTTGGCGTATAAACAGACTGAGTTTATTTTTTGTCAAAGAAGCATCATTTTTTTAAAAGAGGACAGCTTATGAAAATTCTTGCAATTTCCGATATAGAAAGCCCTTATCTCTATGAATATTTCAACAAGGACAATTTTAAAGAGGTCGACCTCGTCTTATCCGCAGGGGATTTAAACGCAAACTACCTTTCCTTTATTGCGACAGTCATGTCATGCCCTGTTTTATATATTCACGGTAATCACGACAAGCGCCTTATACAGACGCCACCAGGAGGCTGCATAGACATTGATGACCTTATATATACCTACAAAGGGCTTAGAATCGCCGGCATTGGCGGATGTATGCGCTATACAGGAGGCCCCTTTCAATTTACCGAGAGAGAAATGGCCAAACGCCTTCGCAGAAATCGTTTTAAATATCGCAAGGGCTTTGATTTGCTTCTGACCCACTCTCCTGCTTATGGACTTGGGGATGGGGAGGATCAAGCTCACATAGGCTTCAAATGTTTTATTGATTTACTGGAAAAGTACAAACCGAAAACCATGATTCACGGACATCAACACCTAAATTACAGTCGAGGGAATCGCGAGATACTCTTTGGTCAAACCAAAATTATAAATGCGTATGGATACGCAATCATTGATTTAGAGATTCCTCTATAAGATAATTTGGACGTTATCTACATACCAATCCATCTCTAAAATAGCCTCTGGGGATAAAATTGTATTTTCCTCAACTCTTAAATTACCATTCTGATCATAAATGGGGCCACTGAAAGGATGATATTGATCTGACATAATCATTTTTTTCATCAAGTCTATAAGTTTTGCCGTTTCGGCGGGGACGTGTTTTTTTGAATAATAGATATCTATAACACCAGAAGCAATTCCCCACCAGAAGTTGACGAGTCTCCCCTCATCTGACATCTGTGAAGTGACCTTTTGATAGGTTCCATTTAGGATACTTGCAATTATCTTCTCGTAAAAAGTACCCCATAACCAGATTGGAGATGCCAAGTATTTTTCAGGTTGCTTGGTTTCAGGATCAATATTGCACAGCATGGAATAAACACCGTATTCCCACGTGACATCTCTTGGCACAATTATGTTCTTATTGCTGACGATATCTGCGCCTCTCTCAATAAGTTTCTCACTTAAGTCCGTACTGACTTTTGGATTATTCCACTCTCCAGTCCACACCACCAGTAATTTTGCAAATGGATTCACCATTTTAACACCCATTGCGAAGGCATTTATGCATGATATAACCTCTGGATTAGGTTCTGTTGCTGTATATCCAATGATATTGCTCTTGGTCATTGCCCCAGCTATTAAGCCAGTCAAGAATCTAGGTTCATATGTCCTGCCAAAGTAATTGGTCATGTGCACATATGGTCTGTTTCCAGAACAATTAAAAAACTTTATGTGTGGATTTTCAAGAGCACATCGAAGTGTTGCCCTTCTGTATATTTCGCTGGTGGTAAAGATGATGTCATAGCCTTGCTTTGCAAATTCGCTAATGGCATTATATGCTGACTTATCCTCAGGAACATTGTCGATGTATTCAGTCTCAATTTGATCATTAAAGTGGGCCTCTATATACTGTCTTCCCAGTTCATGAGAATATGTCCAACCTGATTTTTCGACGTCCCTTGCATATACAAAGCCCACTCTTATCTTCTTGTGCATGAGAGCGGTCAAACTGCTAAAAAATGAAGTCTTCTCTATGTTGTCCGATGTAGTGTGAATATCTATCTCTTCATCTTCACCATAATTTTGAAGCTCTCTAATCAGAAGCGGCATGACTTTTTCCGCCCCCTCTTCATCTAGCTCTCTTGGAATTTCATAGAGCTTCGCATAGAGAACAAAAGCATCTCCCGTGGTGACATTTAACTGATCCCCACCCATTTGCTTATAAATTCGTCTGAATGGCTCATATACATAATGTAGAAAATGGCTGTATTTAGACTCATAGTAGGAATATCCCGGCTCATACGCCCTCAAATACTTTAAAAGCCTGAAATATCGAGTTGCCTTTGAAAGCCATACTTCTATGAGACCAGTCTCTTTATAAAATTCCAAAAATGAATAGTAAAGTTTTACATCTTCATCCTGCTCATCGTACTTTGGAACCAATCTATAAACTTGAGCCATAACCTTAACAGCATCAAAGTACTTTAGGACGCTGACCCGTTTATTGCCCTCCATTACATAGTAATAATTAAGGTACTCATACACTTTTATAGGATCTCTGATGCCCTCTTTGACATGTGCTGCACAGAGGTTGCACCACTTACTTCCGAATTCACTGTTGACACTTTCCAGCGGCATAAAATTCTTTGAGAAAATCATTCGTCTAGAATTAAAATAAGTCCCCACTACCTTTTTTAAGGGAATTTCTTGAATGCCCAAGTCCACTGTTGCAACAATCTCTATATCCTTTAGCAGGCCATCTAAACTCGTCAAATGGCCCGAAAGACCTCTTGCCTTGAGCCGATTGTATTCCTTCCGCCCTTTAATTCTGGCATCCGTATAATATTCCGTTACATTTCCTTCAAACATCGTTTCACCTGCTTATATTATATCCAATAAGTTTGCCTCTTCTTTTATGTCATCATTATACCCTACTTCTCCTATAAAAAGCTATAAAGTTAACCTTGAGCTCTTCAGCGTCAAATAAAAATGACAATTCACCTTCATCCTTCTTGGCAAATTGTCACTTTTATGATTATTCATTGACTTACTTTACATTAGCTTTGTTTTTATTTACCTTAATCCTATCTCAATTGGGCCTCTAAAATGCTTTCTAAAGCCTTTAAAATATCTGTGAAAATTGAATTCACATCCTCATCCACAAGCGTCCTATCAGAAGCTCTAAACACCAGTTCATAAGCAACTGATTTGTATCCTTTTGGAATTTGCTTACCCTTGTACATATCAAACATTTTCACAGATTCCAGCAATTCTCCTCCGTTTTCGAGAACAACTGTCTCAATTTGATGAGAAGTCACTTCATCTTTAACAAGGATGGCAATATCGCGCTCAATGGCAGGGTATTTAGGAATAGGGGTAAATTTGATTTCTTCATTTGCAAGTTGAAGCATCATATTGAAGTCTAAATCTGCCACATATCCCCTTACTGGTAAATCATAATTTTCAATAACCACGGGGTGAAGTTCACCTATTGTTCCCAAAATGTGAGAGCCAATAATGATGTTCGCACATCGTCCATTGTGGAATGTTGGGTGATTTTCTTCTTTTTCAAAATAGTATCCGCAAATCCCCAGACCATCCAATACGTTTTCACAAATGCCCTTGAGAGTGAAGAAATCTTCTGTCTCTCCATAGATGCCCACTGTGAGCATTTTTTTCTCAATTGGAAGCGATTTAACTGGAACTTCTCTCGGCAAGAAGATACTTCCAAGCTCAAATATTCTTGCTCCCGCCACTTTTCGGTTGCTATTTCTAGCAAGGACGTCCAGCACATTTGGAATAAGAGATGTTCTCATGACACTGTATTCCTCACCGAGCGGGTTTATAAGCTCAACTTGATTTCTCAGCAAGCTCGATTCAGATAGATTGATTTTATCAAGTTCTTTTTTAGATACAAATGAATAGGTTAAGATTTCGTCTGCACCGCTTGAAAGCAATTCCAGTTTTGTCTTCTCCTCAATGAGCTGCGCATTGGTTCTCGCCCCCCAAGTATCTGTCTTTGGCAACGTCATACCAATCTTATCATAACCATACATTCTGGCTACTTCTTCAACTAAATCTATCTCTTTGATAAGGTCCAGTCTATAGTATGGAGAAATTGCAACCCATTCCCCATCAACTTCCTCTGTCTCAATATCAAGGCGCTTTAAATAACCTCTGATCTCATCAGCTGTAATTGACTCGCCTACAACCTTAGAAATACGCTCTGGTCTATATGGGATTCTAACCATCTCTTTATGGGTTGGATAGACGTCTATCATCCCACCGATGATTTCACCAGCTCCAAGCATTTCAATCAATTGACAAACTCGATTGACAACAATTGGAGGCAATTCCACACTTACGCCCTTTTCAAATCGTGAAGATGCTTCTGTTCTAAGTCCTAAGTCTTTAGACGTCTTGCGAATACTCGCCTTATCGAAACTTGCAACTTCTATCAAAATGGTTTTGGTATCATTTGATATCTCTGTGTTTTCGCCTCCCATGACGCCAGCAATTCCAACTGCTCTCTCTGTATCTCGAATCATGAGCATTTCATGTGTCAAGCATCGTTCTTTGTCATCAAGGGTTACAAAGAGTTCACCATCATCTGCTCTCTTAACAATTAATTCGTGGCCTTTAACGGTTTCCAAATCATATGCATGAATTGGTTGACCATATTCAAGCATAACGTAATTGGTGATGTCTACAATGTTGTTGATTGGTCTCATACCGGCATTCATCAGGCACATTTGCATCCATACAGGTGATTTTTCAATTTTCACATTTTTTACAGCTCTTGCAACAAATCTCTGACACAAATCGGTATCGACAAGGGTCACTTTTGCATAGTCTTCAACAGAATCACAAACTGTTTTTACTTCTCCCGTCGGCAGTTTCAATTCTCTTTCAAAACTTGCAGCTGTCTCACGCGCCATACCGATAATACTCAGACAGTCGGGTCTATTTGGTGTGATTTCGAATTCGATAATCGTATCTCTTAAATCAAGTGCCTCTAGAATATCCATACCAAGGGGATATGGCTTATCCAGTATAAAAATCCCGTCATCGAATTCCTTCGGAATACTGACTTTATCATATCCCATTTCTTCAAGGGAACAGAGCATGCCATTGGATGGTTCACCTCTAAGTTTACCCTTTTTAATCTTGATGCCCCCAGCAATTGTCGATCCATGAAGCGCTACAGGAATATAGTCTCCCTCACTTATATTGGTTGCTCCAGTTACAATTTGAAGAACTTCTTCACCTACATCTACTTGGCATACAGAGAGCTTATCGGCATTTGGATGACCTGTTATCTTTGTAATATGTCCAACGACAATTTTTTCGATACCCTCTCCAATTTTCTCACTGCCTTCATTGTTTGAACCAGTCAGTACCAGTTTCTCAATTAGCTCCTTTTCTTCAATGCCTTCTATATTTACATATTCTTTTAACCATTTTACAGGTACTCTCATCATATCCTCCTTTAAAACTGTTTGATAAACCTGACGTCGTTTTCAAATAACACACGGATATCATCAATCTCATATTTCATCATTGTAATTCTATCCAGTCCCATCCCAAATGCGAATCCATTGTAGATTTCAGGATCTATGCCACATTCTCTTAGAACATTAGGATGAACCATTCCACAGCCTAAGATTTCGATCCAACCGCTTCCGCCGCAGAATCTGCAACCCTCGCCGCCACATTTAAAACAAGTGACATCCACTTCACCACTTGGTTCAGTGAATGGGAAATAATGAGGTCTAAATTTCGTCTTTGTCTGATTTCCAAACAACCTCTTGGCAAACATGTCCAGTGTTCCCTTTAAGTCAGCCATTGTAATGTCCTTATCCACTACCAGGCCTTCTAATTGATGGAACATTGGTGAATGTGTCGCATCTATTTCATCATTTCTAAAGCATCTTCCAGGGGCAATTATTTTAATTGGCGGTTTTGAGTGCTTCATGGTTCGAACTTGTATTGGAGATGTCTGTGTTCTCAGTAGCAAATCCTCAGTAATATAAAAAGTATCTGAAAGGCTTCTAGATGGATGATCCACAGGTGCATTGAGAGCATCGAAGTTATGATACACAGATTCCACTTCCGGTCCTTCTGCAATCTTAAATCCCATTCCAATAAAGATTTCTTTTATTTCATCTAAAACTAAGTTTAATGGATGTTTATGTCCTCTGTGAAGTCTCTTAGACGGCATGGTCACATCAATGGACTCCGTTTTAAGCTGAGCCGCTATTTCAAGGCGTTTCTTATCCTCTTTTACAGATTCAAGCAAACCCTCAATAGACTCTCTCACTTCATTTGCAATTTTGCCAATTGCAGGTCGTTCATCAGCCGAGAGGTTTTTCATATCTTTTAGGATATTTGTGACTTCCCCTTTTTTCCCCAAGAATTTGATTCTAATATCCTCTAATTCTTTTAAGTTTGCCGCCTGCCTAATTTCACCTTTGGCGTTTTCCAATAATTGTTCAAGTAAATTTTTCACAATAACCTCCTAATCTTCATTTTGAACGTACCGTATCACTTTATTTGGATAGGACCTCATCTATAATCACGACGCTGTTGATACAAATAAAAAAAGCCTCCATCCCAAAAGGGACGAAAACTTATTCCGCGGTACCACCCAACTTAATTACGCTTGTAATTCTCTCAGAGCTTTAACGCAGCATACGTCGCTTTTTACTGTTCTTTCAAAAGCGCATCTCCAGAGTGAACTTCGATGTGTTTAGATTAGAAACTCTCACCAACCGTTTCCTCTCTTGAATCCTCTGACATCTACTCTCTCTTTCCAAGACTTTAACCAATTTGATAGAAATATCATAACACAAAGCCATCTCACAGACAACCATTTTATACATCATCCGCTATTTTTGTATACAATATTCATATATTTTATACATCATGATACCTGCCGCCACTGAGGCATTCAGCGATTCTGCCTTACCAACAATTGGTATAATAATCCGTTTGCAGTCCAGAGCTTGAATTGTCTCCGAGACGCCATTTGCCTCGTTCCCTATAATCAGACAGTTTCGTTGACCATAGGCTTCTCGGTCATTGAATACATAATCCGCATCTAAAGACGTCACCAAAAGCCTCACCCCCGCTGTTGCCAATGATTTTAAAGTCGAGAGATCATCCGAAACTTCTATCAGTTTTACATTTAAAATAGAACCTGCTGTACTCCTTACAACTTTACCGTTATAGGGATCTACCGTTCCCTTGTTGAGTAAAATATGCTGAATGCCACAGGCATCGGCCGTCCTGATAATTGTTCCCAAATTACCCGGATCTTGTATTCTATCTAAAAATAAGAATTGCTTGATATTTTCATCATTTTCATACTTCTCTAAAAGTTCAGAGGCTTCCAAGGCCTCAGGCATTTGCACCACTGCAAAAATCCCTTGGCTGTTCTCTGTTTCAATTAGCTCTTTAAAAAGAGAATCGCAAAATGTCACAACTATCTCTTGGCAGTTTTGAACTTCTTCTCTCAACATCTCAAAATCCAATATATCAAAACACTCCGAAACACAAATATAATCAATCGTAAACCCATTGTCAAAGGCATACTTTACAAAACGCTCACCTTCGATGATGAACTGCCTATTTTTATATCGGTTTTTTTTAGTAGATAGCGACTTGATATGCTTATAAATTTTATTTTGGTTGGATTGAATCACTGTTTGCATCACGCCTCACTAATGTTCTTCAATTTTCTTTAAATCATCATTGTTGCCAATAACAATAAGCACATCATCTTTGAGCAGTATCTTGTCAGGTCCAGCATTGATGTCAAATTCATCGCCTCTTCTAACTGCTATTACCGAAATCTGATATCGTCTTCTCATGTCAATTTGAACGAGATTTTTGCCGATCCACTCATCTTTCATACTGATTTCGAAAATACTGTAATCTGGCGCAAGGTCTATGAAGTCCAAGACATTTCCAGACACGAGGTTCTTGGCAATTTTGATGCCCATCTCCTTCTCAGGAAAGACTACTCGATTGGCCCCAATCTTATATAGGACTTTGGCATGTGATGAATTTTGTGCCTTTGCCACAATATGCTTCACACCAAGCTCTTTTATCATCAGGGTGACGAGAATTGAAGATTGAATATCAGAACCAATGGTGACAATTGCCACGTCAAAATTCCGAATTCCCAGTGCCTTTATAGAATTTTCATCAGTTGCATCTGCTTGAACGGCATAGGTTACCTTGTCAGAAATACTTTGAATAATTTCTTCATTATCATCGACAACCATTACTTCACATCCAAGTTCAGCCAATTTTATTGCCACACTTTGGCCAAATCTTCCGCATCCGATTACTACAAATTGCTTTTTCATATTTGCCTCCAAATCAATGATTTATTTCCCAACCTCAGTATGCACCCAACGCATCTTCATTATAGTTTCAACAGACTCTCTGTGTTTTCAGTATGTTCATAAATTAACGCTCATACTTCTTCTCGTTTGCATTATTCCAGACATTACCCTACAATGACCTTCCCCTCAGGGTAGCGAATCAATTTTTTCTTAGATAAATCCCTGTTGCTCAGTGCTAAAACAATGGTCAATGGTCCAAGCCTTCCAAAGAACATGGCGGCAGATATAACCACTTTTCCTGCTATGGACAGATATGGCGTAAGTCCCAAGGAGAGTCCAACTGTTCCAAATGCACTCATAGATTCAAAAATAACATATTCAAACGAAACATCTTTTTCCGTAATTGCCAAGGCAACTGTCACTGAAATCACCACAAAGACAGCGATGAAAAAAACGGCCAGTGCACGATTGACTGTATCTTTCGAAATTCTTCTATGAGCAAATTCAACATCGTCAACGCCCTTTATAACGGAAATCACCTTGAGAACCAGTGTTCCGAAAGTTGTCGTCTTGATACCACCCGCTGTGGACCCAGGAGAACCCCCGACAAACATGAACAGAATCGTTATGAGTACTGTGGGCAATGTCAGGTGCGCCATGTCAAGTGTGTTAAACCCAGCAGTTCTCGGCGTGATGGAATGAAAGAGCGCCGCAAGGATTTTCCCACCTAATTTTAAATTGCCAAGTGTATCGGGATTGTTCATTTCGAATATCAGAACACTTGCAAAGCCAATTAAAATCATAGTTCCGGTCATGGAAAGAACCAATTTTGTGTGAAGGGTTAACCGCTTCATGCTCTTGACTCTAAAAAGGTCAACAATAACTGAAAATCCAAGTCCTCCAACAATTATCAGAGCCATAATAACCAAAGAAACCAACGGATCGCTCACATATTTAGTCAAGCTGACACCATTTCCCATGATGTCAAATCCCGCATTACAAAAGGCAGAAATCGAGTGAAAAATTGAATAAAAAATACCCTTTCCCAGTCCAAACTCGGGAATGAATCTAAAGGAGAGCAATATCGCACCTGCGAGTTCTATCCCCAGTGTCATCATAATAATATAACGGGTCAGTCTTATGACACCTGATATCGAAAACTGATTGAGCGCCTCTTGCATAATCAATCTATTTCTAAGACTGATTTTCTTTCCAAGTATAATTGCAATTGAAGTTGCCATAGTCATGAACCCGAGCCCTCCAATTTGAATAAGCAACATGATGACAACTTTGCCAAATGTAGACCAATACGTCCCCGTATCCACAACAACCAATCCCGTCACACATACAGCAGATGTAGACGTGAAAAACGCATCTACAAACGGCGTTATCCGACCGTCAATTGATGAAATCGGCAACATCAATAATAAGGCCCCTAAAAGTATCGTTCCCGCAAAACCCAAAACTAAAACTTGGGCGGGCTTCAATCCCTTTTTGAGTCCATGTCTTCTCTTCTCCATTTTGTTCCCCCTATATTTGAATGCAATCGTTTGTGCCATTAAATAGGTACTTTATATATTATACATTTTTTTATGAAAAAGCAAAACCTTAAATCCTCCCTTTGTCGGCATATGAAAAAAGCCGAAATATACTGATAAATTCATCAGATCCTATTTCGACTTGCTTTAAAACAATTTAAAATCATTTACTTATTTAAGTGTCACCATTTTTACCGCACCCATCGGGCAGTATGAAACACATTTGCCGCAGCCTATACAGATTGAATTATCAACTGAAGGCGCCTGAAACATACTTCCCTTCACTGCATTTACTGGACAAACTCTCTTCACAGGACAAAAGGGTGAACGATCACAACGCCCTTGATCTATTACCGCTACCTTTTTACTCATCTTCAATCACCTCACGATTTATTTCTCATTCAGTATACCCCCTACCACCCGGGGCGTCAACAGGTTTTGCGATTTCATTTGTTAAGTTTCTGTAAATGCACACACGCACATCTTGAATATGTAAAACCCCTTTCGCTGACAGTGCCGGCAAAAGGGGTTTTGTGCCTATATATATTAGTTATGTCTGAAGTTCAAAATATGACGAATAATGCAACTTATCTGTACTCCACTTCAATTCTGTTATCAGTTGCATACTTTTCTCCTGTTGACTTCTCACCGCAGATAATCGTCAACCCTAAGTTCGCCTCGCCAAATGCGTTTCGGCCAATTTCGGTGTAGTCATTTACGATTTCAACTTGTCTGAGATTTTGTATTTTATAAAAGGCCTCATCTCCTATGATCTTAACAGAGTTTGGAATCGTTATTTGATTGATGCCTATTTCTCTAAACGCATTTGCACCAATTGTCGCCAGTGATTTGCCAAATCGCACTTCGGTAAGCAAACTACAATCCGCAAATGCACTTTCTTCAATTGTCTTTATTGATTCGGGAAAATAGACAAATTCCAGTTTAGGTGATTCGGCAAAACTGCTCTTTCCAATTTTTTCAACACCATTGTTTAACACAACCCGTTTCAAGTCTGGACATCTTCTAAAAGCATCTTCTGGAATTTCTTTAACAGTGCCTGGAATTGTAATCTCAGTAATACCAGCGTATTCTTTAAACACATTTGGGTCTATAGACGTTACAGTCTCTGGGATTTCAATTTTGCCCTTGCCTTCAAATGATTTGAGAACGCCAGCTTGTATTCTGAACTCTGCTTGCTGAACATTTGGATCTTCATAGAACTTAAAATAAGCTCTATAGAGCATGACAATTGCCTGTTCCGCTGTTAAATTGCCCTTTGGTGATAAGGTCGTATCACTTGTTCCATTCATAATCCGATGTGCATTTAAAGACTCTACATAAGTATATGCCCACGGAGAGATATCCTCAATATCAGAATACTTGCTTTGAAAACCCAGTACCTCTGAATACTTTTCATTTCCCGATGATTTGAGTGTCTTAACAGTTATGACGCAAAATTCTTGCCGTGTTAAGCTGTCATTGGGCATGAAAAGATTAGACGCCTTACCACTTATAAGCCCATTGTTATAAGCTTTTATAATTGTTGGATCTGTCACATCTTCAAATGGATTATAATTATTTAGCGTTTGATTACCTCCGAGCTTATCATAAAAAAGCACAGCGGCCCTGGCAAAGTCGCCCCTTGTAATCATTTGGTTGAACTGATACTTGCCATCTAACATACTATCGGGAATAAGGCCTTCTTTCATGGCTGCATTCAGTTCTGATACTGCCCAACTAGATGCCCCTGTAAAGCTAGAAGATTGTCCATAAATAGGAATTGAAGCCACTATTAATACTATTACTAAAATTAAACTCAGTTTCTTTTTCATTGTTCCCTCCCCGTTTTATTTAATCAATATCGAACAAAAACATTATACCCATTTTTTTCATTGACCATTCATTCTCCGCGGAATTCTCGGTTGAGCCCTCTGTTTTGGCCGGATTTCCTTCGGTAATGGCCCTATACTAAAAATAAGACCTTCAGTGGTTAGTTTGCGGCTAACGACTGAAGGTCTATTTATGCAGTAATTACTTGTTTTGCATTTGCGCTTGTAAAGCTGTCAATGCAACTGTTCCAACGATATCATCTGCAAAGCAACCTCTAGAAAGGTCATTTACAGGCATTGAAAGTCCTTGAATTACTGGACCGTATGCATTTGCTTTTGCAAGTCTTTGAACCAATTTATAGCCAATATTCCCAGCATCTAAATCAGGGAAAATAATGACATTTGCCTGTCCCGCAACAGATGAATTTGGCGCTTTGCTCTTTCCAACTGCTGGTACAATAGACGCATCAAATTGAAGTTCTCCATCAAGGCTTAATTCTGGCGCAAGTTCTTTGGCAATTTTAGTAGCTTCGATGACTTTATCTACATCTGCATGTTTTGCAGATCCCTTTGATGAGAATGAGAGAATGCTCACATGTGGTTCAGCATGAACAAGTGCTCTAAATGTATGTGCAGAGCTAATTGCAATGTGCGCAAGTTCTTCTGAATTCGGGTTTGGATTCAACGCGCAATCGCCGAAGATAAACAGTCCATTTTCACCATATTCACAATCAGGGACTTCCATGATAAATACACCCGATGCCAATTTAATGCCTGGAGCTGTTTTTAAAATTTGAAGTGCTGGTCTTAACACATCACCAGTTGAATGCGCTGCACCTGCAACCATTCCACCAGCATAGCCCATTTTAACCAACATAACACCCATATAGAGAACATTAGATGTTAAAAGATTCTTAGCTTCTTCAACAGTCATGCCTTTGCTCTTTCTAAGCTCAGCAAGTTTTTCAGCCATCTTGTCGATATCTTTAAACGATTTTGGATTGATAAACTCAGCGCCATCAATTTTCCAGTCACCTGCTTTTGCTTTAATTTCAGCTTCATCACCAATTAGGATGACTTTTGCGATGCCCTTTTCCAAAACCTTATGTGTTGCCTCAATTGTTCTTGGATCAAACGCTTCCGGAAGTACAATTGTCTGTACATTGCTTTTTGCAATTTCAACTACCTTATCCAAAAATGCCATTTTAACTCTCCTCACAAAATTATTTACATGAACATTATATGACAATTCATTTTTGTATACAAGATACAGCTGTGATTTTTCATTATTTTTTGCAGATTAATTTGTTTATACTGCTCAACTCTATTTAAGATCTGCCTCTTCGAATTTATGCTCGAAATAGTGAATCAACTTTTGAAAAGGACCTCTCAAAAGACCGAACGGGAGCATCACTGCAATGATTTTTAATAGCGCATACATATCAGCAGAGACATTTCCACCAACAGGCCCCAGAATTGATTCTCTGAAACCACTTATGGCATAGGTGAAAGGCCAGATTGGCATAAGTCTTCCAAATATTTCAGGATTTGTTTCAATTGGATAAATACCGCCTGAACCAGCAATTTGGAAAATCATGATGACAATGGCCACCGCCTTCCCTATATTCCCCAAAACCGATGCCAATGTGTAAATAATAACCACAAAAGTCAAAGAAGTCATCATGGCAAAAGCAAACATCAACCCCATATCTTTCGGAACGACACCCAGTATATAAATATCGCCTAAAACAATAATCCCTGACTGAATTAAGGAGATTATCAAGTAAAGCAACATCTTTCCAAAGTGGATATGTCCTATTTTTACATTTTTAAGACCCTTACTCTCAACACTGATTAAAGAACTCATCAATAAAACCCCTACCCAGATTGCCAAAACAGAATAAAATGGCGCAATAGCAACCCCAAATGACTTGACTTCATAAAGTTCTTTTACTTCAACATCGAGGGGAGAAGCCATAAAGTCTGTAATCTCAGATGGATTATCCCTTAACAGTTCAATGAGCCTGGAAATTCGAGCGCCATCCAACCGGCTCACTTTATCAAGTGCATTATGAACTTCAATTTCCATGGATTCCAAGGATTCAATCATCTGCTCCCTCTGCTGATTTGACAAATCACCAGCTCCAACCAAAAAATCCGTTACCACTGCATACTGAGGGACAAGTGTTTTAAAAGTTTCCAATACTTGGGACGTATCTTTGAGACCTTCGTCCAGATTCCAAGATAGCGTTTGAAAGGAAGGGACTACCGTTTGAATTGAAAAATCTAATACAGTCTCCAATCGACTTGATATTTCATCGTTTAACTTCTCCAAATCGTCCAGTTGAGATTGAATGAGCGTTTCATTTGATTTGTCGTTTATGCTTGCTGTCAGCTGAATTAGAAGATTCTTCTCTTCGTCGGTTAAATTTTGAACGTAAACTAGAGATGATTTCATTAGGCTTAATAATCCATTATCGTCACTTTGTTTTAGCTGCTCCAACTTGGTGATATCATCATCAAGTTGCTTTGATATCTCATCACATATGTCTGCAAGCGCAAATAAGTTTCCCAAAAGATCCACATCTAAACCATTGGCATTAATCTGTGAAAGCTCTTCTAAGAGAGCTTTATTGTCTTTGCCTAGCCCTCTTACACTTTCAATATTTTTATAAATTTCATTTATGGAATCAGATATTGTACTGTTCTGTGAACGGTTTAGCTCAATAGTTGCCTGTATAATTGAGTTCATATGATCTAACTGGTCTGCAAAAACTTGCATCTGAGCATTTGTTCCAATCAAATGGCTTTGAAATGCTAATTCGTTTTCATTTTCCCGATTTAGATGCGTTATAAGCGCTTCAAGGTCTACATCAAGCTGTGTCAAGCGTTCCTTGACTTCATTTAGATCAAACTCTTTTGCATCTGGTTTTTCAGCTTCCACATTAAAAGTTTCAATAACTTGCTCATTGACGGTTTTGACAAAATTGCTCTTGACGTTGTTGATTAACTTTTCCTTTGCAACATTGGTAATTTTTGCTGCAATGGCGTTGAGTTTTTCATTTGCCTTGTACACAATCATTGGCTTTTGAGGTGTTGCCGTTTTTAAACTCGTGAGTCGCTGAGAAAAATTTGAAGGAATCTCAATCATGGCATAGTATTGTCCGTTTGTAAGTCCATAATTGGCCTGCCAATCGTCCACAAAATACCAGTTTATAGAGGTGTTCTCCTTCATCTCATCTACAATTCGATCGCCAACATTTATGATTTTATCTTCAAAGACAGCGCCTTCATCATTGTTTACTATTGCCACTGGTAAATTACCCGTATTGCCATAAGGATCCCAACAGGCATAGATGTTAATCCATGCATACAGAGAAGGCAATACACATAACCCGATGACAATAATCAGAGCTGCTCTATTTTTTAAAATGGTCTTAAAATCATGTTTTAAAAGTGTTAGAATCGGTTTTAACCCATGCGTCCAAAAAAACGCTCTTTCTTTTTTCTTTTTCCCTTTCATATCCATTGGCCCCCTGCGCTCTCTTATTCACTAATTCCAGACTCTTTGAGTTTTTTTTCAAACCCGATGACTCTTGGATACAGTTTTTCAATTGTCAAGTAGCCATATACGATAAACACAATCCCAAAGGTGATTAATGCAATAATATTTAATATGACATTTACAGCCAACGGCCCTGCAACTGCTTCTCTAAATCCGTTAACCGTGTAAGTAAACGGAAATAACGGCTGCATAATTCTAAAAATTAATGGGTCAACTTGAATCGGATATGTTCCACCACTTCCTGCGAGCTGCAATATCATATAGACAATTGCAAGTGCCTTGCCCAGATTACTCAGTGTTGCCATCAGCGTAAATGTAATTGTCGCAAAGATGAGAGAGGATAATATAGCAAATAGAATAAATAGAGGGATATCTACCACATATATTTTCAAAAGCCAAATGTCACCCACTGCGACAATCAGTCCTTGAATCATTGCTAAGGTACAAAAATACATCAATTTGCCGAAATGTTTTTCTCTTATACTTAGATGATTAGAACCTTTAAAATCTCCAGGATGTGATTTTAAGACGGAATTCAAGATTAAACAGCCCACCCAAAGCGCCAACGTTGAATATATAGGCGCCATACTTGAACCATAGTTTGGAACTGCATTGATTATCTCCGTTTTTAAGTCAAATGGATTCGACATGAAATCACCCATGAACTCAGGATTGCTTTCCAACAGAGTGATAATCAAATTGATATCTCGATTATCAGCCATTTCAAAGCGCTCTCCCAAAAGACTAACCACCGATTTTGTATCTTCCAGCATTGATGATAGTTCCATGCTGAGATCTGCCGTCAACTGCCCGCCATCTGCAGATAAGGTCATAGAAGTTTGAAGCAGATTGCTCAGCTCTTTCAGAGATTTAAAGTGAACCCTAGATTGTTCAGCTGTGACAATAGATTCAGCTAAAATAGAATTCAAGTCATTCTTTAGTTCTTTAAGTGATCTTTGCTGAATACTGATAATCCCTGTCGAAGTCTTTTCAACTGACTCAATAACTTGACTTCTTATATCAGCAGTTATAACAGCGCTATTTTGAAAGTTGTCTTTTAAGTTGACAATTTCACTTTGTTCCGCTTGAAGATAGGTTTGTATGCTCCTGAGATCGTTTATGATTTCTGAAATGCTGGCATTTCGACTTTTTTGACTTCCTCTGACACCATTTAAAAAGACAGTTGCGTCATTCACTGAACTATCAAGTGTTTTAACAACTTCAGAAAGGGATGCCCCCACCGTTTCAACTGCCTCTATCAAATTTTCTTCGGATTCAGACAGTTTATTTATAAGTGCTTCAGCACTTGGAATATTTTTCAGGTTATCTATTACCTGCTTTAAAGCAGGGCTATCAAAGACATCATTGATTGCTTCTAATTGCCCTATTACCTTGTCTAACTGCTCAGTGAGGTTCTTAGTCAGCAGCTCAAGTCCCGCAATTTGCGTTTTGAATGCTTCATCTATTACACCACTGTTTTCTGCCAATTGTTTCTTTATATTCTCAACTTGATTTTCAAGTGCCCCTAGCGTTTTTTTTATGTCTTCTAAGATTTCCAAAGTGGATTCTATCCGACTATTATAATTGATTTTCTGTACCGCCTTTAAATAGTCTATGGTCGATGAAATGGAACGATTCAAGCTCTGAAGTTCAATCACGCTATCGAAAGTTAGCTTGTCAATTTCTTTTGCACTCAATTGGCTTTCAGCATTGCTCAAAGAACTCATAATCCCTTCGATTTGTTTATTCGATTGAAGGACACGTTCAAAGACACTCTCAAGGCTATCTATTCCCGTATTCACAACCAATTGAGTACGTTTTAGAATATCTTCCCGAGTGTCAAGACTTTTTTCCAATGTTTCTATATTAGCATCAATCGAAGGCATCAAACTTCCCATGTTATCCATAAAAGTCTTATACGTTTCAGATCCGTTATGTAGATTATTTAGGCCATCTTCAATCATATCAGCATTTCGATTGATCTCAACTATGGTATCTTTAAACTTTAGCAGATCACCCTTTTGAGCGTCTGCATCTTCTCCAACTGTGTTTAGAGATTTAAAAATAGTTTCATTTACAGTGGCTATAAAGTTGCTCTTGATTTGTTCCACCAATGTATTTTTAGCTGAATCTGTAATCTTGACCGCCACTGGATTGGACTTATTATCAACTTTATAAATAATGCGTGGCTTTCTAGGCATCTTAGTCAATATGGACAAAAAATCATCTGTAAACGAAGATGGAATTTCAATAGATGCGTAATATCTCCCTTCCATCAGTCCGAGATCAGCTTCATCTCTACTCACAAAAGTCCATTTGATTTTATCATTTTCTTTAAGAGCATCTACAACATCGTCGCCAATGTTTAAAAATGCACTATTAAACCCCACTGTATTGTCATTATTGACAACTGCCACTGGAATAAATCCCGTATTTTCATAGACATCCCAACATGCTGCAATATTAATCCATGCATATAACGATGGAATAACGCAAATAGCCAATATGATGATAAATGCAATGGGATTGGTAAAGCTATTTTTTAAATCTCGTCTATAGACTTTTAAGATATTCGCCCTCTTCACTTATTGCCTCCAGTGCCACTCTTTTCTTTATTGTCACGTATACCCTCTGTAATCCTAGGATACCAGCAAACCTTTTTAATCTCAATTAAATCCTTCAGCTTCATTTAATTATATTTGTCACTTTCTTGCCAGATTGCTTCGCAATGGCGTTCATAAAGAAACTTCGGACTTCGAGTCCTCACTTTCTTGCCAGATTGCTTCGCAATGGCGTAACTAAAAGGTGGTGTTGCAAATCTAAGAAA
>DKFC01000043.1 GCA_002452745.1 Firmicutes bacterium UBA6806
TTATGTGAAATTCTGTTTTAACCCAACTCTGCCCTTTATCGCTAGTATAAGGCGTTTCTTTTACTTGCGTCATGGGCATGTAAATGGTCAAGTTTTCGCCACTCTTAACGGGTGCAGTGAGCTTTACGCCTACTGTTCTATACGCTACTCCATTTGTAGACATTGGGACGTCGGTTATCATGATGAAAGCGTTGTAATTCCTATAGTAATCTAAAAATTCATCTTCAATTTCAGCCACTGCAATCCCATAAAAGGATTGAAGGAGTAATGAAGCTATCAAGACAATACTAATAATCCTTTTCATAAAGTCTCCTTAATTTAAGGGTTCTAGTGGAATAAAATCACTCAAGTAAATTTGTCCACCTAATGTAACATCAGCACTAGTCCATTCAACATCTGACTGTCCCATGTATTGAGAAGTCTTCACTTCAAAATCGACATAATACCACTGATTTACTTTTAAAGATACATCTTCAACAATTGCTTCTTGACTTGGTAAATGAAAAATAAAATAAAGACGGCCTCTTGTTCTATTTTTATTATCAGAACTTAGATAAAACAAAGATTTATCTGTCACAAAATAACTTTCCATAGAAACAGTTTTGTTGGATATCCAAGTTAGTCTATTATTGATCCATTCATCTATCTTATGGGAGCTAACTTTGTAGTATTTTAAATCCTTTTCGTAAGTTGCAAGATCTTCATATGAGAAGTTGTAAAGCACGTTCACACCGTTGGCAGCTGTATCATAATATTCATCAACGGCCTCTTTTTTCTTTTCATAGGTTTGGTAGTAGGGTGATTTCCACTCTGAATTGATATAGCCTTCGTAATCGTAATAGTCCCTAAGCCAATTTGAAAAAAGGTTACGTGTATGCTTTTGAAGCTCTGCAAAATCAGTTTCTTCATTGATAACAGGCTTTCCATCAACAAAAGGTACAACTCTTGGTGTTGAACTCAATTTTGGATATCTGGATTCAGCAAATGGAGCTAGGCCATTACAAACATCTTCTGGATTCGCTCTTTTCTCCTTATCCATAACCCTTTCAATCACGACACATGCACCGCCACGGTTAAAGGTTTGGCTTGGGTAGAAATAATTTTGATTGCCTGTCAGTACGCCTTTTTGAAGCATAGAATAAACAGCATCACGGTATTTAGTACTTATGCTCTCATGGTCAAAGATAACTTGATCTAAGATTGGCGTATAGCATTGATCGTAAGTAAACCCTTCCTTTTGACTGAGTGTGTTGTAAAGGATATAGGCCGTTTCTTCTCTTGTAAGTTCTTTGTTTGAAAGTGCAAATTCATCATTTTGTTTAATGATGCCTTTTTCAATAGCCAGTTTGATGATTGGCGTATCCCATGATTCGCCAACTTGCGGTGCAGTCGGTGTCTCTCCGATTGCTTTGAGGATTAGTGATAAAAATTCTGAACTGCTAATTGCCTTATCAGGCTTAAACGTCCCATCAGGATATCCCGATATTACCCCTTGATTTACAAGAGATGTTACAAAAGACTCTGACCAGTGACCACTTATATCGGTTGGTAGTGAAGCTGCAAATGAAGCATTTGAAATAACTGCTGATTGAGCTAAAATAGAAAGGCCTAAAACACCTGTTGTAATTGTCTTTGTTATCATTTTTGTTCTTTTCATCGTATTCTTCTCCTTTAAGTGTATGTATTATTGTTTTTTTAAAAAAGGGTACAGTGGGAAAGCAATTTCAGCACAAACACCACACCCATTCCCACAGAACTATATCCTTTACATAGATTACTCCACAGCGCCAGCGAGGACTGAGAACTGATTAGTAGAATAATGAGTGCTGTGGAAAAGCAATTTCACCACAAACACCCCCCCTTCCCACAGAGCTATATCCTTTATATAGGTTACTCCACAGCGTCAGCGAGGACTGGGAACTGATTAGTAGAATAATAAGTGCTGTGGGAAAGCAATTTCACCACAAACACCATACCCAGTCCCACAGAGCTATATCCTTTATATAGGTTACTCCACAGTGTCAGCGAGGACTGGGAACTGATTAGTAGAATAATGAGTGCTGTGGAAAAGCAATTTCACCACAAACACCCCCCCTTCCCACAGAACTATATCCTTTATATAGGTTACTCCACAGTGTCAGCGAGGACTGGGAACCGAAGTAAAGGATATAGCTCTGTGCCCAATGCCCTCTAAGTATATCATAGCCTTTTAGGAATCATCAACTCAATTATGGTTTTTTTTTACATTTGATTTCCATAAAAAAACACCTCCATCAAAACGAGTATTCAAAGAAACTCATTTCAACGAAGGTGTTTTCATTAAATTAATCTGTCACAATCCGCTCAGACGCTATGGAGACTACATCATTCCCGGCATTCCGCCGCCCATACCTGCCATGCCAGCCATATCATTTTCTTCTTTGATGTCCACAACACCTGCTTCAGTTGTCAAGAACATCGCAGAAATAGAAGCAGCATTTTGAAGTGCTGATCTGGTCACCTTAGTAGGGTCAACAATACCAGCTTTCACCATGTTGACATATTCACCTTTGAGGGCATCAAAGCCGATACCAGCCTCTGCTGATTTTACTTTTTCAACGACAACTGATCCTTCAAGACCCGCATTGAAAGCAATTTGTCTTACAGGCTCTTCAAGAGCTCTTGCGATAATTAAAGCACCTGTCTTCTCATCGCCCACTAATTCTTCTGCATGTGCCAATACTTTTGCTATTGCTGTAATCAAAGCAGTTCCACCACCAGGAACAATCCCCTCTTCAACGGCGGCTCTTGTTGCATTTAAAGCATCTTCAATTCTGAGCTTTTTCTCTTTCATTTCGACTTCAGTTGCCGCACCCACTTGGATAACCGCAACACCACCAGCCAATTTTGCGAGGCGCTCTTGAAGTTTTTCTCTATCGAACTCAGAAGTTGTCTCTTCTAGTTGAGTTTTAATTTGTCCTACACGCTCATTAATCAAGGTTTTATTGCCAAGACCGTCAATAATTGTTGTATTGTCTCTATCAATCTTAACGGATTTAGCACGTCCCAACATATCCATAGTCGTTGTTTTCAGTTCATATCCAAGTTCGTCAGAAACAACCACACCACCTGTGAGAACTGCGATGTCTTGAAGCATTGCCTTTCTTCTATCACCAAATCCCGGTGCTTTAACTGCAACACAGTCAAAAGTACCTCTCAATTTGTTGACGATTAAAGTAGTCAGTGCTTCTCCTTCAATATCCTCTGCGATGATTAAAAGTTTGCCGCCACTTTGTACAATTTGTTCAAGGACAGGCAGAATTTCTTGGATATTTGCAATTTTCTTATCTGTAATCAAAATATATGGATTTTCAATATTTGCAACCATTTTTTCTGGGTCAGTTACCATGTAGTGAGAAACATATCCTCTGTCAAATTGCATCCCTTCAACCACTTCCAGTTGAGTGCTATTTGTCTTTGATTCCTCAACTGTGATAACACCGTCTTTGCCAACTTTTTCCATTGCCTCTGAGATAAGTGCGCCAATAGTTTTATCTGCTGCTGAAATAGAGGCAACATCTTCAATATCTTTTTTATTTTCAATTAAAATGCTCTCATTTTTAATAACTTCAACGGCTTCTTTGACCGCACTTTCAATCCCCGATTTTAAAATCATTGGGTTTGCCCCTGCTGCGACATTTTTAAGACCTTCACGAATAATCGCCTGTGCCAAAAGCGTTGCCGTTGTCGTACCATCACCAGCAACGTCATTTGTCTTAGTGGCAACTTCTTTAACAAGTTGAGCGCCCATATTTTCATATGGATCTTCCAATTCAATTTCTCTGGCAATGGTCACACCGTCATTTGTAATTAGCGGCGAGCCAAATTTTTTATCTAAAATAACATTTCGTCCCTTAGGTCCCAAAGTCACTTTTACTGTATTTGCAAGTTTATCAACGCCTGATTCCAGTTTTTTTCTTACGTCTTCACCAAATTTGATTTCTTTTGCCATGATTTAATCCCTCCTATTCAACAATTGCTAAAATATCTGCAAGTTCACAAATAGTTAATTCTTCTTGATCTACTTTAATTTCAGTTCCAACATATTTTTTGAAGACCACTTTGTCTCCTGCTTTTAACTCTTCAACTTCACTGCCCACAGCCACAACTTCAGCCATCTGCGGTTTCTCTTTTGCTTGAGATGGTAATACAATTCCGCTTGCCGTTTTTTCTTCGGCTTCCAATTTTCTAATAATCACTCTTTTTCCTAACGGTTTTAACATTTAACTTTACCTCCTCTAAACAGTTCTATTTGCTTCCTATCATACAGACTGTCCGCCATTGGCGGCTCCTGATGAAGAGACTTCTTCACCAGTCAGTTTATCGACTTGTTCTTTTAGAACACACCCTTATCATAATACATGAAAAACAAAAAATCAAGTACTTTTAGCACTCATTTTAACAGAGTGCTAATAACTTGATTTTCAAAATACCTTCATTAAAAACAAGGTTATAAACATTCTTAAAAGGTACTGCTTTTTTCTTCTGAATCCTTCAAGCCTCATTCATCATCTTAGATGCAAGTAAGACAGAGTCCAAATAGAGTTGATTGACAACTGCGTATTCCACACCATAATCACTTGAAAGGTCTATAATCATATCCCAGTTTCCCTTTTCATAATATTTCAGCAGTTTCAGCAAATCGTGAAATGGATTTCGTACACCCATCAGAGCGCTTTTCATATCGTCTTTAAGAGGCAACTGTTCCAAAATCTCAAATAAAGACCTCTCCACAATGGCGTCTATCAGCGAAAAAAGTCCCAACAGAAACGCTTCTGTATCTCTATCGGCAAGTCCAAAATACTTAGAAGCCTGCTCGGCAAATAGCGCGCGGATAAGTGAAACTTTAATAATCTCATCGGGTTTATCCGAACTGACATCTCTCAGCATAATAAGCGTCACCCATTTTCGAATCTCATTGAGTCCAAGCAGCGTCAATGCATGGTTGATACTGGTGATTTCGCTATTGGTATAGAATGCAGGTGAATTAATCAATCTGAGTAATTTATAAGTCAAAGACATGTCATTCTTGACAATTCTAGAAAGACGTTCAAAACTCGGCTCCTCAGTAACAGTTTCCTTTAGTATCTCCATGTAATTGTACGTAGAAACATTGATTCCCTTACTTCTACATACGACGGGTTTTTCAAAGAAGAATCCTTGAAAGAGCTCATATCCAAAGTTCACGGCTTCTTCAAAATCTCGATGTGTTTCCACTTTTTCAGCCAGCAGTCGTATGCCCTTTGCCCTATACTTTTCCGCAACGTGTTTTCGTTCTTCAGTTCCAAGTACTAAAAAATCCACTTTCACTATATCGACAAAAGAGATAATTTGATCAAATCGATCACTATCGACAAAATCATCTAGTGCAATAACATAACCTCTGGATTTAAACAGTTTAATTTTTTCCTCTAAACGCTCGTCAACTTCCACGGTTTCCAAAAGCTCTATCACAAGATTTTCTGGTGGAATCATCAATGGCAAATCTTCGAGAAGCAAATTCTTGGTAAAATTTATGAAGGCTTTTCTACCTTGGGTCAATCCCTCTATTCCAAAATTTATAAGTGCATCAGAAACAACCGTTGTCGTCGCCGTATCTCCGTCACAGGATTCATCATAGACATTTTTCATCCCTTGTCTATAAAGAATTTCATAAGCCACTACCCGTTTATTGATATTAAATATCGGCTGTCTCGCCAGAAAAACATCCATCATCTTCATGACTTTCCACCTCTATTTTGTCTCATATAATAGAAGAGTAGCTGTTGAGCATATCCTGAATACTGCGTAAAATATGACTTTGCAAACGTCGCATAGGCTTTGGGATGATCCTCAACCCCATACAGTTCTCTGAGCATCCGCTTCATCCAAGTGTCTATTGGAAATGCCTCTCTGTGGTCCAAACTAAATAGTAAGACGCAATTCGCCACTTTTTCTCCGACACCATAAAATGTTTCAAGTTCTTGCCTTGCCGTTTCAAAGGACATTGATTTCAGCTCTTCTAGATTAAAGGACGTCTCAACAATGCGCTTGCATGTATTTAAAACGCCTTTGTTTCTGTAGCCTATTCCCTTCACCGACAGTGATTCCAAGGTCTCATTCGCCAACACTTCAGCAACTGGAAATGAATAGTAATCCCTGCCTTCAATCGTGCCGAGGTAATCACCAAATCGCTCAGATAATTCTGTAACGGCCATCTTTATCTTTGGAATGTTATTATTGGCAGAAATGATAAACGACATCAGTGTTTCAAAGGGATCTTGCCTTAAAAGCCTCATTCCGTGGTAAAGGGATACCGCTTCTTTTAAATGAGCGTCTTTCTGGCTCAACACCTCATCCATTTTTAAATAATCCGTCTCACAATCAAAATATCGTTCCAACACCCCTTGAACTTTACCGTCGTTCAGCACAGAAACAACATAGTCTGCACCTTTGGGCTGAACAGACACAATCCAATTTTCAACAACCCCTATATAGCCCTCTTTGTGACGTTCCCATCTAAAACATTGTCCACATTCAAATGTGGCAATTGGATTGAACTCAAATCCCTTTAGGATCATGACGCCTCCTGCTACCCTTACTTTGAATCTTTTTATCTATAGATGCATTTTTGTAAATTAAACTAGAACATATACGGCTAATTGCCAACTCCATTATATCTTAAATAGACTAAAATAGCCACCGGGTCGTTGGCCTCAATCCTCTGATATCATGAGGCTTTTTTCCCAGTAAGCCCCGCTGTCAGCACTTTATTCTTTCGGTTTCTAAAGCCTCTTTCCATCAATGCCATTTAAAAAAATCCAGCTGTTCAAGATATACATGTCCTTGAAAGCCGGATTTGTCTGTCCTTATATGCTATACGTCAATTCCAAATGTCTTTAAACAAACCGCCGGATGGTCTTTCTAGCCTCTTCAAACATCTCATTTTCCGAATGTCTTATGAGATTGCTGTTTCTTAGAAGCATGTCTCCATTTATGAATACATGTCTTACATCACGATTGGAAGCGTTGTATACAATTTGTGCATAGACGTTTTTCTCAGTGAATGGAACCAGCATGGACTCGAGCCTTGTCACATCCAGAGTGACAATGTCCGCTTTTTTCCCTACTTCGAGGCTCCCAATTTCCCTTTCTTTTCCAAGTGCTTCTGCCGCCTTTATCGTTGCCATTTCGAAAACGCTCTTGGCGTCCATAATGGTTGAATCCAGTTGATTTCCCTTGTGGATCAGTGCTGCCAAACGCATTTCCATGAACATATTCAGTTCGTTATTGCATGGACTTCCATCAGCTCCCAGTGTCACTTTTGCCCCCATTTCCTTTAGATTTTGAATCGGTGCAAACCCCGAAGCAAGTTTCATATTTGAGGTGGGGCAGTGAGAGATAATCGTTTCCGTCTCTGCAAGAAACTTCATTTCAACTTCTGAGAGGTGAACACAATGAGCTAGAATTGTGCGGCTTCCTAAAAAACCGATTTTGTTGAGGTACTCGATGTTTTCCATCCCCGTTCTGTCTCTGACAATCTGAATTTCTCCCCGGTTCTCAGAGGCATGTGTGTGAAGCCTGACATCATATTCTCTTGAAAGTGCCACACATGCTTTCAGAAGTGCCTCAGAGCACGAAACCACAAAACGTGGTGCCAACGCATACTCAATCAGTCCACTGTTGGTATGATGCCATTTTTTTATAAGTGCTGTACTTTCAGAAATAGAGTCCTTCATCGTCTCCATTAGCCCCTTTGGAACCCCTTCATTATAGTCCATCATGCACTTTCCACTAATAGCTCTTATCCCCATCTCTCGAATCGCTTCGAAGCTGGCATTGGTGTGGTGAACGGTCTCCATATTGACAATTGTCGTGGTTCCGCCACGTATCAGCTCACCAATTCCAATCATAGAAGAAATATAGTTTGATGCCTCATCATGTGCTGCTTCTGAAGGCCAGATTTTCGTCTGTAGCCAGTCCATCAGCTGCAAATCATCTCCCATTCCCTTGAACAGCGTCTGTGTCAAATGCGTATGTGTCTGAATGAGACCTGGCAGCACCATCATCCCACTGCAATCTATCAATTCATCAACTTCACCAAAATGTCCTGCCATCTCCGTTTTTAATGCCACTGGATTGCATTTTGGGTGCTCTATAACCGCTTTTATCAAATCATCTTCTATTAAAATACTGCCTCTAAAAAAAGTTCGGTTCGCATCCATTGTCACGATCAAACCATTCCCCAGCACTCTTTTCATCTAAATTACTCCATCTACTATTATTTTATATTGATTTAAGCCCTGTAGTCTTAATGAGTTCCAAGCTCAAATCATCATAATAATAGTCTATAGAATAACATCACCAAGTTCATTATAAAAAACTTCCAATCTATTTTCTAAATTTTGGATTTTTAAATTTATCTCTCACCGGTTTTAAAAGCTCAGGATGTCGAATGGATTTCATCGTTGGAAACGCTCTATAGAGCCTCAATCTAGCAATTCTGTCAGCTATTTCGTCTTTGATTTCAGAGGATTCGAACTGCCTTTTCTCAATAAGTTCCTTTAGGTTGTTTTCTACAAAAGCTAACTTGTCGTCCAAGTCTAATCTGTCTTTTAGATTCGCTTCCAATGTCGTCTTCCTAGCTTTTAACTCCTCTGCCAATTGTTCTGTCTTCTCTGCGATTTCATCTGTTCGTTCTTCAATCTCTTGCCTAATGCGTTCTATTTCAACTTTAAGCGGCGCACTTAATCGCTCCACATCATTTTTAAACTGGACACTCATGCGCTCCATTTCCAAAATCAGCTTTCTGAAATTAATCATGCCCATTACAGTATGGTACCCATCTATGATGAAATAAGCTGCCAGCATCGCACTAAAAATTGTCACAAAGGTTTGATTTAAGTGCTCAATCCCATTTAGGATAGCCGGATGAATAATTTCCACCACAATTGATCCAATAATTCCCCAATAAATAGAGAATCTAAGGCAAACATACCCTTTTATATTAAATCGCTTTTCCGAATAGTCCCACCACTTCGTATGAAACATCTTCTCCAAAAAATAGCCCGTCAAATATTCAATCCCCGATGTCACCACCAAGACAATGAGAAACAAACCAACAATTGAAATTGATTCACCATGCGTCAACTTGTCTTTTAAGTAATCCACCAGCAAAATGATAGCCACTGCTCCAGCACCATAAATCGGGCAAAATGGTCCATATAAAAACCCACGATTCACCCATTTTCCCGTTTTATAGTAGGCATATCCAACTTCTGTTACCCAACCAATAAACGCATATATTGCAAATACTGTAAAAATCAATACTACATTCTCAGCCATTTCTGCCTCCACTGTCTTAACGCTTTTAAATTTCAGACCTTCATAAAAATTTAGTGATACGATTGATTTTTGCTTCATCTTCCTATATAATTGTATTGCAGATTGCATTCCCGTGCAATTAATTCCATTTAACATTTTTTTGTACATACTTAAATCACAAACCCCGATTTAAATATGGTTGTTTTGCCTTTGTATTATAGCAGAGGCATCTTTTTTTGTCTATTATTCGCCATCTGTATCCATTATCTACTTCAACCAATGATCGTCAATTTCTTATCGCTTCATAGTAAGACCCCAACTACATCCTGCTGAATACTAGATTACATATCTCGTCAGATTATACAAAAAAACCTGCATAATAGCAGGTTTTTCAATTTTATAAGTCAAGTGCTCTGGATTATAAATCTAACCATTTGCACTTTAGATTCTATTTTAAATTTCAGTTCTTGGCTTTCTCATGTGCCTTTTAAATCCTATAATAAGATTTTTAAGATAAAGAACAGCGCAATGACAAAAGTCATAATTGGAACTTCTTTAATTCTATTCGTTGCTACTTTCAAAATAACATATGAAAGGACACCAAAGACAATCCCTTCAGAAATAGAGTAAGAAAACGGCATCATGACCATGGTCAAAAATGATGGAATTGCCTCTGTAAAATCATCAAAATCAATTTCTCTAATTGGGCTCATCATAAACAGACCGACTAAAATTAATGCTGGTGCAGTTGCCGCAGAAGGAATCATAATGAAAAGTGGTGATAACAATAATGCCACTGCAAAGAGACCTGCTGTTACAACAGAAGTCAAACCTGTTCTACCACCCTCTGCCACACCGGCAGCTGATTCAACATAAGTCGTAACAGTACTTGTTCCGAAAACTGCGCCTAAAGTTGTTCCAACAGCATCTGCAAACAGAGCTTGTTTTGCCTTAGGTACTTTTCCGTCTTCAAGCATATTGGCTTTTGTTGCAACGCCAACGAGTGTTCCAACTGTATCAAACATGTCTACAAATAAGAAGACAAATAAAACACTCAACATATCAAAAGAAAAAATTTCTGACCATGCAAAATCAAAGAAATAAGGTTTTGCAGGCATTTGAAGGAACGAATCAGGTACTTGAGTGATTCCCATAGGAATTCCAATAACTGTTGTCAATAAGATGGCAATAAACAAAGCGCCTTTTACATCCCAAGCCAGCAATATTGCCGCAATAATTAAACCAATAAGTGCAAGCAATGCCGTTCCCGATGTGATTTCACCAAGCTGAACGATGGTTGCGCCGTGCACAATAACACCTGCATTTGCAAGACCCAAGAAAGCAATAAACAATCCAATCCCCACTGAAATAGCTCTCTTTATATTCGCCGGAATTGAATTGATAATCGCCTCTCTGACATTAAAGAAAGTTAAAAACAAGAAGACAATCCCCTCTAAAAAGACAGCGGTCAATGCAAACTCCACTGATTTGTTCATTCCAATGACAACAGTGTATGCAAAAAATGCATTGAGCCCCATTCCCGGTGCCAAGGCAAAAGGAAGATTTGCAAACAGCCCCATAACCAATGTCGCAATAACTGATGAAATGGCAGTTGCTGTAAAGACTTTCATAAAGTCCATGCCGGCGTCTCCTAAAGTGATTGGGTTGACTATCAAGATGTACGCCATCGTCATAAAAGTCGTAAATCCTGCAATTACTTCGGTTTTCACATTTGTGTTGTGGTCTTTGAGACGAAATACCTTCTCAATAAACCCTGTGTTTTTTTCCATGAATATCCTCCATAAATTCCATATAATTGCTACCTTTGTGTTTCCATATCACAAAGTACATTAAGATTTTATCAGACAAAAACAAAAAACACAAATATTTTTTCGATTTTTAGGTTTTTTTTTCGGTTTTTAAGAAATGTAGATGTATTTTGTTACAACTCAAACTGGTTATTTCATAAATTCAGTCTATTTCATTTGTATGTTTTATACAAATCAATTGATTCTTTTTAGTTCTTCTCGCTTTTAAGCACATCGTTGAATTTAAGCCATAACTCACATCTTTGCCCCCCCTCATAACCTTACCCACACTAAAAAAAGCGTCCACTTCAGCTCAGTGAACGCTTCTAATTTCTATATGGATAATAAACTTTATATAGGCTTTGCAACTGTTCAAATCGCCTTTAAAAGAGCCCCTTTATAAGGGCATAGACGATTGGCAACAAAACGCTTGGCAGCATATTCCCAATTTTGAGCTTAACATTTCCCACCATGGAAATTCCAAGTCCCAATATCAAAAGACCGCCTGTGGAAGACATTTGTATGACCACTGGATCAGTTAGTATCTGTTTAAGCGCCCCAGCCGCCAGCGTTATAGATCCCTGATAGATAAAAACACTAACAGCGGAAAAAATAACGCCAATGCCCAGCGTCGATGCAAAGATAATTGAGATGATACCATCCAAGATTGACTTTGCAAACAATATCTCATGATTGCCATTGAGCCCACTTTCAAGTGCTCCCATAATGGCCATTGCGCCTACACAATAGAGAAGACTTGCCGTTACGAATCCCTTACTAAAAGTTGATCCCTCTGAGGAATACTTAGCTTGCAACCTATCTCCCAGGGCTTCTAACCGCTTTTCCACATTTATGAATTCCCCTAAAATCGTCCCTATGACGATAAAGAAGATTATCTCCATCAAATAGTCCGTTCCCTGAAGAGCGCCAGACATTCCGATTAGGATAATGCAAAGCCCCACGCCCTTCATAATCGACTCACTCACTCGATCTGGGATTCCCCCTTTAATGAGCAACCCTACTAAACCGCCTGCAATAATAGCAGCGGCATTTACAATCGTGCCTAACATAATTGTGCCCCCTGTTCTATTGATCTATTCTATTGATCTGCTCTTTCTGTTCTTTCTGTTCTTTCTGTTCTTTCTGCACATTCTGACAATATGCGCTCTCAATTGGTGCTTTCCGTTCACTAATCTTTAACTAGTATCATAAATTATTTTTGAAGACATATCAATAGAAGAATCCTCTATTTTTAAGGTTTATTTGTGGCAATTCCCAGATCATACGATTTAGAAAAGCATTTAAAATCCGAGCTGAACTAAAAACCAATTGACTTTTTAAACCGTTCGGTCTAAAATTTAGTTAGAACAAGATATATGACTAAAAAGAAAGGCGTTTCACATGACTCTATTGAAAAAAGGCGAACAATCCAAACAAGAAATCATCAAATGTGCCGCTCACCTTTTTTGGAAAAACGGCTACAATGCAACTGGCATCAGCGACATTCTCGAAGCTGCCGCTCTTCCTAAGGGCAGTTTCTACTACTATTTTAAGACAAAGAGAGACTTGGCCGCAGAAGTATCCAGTTATTATGAACACTACTTGCATCAGCTCTTCTTCAATGACTCTTCAACTGCCATTTGGCGTGAATTCATCCCATCTATGACACGATTCATGACTGAAATCGCCCTTGAAGACAAACATCTTGGCTGCCCACTGGCTGTGGTGGGCATGGAGATTGCCATTTCAGAACCTGATATGAGTACTCACTACTCAAACTCACTTTTAAATCTCGGAAAAACTTTTCAGCAAATACTGATTCATTCTGGGATTCCCAAAGAAAATTCTGATGACCTATCAAAACAGGCACTTGCTGTCTACGAAGGTCATCTCCTCCTCTATAGAATCACCAAGGATGTGAGGCACTTCGACCTGATGAGAGAAGCACTTCTATCCTTTTGTCCTTGACCCTAAGTTTACTTTAAAGCACTTCACTAGCCTCCTAGGCATGAGGAAATAGAAAAAAAACCCCCAGAAACGCGAGGATATAAACATGAATAGTATTTCAGAAAAAGCATTCAAAATTCAGTCAATGGCACTTGAACTGGGCTATGAAAAATGTGGTATTATACCGATTGATAGACTCAATGGATTTAATGACGCCTTTGAAAAGAGACTTGAAACCGTTCCACAATCTCAGAAATTTTATCAAAGTCAAAAAAGACTCACTGAAATCAGCGATAACTTCCCCTGGGCAAAATCACTTGTCATCCTCTCTACCAGCTATGCCAAATTTCAAACACCAGAACCCCTCAGGGGCAAAATTGCGAGGACGTATCTCTTTGAGTGCCGTGTGGAAAGCGATGCTCCTGTTTATCAAAACAGCCTGAAGTTTGAGTCATTTTTAAAATCCCTGAACCTGAAAACTGCAACCAATCGAAAATTTGGTGTGGCTGGCCTCAGATGGGCGGCCGCACAAGCCGGTCTCGGCATCATTCGAAAAAATAATTTCTTTTATACAAAGTCAGGTTCATGGAATCACCTTGAGGGCTTCTTAATTGACGAGTCATTAGAACTCACAGAAGTGCATACCTTAAAACCGTGCCCTGATGGCTGTGGTCAGTGTCTTAAAGCATGCCCGACAAAAGCACTGAATGCACCTTTTTCCCTTTCACCTACGACCTGCGTCTCTTTTCTCACGACAATTGGCGCTGCGGATTATTCAAAAACACCTATTTTTGAACAAGTGGGAAGTTGGCTTTATGGCTGTGATAGCTGTCAAAATGCCTGTCCCATGAATAAAGAGACACTAGACGAATCCATTCCATTTAAACCCCTCGAAGAAATTGCCCACTTACTGACTCCTGAGCACATCTTAAGTCTGGAAGAGAGCACTTATAGAGAAAAAATCAGTCCACATTTCTTCTATATTACACCCGACGGACATTGGAAATGGAAGCTCAACGCCTTAAACTATCTCTATCATCACAATCCTCAAAGTCATATCGCACTTTTTGAAAAAGCCACCACTGATGCTCATCCATCTGTTCGTGAAATGGCCGAGTTCATATTGAAGGCACTTTAATGCCTTCTCATAAAATTTAATTCAGGGGATTGCAGATACTCTGATAGAATTGTCTTTTTTTTGGTATATACTCAATATTAGCTTTGAAGATATTTCAAAGGGATATGGAGGCACTATGGAAAGACAAGAAATCTTAGAACGCTTTCAAACTTGTGTTTCACAAAACGATTTTGTGGGCTGGAATAAGTTTCGCAGAATGAATCGAAAAGTGAAAATCGACTTCACAGGCGCCATTATAAACTGGTCTCCCATAACCAAATTCAATCTCAGTGCCATTGTGTTTACAGATGTCTCGCTGAGAAACGCCCAGTTTGAAAACTGTAATCTCAACAACGCCATCTTTCAAAATAGCGAGTGCTTTGGAGCACTCTTTTCAAAATGTGCCATGGTGTCCAATCACTTTACCGAAGCCAATCTGTCCATGGCGCGTTTCGAAGATTGTGATCTTCGCTTTTCCACTTTTGAACGTGCCAAGATTCATCAGGTCACCATGAGTGGATGTCAGGGGGCCAACAGTGACTTCGAAGCCGCTTCGTTTAATGACACTAGCCTAGAAGGCAGTAGTTTCAAATTCTCAAATTTATCAGGATGCGACCTGTCGAAAGTCGAACTCAAAAACGCCAATTTTGAAGCCTCAATGGTGGATGGTAAAACCATCATATGGGATTGCTATTACAACAAAAACACGAATTTTACAGGAGTAGGCCTTTCCAGTTGTCGGATTGAACCAGTTCTCATGTCCAGCTTTCAGTGTAATATCAGGCGCATATGGTGGATCAACTGGTACCGTGAAAATATCAACGCAAGCAAATCATATCTCGAAGACAAATCGCTTCCATTTAAGAAGCGATTTTCTGGACAACTCAGATACATAGGCAAGTTAATCATCACTGATATTGTCAAGGGCTTTTGGTGGATGACAGACTACGGTTCCTCAACGGTTAGGCTTCTATCGGTCTTTCTCGTATCAACCCTGCTCTTCACAAGCATCTACTGCATGTTTCCACATCTCACAAATGATATCATTCTAAACACCTCCGACAACTTTACAATGGTTGTCGTCAGAGCACTTTATTTTTCAATTGTCATCAATACAGGACTTGGATTTGGAGAAATCAATGCCTCTGATACGAGTTATGCAGGCCACATCATCATCAGCATGCACTCCCTTTTAGGGTTTATCTTACTAGGCGCATTCCTCGTACGTATCGGAATTCTCTTCCAAGGTGAATTCCCAGTTGCCTCAGAGCGGCATAAGCAGTTAACACATCTAGAAAAGGACGGTGAAATGACCCATGAAGACGATCATCATTGACGATAGCAAACTCTTTAGAGAAATTCTCAAAAACATGTGTAGCGAGCTGGGCTGTGACGTCGTCACAGAATTCGAGAGAGGCGATGTCTTTCTATCAGAACTAAAGCAGGAAAAATACCTTGACACAGAAATTTTATTTTTAGATATAAACATGCCTGGTCCTTCGGGAAAAGAGCTACTTGACCCAATCTTAGAGGTGCATCCAAGTCTAGTCATCATCATGATTTCCACTTTCAACGACATGCAGACAGTGGATGAGTGTTTGGATTTAGGCGCTACCAACTATATCAACAAGGACACGAAAATAGACCAGATGAAGAGCATTATCCAAAAGACTTTCGAGATGAACGGCCTTATGTAAGAAAACATCGTGTGTGAACGCCTCAACCTTTACCAACTGGCGTTTATCACTGATATAAATAAAAACTTAGAACATCAAGGCCTCCATTTTGCTGGATTGCTGTTCGATTGCTGTTCCAATGGCGTTAAATAAAATCCGCTCTCACAAGAAAGGGGTAGACCTAAAAAGTCACTGTCCTTTCTGAGGAAGCGGATTTTTTATTGATTTTATCTTATTAAAGCTCTGGCTTCTGAGGAAACAGCTCGATGAAGAGATTCACCAGTTCAGCATCGTATTGAGAGCCTGCCATCTCCAGCAGTTCTCCAATTGCCTCTTCATGTTCTTTTGCAGCCTTGTATACTCGATCCGTAGTCATGGCATCGTAGCTATCACAGATGGCGAGAATCTTGGACTCTTCCAAAATTTCATCTGCTCTAAGCCCTTTAGGATAACCAGAACCATCTAACCTTTCATGGTGTTGTTCGATAATTCGATAAATGTTGTCATTAAAGTATTCTGAAATCATGTCTTTGCTGTTGGACACATGTTTTTTAATAATCTCAAATTCAGGTTGATTGAGTTTTGACGGTTTATTGAGCACTTCATCTGGAACATGAATTTTGCCCACATCATGAAATCTTGCGGCTTTGTTGATATCAAAAAGCCTTTGAGAGTGATAACCCCTTGCTATTGCCATCTGCTTGACCAGCTTAAAAACCCTTATGGAGTGATCTTTAGTATAGTGATCTTTATCCTGTATCTCGTTTAATATTTGAATGAGCAGAGCATTGCTCTCTCTAAAACTCTCAATGACTCGATTCTTCTCAGAGTGGATTAAGAGCACCATGTCGTCTTCCACATGCAGAGTCATCAGCTCATCGAATTCGTCAAAGACCAGCATGTCCCCCGCTCTAAAATACTCGCCGCTTTTCAAATTTTTGCAAAATCCAGATACGATATAGTAACTTCTCATGACTCCAAGCGGTTCAATATAAAACAGAATTCCCGCTTTCAGTTCAAATCTTCCGATGTCCAGAGCAGAACCGCAGTAAATTCTGTCAATCTTAGAACTGGAAAAAGAAGTTTCCCGATCCTCTAGTTCCATCTCATTTTGAATTTGTTTAAAATAATATACGCCGTGTTGCATAACCATTCTCCATTCTTTCGAACGAATCCGCACTTTATCTCGCCTCTAAAAGTCAATATGTATTCTGTCACTCCAACCGTTCAATCTCAAAGCAGGATACCGTCTTCATAATCTACATTATAAAAATATCACGATTTCAGTCATCATTCAATGGCATATTCATCCAGATGCTCTTATTTCATATTAAACTTCGTTCACAAAATCATACCTCTTAAAACAATAAAAAGACCCCCTGAGAAAGCGCAAGGCTTCCAAAGAAGGTCGGGGAGACAAGTTATAGATTCACATCATACACCGTCTAAACGATGTCCGGTTTTTTTAAGGGAACTTCTATCTTTCCAAGTGCTAAAATCATCATCAAAGTTCCAATCACAGAAACCGCACCGCCAAGCAGGAGCATCTCCTTAACACCAACCACATCTAAGAGAATTCCCCCCACCATACTAGCTGCTGTACTCCCCAATGTCATCGCCCCTGTAATCATGGCCTGTCCCTTCACCAAATCATCGAAGTCAATCACTTGATCCACAAAATAGACAGCGGCTGGCATAAAGAGTCCAAATCCAACAATCTGTAGAATTTGAGCCATATAGAACATGGCAACAGACCCAGCCATATAGGTCAAAAGGTGTTTGATGGTAAACACCACTGCCGTCAGTTTTAAAAGGCAGCTGCAATCCACCGATTTCTGTATCCGCGTGAATAGAAACATCACTGGTATTTCAAGGCCAGCAGCTATAAAAATCGCAGTGCCCATCTGAGCACTGCCGCCTCCGATTTCATGCATCACTTGAATCATGAAATTGTTAATCAGCGAATGCGGGAAAAATACAAAGGCGCATCCCAAAATAAATGCTGAAAATGCCCTGTATTTTTTGATAAAGGCCTTCATACTAAGCGCCTCTACTTCCACCTTATCTAACTCTCCATCCAAAAGACCAGCTGTTCTCGCCGTCACAACTTCGCCCTTTTCGTTTTTAGGTGCATAAGTGTATATAAGCCCTATGAGGATTGTCACCGTGCCCATGTAGTAAATTGGGAGGAAACTTGCATCGAACTTCTCTATGAGATTTCCAAGTCCAAATGAAGTCAGCGCATAAGCCCCCGATCCAATTCCCCTTGCGACGCCATAGTTGATTTTAATCCCCATCTGCTCATATCTAAAACAGATGGCGTTGATTAAAGGCTGTGTTGAAATCAAAATTCCAAAGGCCAGAGCAATCAGCACCATGGTCAAGTATTTTGAACCAGAAGTCATCCATATGAGCAGTGAAAAGACAAAGACACTGCCTAGAATAATCGCGATAAAATCCTTTAACGAAATGCGAGAGGATTTATCCACAAATGCCGCCATTAGTGGTTGCAAAAATACCGCAAGGATATTGATTGCCGCCAAAAGCATACCAATTTCTGAATTGTTATATCCCTCTGATAGCAGATAGACTGATGCAAATCCAAATGTCATGCAGTAAGAAGCCCAATAAAAGGCCTGTATGACACTATACCTCGGCGTAGCCAAAGGCAATCTATTCATTTTTTAATCGTCCTTTCTTCTTATGCCTTTTAGATATTATCATAATACCGCATATAGAGTAGACATCAAAGGCAAATTACGCCATAATAATAGTAAAATACCGCCATTTTATTATGAGGTGAATCATGAGACTTCAACGCAAAATCCTTCTTAACCGTTCAAAAGAAGAATACTTTAGTATGCCAGAGGATATCTTTCCCTATCTCACCGCGCTTGGAATCCTCATTTCTAGAAAAACGCAGAGCACTCCTGAGCACTACCACGCCCTCTATCTGCCCACTGATGCCAACATTCAAGACAGCAACTTTCAACTTGCCATTATGGAGACCGTTACATGGCATTGGCACAGTGAACTCGAATTTTGCTATATCGTCAAGGGCAGTTGTCGATTTTATATTCCAAACCAAGTGTTTACCCTCCATGCAGGCGAGGCTATCTTTATCAATTCAAACTGCCTTCACATGGTTGAAAATACAAACCCTGAAGAAGGAACAGTCTATCATACGCAACTCTTTAAGAAAGAAATCTTAATCGGGCCTCTTCAAAGTGTCTTTGAAGAAAAATACATCTCCCCAATCCTTCACAATCCCCAGCTTCAAGCGGTGTTTTTCGGCAGAGGGAAAGCCGACATTGCTCAACACATGGAGGCGGCCTTCTTGACTTATTTGACCAAATCCACAGGCTATGAACTTTTAGTGCGAAATTATCTCTCTGAATTCTGGCTCTATCTATTCGAAAACCATTTAAATCCAATAAGCCCGTGTAAGCAAGGGGACGAAGCTATAAACGAACGCATCAAGTCCATGATACGCTATATCGAGCATAATTACATGGACAAACTAACAGTGGCCGATATTGGAGAGTCCGCAAACGTCAGTGAAAGAGAATGCCTCAGATGCTTTAAGCGCCACTTAAAAACATCCCCCTTTACGTATCTCACGGAATTTAGGCTTCACAAAGCTGCTGAGCTTCTGGTTGAGACATCTCAAAACATCTTGTCCATCAGTGAATCCTGTGGGTTTTCATCCAGCAGTTACTTTGGGAAAGTCTTCTTCAAACACATGGGCACAACACCAAGTGATTATCGCAAAAACAGATAAAAAAACGCCGGATATACATCCGACGCCCTCTTATCTTTATCACACACACAACACTTGTTCCATACTCTAGAATAAACCGACGATTTCGCCATCTTCAAGAATATCAATTTTATTCGCCGCAGGCACTTTTGGAAGCCCAGGCATTCTCATGATATCGCCAGCCATTGGAATAATGAATCCAGCACCTGCCGAAACTTTTACATCGTTGATTGTAATTTTAAACCCTTCTGGCGCACCAATTAATGATGCATCATCAGAAAACGAGTATTGAGTTTTTGCCATACAGATTGGCAAGTTTCCAAGGCCATCTGCTTCAAATTTTTGAATTTTCTTTAAAGCACCACTTGTGAATTCCACGCCGTCTGCTCTATAGATTTCTTTTGC
Source organism: Firmicutes bacterium UBA6806 (assembly GCA_002452745.1). GTDB lineage: Bacteria > Bacillota > Clostridia > Peptostreptococcales > Acidaminobacteraceae > Fusibacter_A. Next base: position 20,056 of record DKFC01000043.1, read on the forward strand.
AATTTTTTCGATTTTTTCCACGATTGGCATTTCCAATTCGTAGAGCGGTTTAAAGTTTGAAAGACCCTTTTCAGCGATTTCAACAACTTTTTCAGCCAATTTTACGCCGCCTTCTCCGCCTTTTGCAAACACTTGTGAAAGAACCACTTCGACGCCTTCTTCCTTACATCTGTTTTCAATTAGCTCGATTTCAGCTTGTGTATCTGTTGGGAATTCGTTAAGGGCAACCACAACAGGTACACCGAATTTCTTGACGTTTTCAATATGTCTTTGAAGGTTTTCATAACCTGCTTCAAGTGCTTTTAAGTTTTCAACACCAAGTTGATCCTTTTCAACGCCACCATGTTTTTTAAGCGCTCTTACAGTTGCAACTATAACAGCCACATCTGGATTGAGGTTTGCATAACGGCATTTGATATCAAAGAATTTCTCTGCGCCAAGGTCAGCGCCAAAACCTGCTTCTGTCACTACATAATCAGCCATTTTAAGAGCTGTTTTTGTTGCCACAACTGAGTTACAGCCATGAGCTATATTTGCAAACGGTCCACCGTGAATAAATGCCGGTGTACCTTCAAGTGTTTGAACTAAGTTTGGCTTAATGGCATCTTTGAGCAGAAGTGCCAACGCGCCAACCGCTTCCAGTTGAGCTGCTGTTACCGGTTTGTTGGCATATGTGTAGCCGACGATCATCTTTGCAAGTCTGGCTTTTAAATCTTCCATTGTATTCGCAAGACATAAAATTGCCATGATTTCAGATGCAACAGCAATATCGAAACCGTCTTCTCTCACAACACCATTTCCCTTAGGGCCTAATCCCACTGTGATAGATCTTAAAACGCGATCATTCATGTCCACAGCACGTCTCCAAGTGATTCTCTTTGGATCAAGTCCCAGAGCATTTCCCTGATGCATATGATTGTCTATTAAAGCTGCCAATAAATTGTTGGCAGTTGTTACTGCATGAATGTCCCCAGTAAAATGAAGGTTGATATCTTCCATTGGTACAACTTGAGCATATCCGCCGCCTGCTGCACCGCCCTTTACCCCAAAGCATGGTCCAAGTGATGGCTCTCTAAGTGTTGTAAATGTCTTCTTGCCAATTTTGTTAAGTCCCATGCTGAGACCAACATTTGTAGTGGTTTTGCCTTCTCCAGCTGCCGTTGGATTAATAGCAGTCACCAAAATCAGTTTGCCATCCGGCTTGTCTTGATTTCTCTTGATGACATCCAAACTAACTTTTGCCTTATAATTGCCGTAAAGTTCAAGTTCATCTTCACGAATACCGACATTTCCACCCACTTCTTTGATATGAAGCATTTTCGCCTCTTGAGCAATTTGAACATCTGTTTTCATTCCGAGTTCTCCTTTCGTTTTAAGGGCTCCCCCTATGTCATTCATATTCAATCATATAAGCTAAAACCCGTCTTTTCAAGTGATTTTAACAGGTTTCAGTGATTTTCTAAGTGCCAACAACACCCTCCAAGGCATCTATACACTATAATACCCCTTTGCGCACATCGCATAAACGATGGAATTAAAATAATCAAGACTGCCTTTTGTTTTTAAACATGCCGTAATAGAGAACTGGCAAGATGACACCGCCACCTATGATATTTCCAAGCGATACTGGAATAATGTTCTTTAAAAACTCTGCCAATGTGAAGTGAACCCCTGCGAACCACGCAAGTCCAAAGTATAACATATTGGCAACCGAGTGTTCGTATCCTGAGTAGACAAACAACGCAATTGGCATCCATATTAAGACCGCTTTTCCACCAGCTGATTCACTGGAATAAGAAATCCATACTGCAATGGCTACCAATATATTACAGAGAATTCCCCTCGCAAGCGCCGCTCCAAATCCAAGCGCCACTTTTCCGTGAATCACCTTCTCGAGAACTGTTGAAAGTGCTCCGGTATCATAACCCGCCATGTGAACAAGCCCTGCGACCAGCAACGCACCCAGTCCGTTGTAGAGATAGATTTTAAGCCAATTGGAAGCCAGTTGTCCCGGCCTCGACTCTCCATGCATGGTTGAAAGTGCCATTAAGTGATTTCCAGTAAAGAGTTCTGCTCCAGTAATCAATATCAATAACAGACCCACCGGAAACAAAAATGAACCGACGAGTTTGCCAACACCAGTTGGCTCAATATTGGCAACGGCTGTTAGATAACCAATACTCCCGAGAGCGATGTACGCCCCACCTAGAATACCCGCTGACAGCGTTTCAATATTTGACTTTTGGGTTTTCTTAGTTCCCGTCTTGATGACGGCCCCATAAACTTCATAATCCGCTTTCATAAAAAAAATGCCCCTTGTTTTAATGATTGTACATTAAGCATAAGGGCATGTAGTCCATTTTTCGTCTTTTTAGATTTTTTAGCGTCTACCTGATGGGTAAAAGCACGCTAAGGATGCATTTTCCCCTTGATTTTCTGTACCAATTTAATGGTTTCAGGGGTGTTTATGATCTTGGCATGTCTTTCTGCGGCTCTTATAAAGGCTTGTGCTTGTTCCGTTTCGCCGTTTTCCCAATAGATTATGGCGAGGTGACTCTCTGCTTCACTTCTTCGCCAAACTGTGTCAATGGCATCAAAGTGCGTCATGGCAGTCTCAAAATACTGTTTGGCAAGTGGCTTATCGCCAAGGTTGTAGGAGATAATCCCCGCATTTGTATTGAAGATGGAAAGACCTCTAAAAATATTATAGCTCTCACAGATGACGATGGCCTCCTTGACGTACTCCAGGGCCTTTTCAAAATTCTCTTCCCGCCTATAGGTCTCGGAGATGTAGTTATGAGCAGCTGCAATGTTCAGTGCATACTTGGATGGATTCATAAGCGCTTCAAATTCCTCGATGGACTTCTCAAAGTGAATTCTTGCATCGGCGTAACGTTCGGTCATCATACAGTTGATTCCAGTCAACCTTTCCAAAATAGCCGTCTGTTTTGGCTTGCGCTCCATGCCACCGAGCCATTTCAGCACTGAGTTCATGGTATCGCTGTCCTCTACTTGAATGCAATAATAAACCCACTGAATATAAGCCTTCCACAGCATTTCATCGCTCTGGTTGACCTTTGCAAGTCTAATGAGCTTTTCGATCATCTTAATCCCCGTTGTGTAATGGCCTTGTCTCACCAGATACCTTGCGTACATATGAAGATATTCCATTTCAAGGGCATCAATCTCTTCGCTCTTTTCCCTTTCACGTTCAACGAGGAAGGCAATCTCACGAAAGGTCTTATCGGGCGTGTGCTCCAGCGTCATTCCCGCCTGATTGTTAATTTCCGGATAGAGTTCGTGACTAAAATCAAAATAAGTTTTCAAATACTGCAGGTAGTACTTAAGGTGCTTTTGATAATTGCCAGCCGCCTGATAGTGATAGATGAGCTTTTGAATAATCAAGACATCTCGCTTATTGCCCGCAAGCATTTCCTCCAGTGTATCCGCTATTTTGTTGTGCAAAATCTTGCGCTTCGGCAGTGGAATACCATCGTAAATATACTCCCTGAGCTTATGATGTGTAAATCTATAGCGAACGTCTTCCTCGCCCTCAAATTCCTTTAAAATAAATTTGTCCTTCAGCTCCTGCAAGTGATCTATTGTCTCATATGGCTCTTTAGCGTACAGTTTAAGAAGGAGATCAAATTCCAGTTCATCGAAAAACATCGCCGTTATATTGAGTATTTTCATAGCTTCCTGTGAGATGCCAATAAACCTCGCCGCCAAGATGTCTTTGATTCTGCGATTTAGTTTTTCATCGAAAATGTTGATATACTCCACCACAAAAAAAGCATTGCCCTCAGTTTCTTCGAAAATACGCTCCTTATCAGCTATGCTGAGCTTTCCCTCTGTGAGAAATTCAATGAAGTCAAAAGTCTCCTGCTTGGAAAATCGCTCTAGTGTCAATTTCTGTATCAAGTTGTACTTGTGCATAATTGCCATGAACTGATCTATTTTGTTGGAGTACTCGTTTCTCATAGTCCCCATGAACGTCACGTGCTTGCAGTGAAGCATGATGCTGATTAAGAGTTTTAAACTGCTCTGATCCATCCACTGAAGGTCTTCAAATCCCAAGAGAACTTTATGCGTCTTGCCGATATCGTCCAGTAAATTGCAGATGACTTTTTCAAGGTAGTCGAATTTGATGGTTTCTGGGTTTTCCATCCTAAGATGCTCTTGCTTTTCCACAAAACTAGGAAAAACCTTTGAGAGCATTTGCTGAATGGGCAATGGCACTTCAATTGAAAGCGCCTTTATAATAGGCGAAAGTTGGTTAAAAATCTCGTTCCACGGTTTGAAGCTGAATTCTTCCTCCATCTGATAGCAATTTGCCTTAAGGATAAAGAGTTCCTGCTGCCCACTGAGTTCAAAGACCTCTTCCATGAGCTTTGATTTGCCCACACCAGCTTCACCCATGATGACGATGGCGCGGCGTTCCTTCTCTTTTACGAAGGCATCAATCTGCTTTAAGATGCCTTCCTGTTCACGTTTTCTGCCAAACAGGTTCTCTAGCGGCTCTTCGTCCACCCTCTGATTCAACAGCTCATAATAGAGTTCGCGAGTTTCCTTATCTGGCAGTATGCCCATTTCCTCGTCTAGAAGCGTCTTAATTCGCTGATATTCCTCAACGATTGGCTTGTACTGATGTTGAATGTGATAGAGCTGCATGAGAAATCTCGTGACTTGCTCATCAAATTCGTCAATATGCCGCATGGTAGAAGCCACTGCAAGAGCCTGCTCCACAAGCGCCAAGTCGTTTTTTTCCAAGATTCCCCTGATAAACCGAGCACCTAAAGTCATGTATTTTTGATTGAGAGAGGCTTCTGTCTCAACAGTCCACTGTTCAAATCGTTCGGATTCCTTGAGAGAAAAACCCTCCAAGAATTGCCCTCTATATGCTTTGAGAAATTGGACTTCTTCAAGGTCATAATCCAGTTTTAGCGTCAACGCTTCATCCAGTTCTATGATGTTCTTATTGGGACAGTGAAAAATGTCAATTTCAAGATCTTTCTTAAGCCTGTAAAGACTATTTCTCAAATTCTTTTTGGCAGTTTGCTCATCAGTTTCCCCCCAGATGAGTGACACGAGTTCAGAACGTGTTACCCGTTTTTGAACCCCTATATAATATAGAATCGCTTCACTTTTTTTAAGGGAGACATCCACCGACTTCTGATTGATTTCAATATTCGGTTTTCCTAATAATGTTAGTTTAATCATATCCCTCTCACTTGTAAAATAACTTCCCCATAATTGCCTTATTAAAAAGGCTGCCTCTCAAAAGCGATTAGCAGCCATTCTGTTTGATTCTATTTTCCACCTTTTACATAGTGTTTGTCAACCAAAGATTGTACCAAGTCCTCTTTCGGAATGAAAGGAAGGGTGATATGATCTGTTGATCTCATGTCATTGTACGCCATTGAAGTTTCAAGAGCATGTTCGTTTCTAGCCCATGCACGTCTTGCAACACCGCCCATAACGTCAAACGGCATTGCATTTTGAAGGATTTCGTCAACCCTTTCGCTTCCATCCAGCACCATGCCGAATCCGCCGTTGATGGATTTACCAATTCCGACACCACCGCCATTGTGGAGGGCGATCATACTCATGCCCCTAGCAGCATTTCCTGCAAAAACATGTGTTGCCATTTCCGCCATGATGTTTGAACCGTCTTTGATATTTGAAGTCTCTCTAAATGGAGAGTCCGTTCCACCTGTATCATGATGGTCTCTACCGAGCATCACTGGGCCAATTTCGCCATTTCTGACCATTTCATTAAATTTAAGCGCTATTTTCAAACGTCCAAGTGCATCTTGGTATAAGATTCTGGCTTTAGTCCCAACAACCAATTTGTTCTTTTCAGCATCTCTAATCCAAACCCAGTTGTCTCTGTCTTGGAATCTTCTATCAGGATCTATACAAGACATTGCCGCATGGTCTGTCTTTCTGAGGTCTTCGTCTTTTCCGCTGAGGCAAACCCATCTGAAAGGTCCATATCCATAGTCGAAGAGGACAGGTCCCATGATGTCTTCAACATATGAAGGCCAGATAAATCCATCTAATTCGTTAACGCCGTTTTTACAGATTTCCTGTACGCCGGCATCAAAGATTGCCTTCATGAAGCTGTTGCCGTAATCGAAGAAGTAAACACCCTTTGAAGTTAAGGCTTTAATTGCTTTGTAATGTCTTACCAGTGTTTCATTTACGAGTTTTATAAATTTAGGTTTGTCATGTCCCAAAAGGTCTGTTCTCTCTTCAAAGCTGATGCCAACTGGGCAGTATCCGCCATCATATGCATTGTGGCAAGATGTTTGATCTGAGAGTAAATCTATGTGAACATTGTTTTCAACTGCATATTCAAGTAAATCAACGATGTTTCCAAGGAAAGCGATTGCCGCTGGCGTGCCAGCTTCTTGATGCACTTTTGCTCTATCAAATGCCTCTTTTGGCGTTCTGGTCACTTCGCTAACCCATCCTTGGGAGTGTCTAGTGACGATTCTCGACTCGTCCACTTCTGCGATGATGCCGACGCCGCCTGCTATTTCAACTGCTTTTCCTTGAGCACCACTCATGCCGCCAAGACCAGATGTTACGAACAATCTGCCTTTGAGGTTTTCATCTTCTGGAATGCCGAGTTTATCACGACCTGCATTGAGAACAGTCGAGTATGTTCCATGCACGATTCCCTGTGGTCCAATGTACATCCAACCACCTGCTGTCATCTGTCCGTAAGAAGCAACCCCCAGTGCAGCCCCTCTGTTCCAGTTTTCGAGGTCGTCGAACATACCAATCATCAAACCGTTTGTAATAATAGCTCTAGGCGCATTCTTTGGAGATTTAAAAAGTCCCAGAGGATGTCCAGATTGAACCACAAGCGTTTGTTCATCCGTCATGATTTCAAGGTATTTTTTGATGATGTGATATTGCATCCAGTTTTGACATACTTGGCCAGTTTCACCGTAAGTGACAAGTTCATATGGGTATAGAGCAATATCAAAATCCAAGTTGTTGTCAATCATGACTTGAATTGCTCTACCTTCAGTTGTAACACCTTTGTATTCATCAATTGGTTTCCCTTTAATTTGTCCAACTGGTCTAAATCTATAGCCGTAGATTCTCCCCATTGTCAAAAGCTCTTCGAGAAACTCTTCAGCCACTGCTTCATGCCATTTTTCTGGAATATAGCGAAGTGCATTTTTAAGTGCAAGAGCTGTTTCGTCCTTGTTTAAAGTGAATTCTCTCTTTGGTGCTCTTCTGATACCTTCCACAAATGCAGGTTTTGCCGGCAATTCCGTGAAAATGTCTTCGAGTTTGACTTTCATTGCATTTGAAATTTCCGAATTCTTAATCATTTATTACGCCTCCATTTTTAACCCCAACCATCCTATCACCATGAGTCCCCCGATTTTCCATCAAAGTACCCGCACTGAACCTCAGACGATCTGTGTTTAATTCTATTAACCACATTTTAAAATGATATCGTCTATTTTTAGTCTCCTTATTGTAAAAAAAAAGTCGATAAGGTCTTGAAGGGATAAAAAAACACATCTCAAAAGCCATTTTCGCTTCAATGAGATGTGTCTTTTATAACCTTATTAAACGATTATAGGCGGACTCCTGAAATAGATATGCAGAGTCCTGAAATTCTATAGTTGCCTACTTCTGAGTTTCCTGAATCTTATTTTCGCCTCTAAAGGCACTTATCGACTGTTGAATCAGCACGATTGCCAATATGAATAGAGCAATGGCAAATATCAGAAGCACATAGTTACTCCTATTTGTAAAGATTAACTGAACCAGCGCCGCCAGTGTTACTGCAAACATAAAGAACATTGGAATAATAATTTGTTTATATTCTTTGCCCATTTCCTTTAGCCATACAGCAAGCGCCAAGAGTGCAAGTGCGGCTAAAAGCTGATTTGCAGAACCAAATAACGGCCATATTTGCGCCCATCCAAAGAAGGCGAGTCCACCACCCACAGCCACTGTAATTCCTGTGGAAGCATATCGGTTGGTAATCCCCTTTTCAGAAATTTCATCACCACTTGTGAAAAATTCCTGGAAGATAAATCTGGCAAGTCTAGTTGCCGTATCTAGTGATGTCAGCGCAAATGCCGATATGGCAAGTGCTGTAAAGCTCTTCGCTGCAGCAAAAGGCATGCCGAAAGATGTCATAAAGGTACCAAGTCCGTCTGAAAATACGTTGACAGGCCCACCATTTGCAAGGAGTTCTGCAAATTTATCTGCCCCGATGTAGCCTGCTGTGACAATTGCAATTACAGCCAAAACACCCTCTATGAGCATAGAACCATATCCCACCAAGCGGATATCCTTTTCAGAGTCAATTTGTTTAGAAGTCGTTCCCGAGCCAACAAGTGAATGGAAACCCGAGATCGCCCCACATGCCACCGTTACAAACAAAATTGGAAACAGTGTCGCTTTGTCTACTGAAAAACTAGTAACAGGTGCAAGTTGCATAGAAGGCCTCATAATAACAACGCCCACGAGCCCACCAATCAGCATCGCATATAGTAGAAACGAGTTTAGATAGTCTCTAGGTTGAAGTAAAATCCAAACGGGTGTTACACTTGCTACGAAAATATAAGCAAGCAGTATGAGCATCCACGCTTCTCTTGAAAGCGATATTGGGAAAAGTGTTCCAAGATAGACACAGGCAAATAGCGCCACGACGCCTATTAATGTTCCCAAACCCAAACCAACACCTCTTCTATAGACAAAGTAGCCAAAGATAATTGCAAGAACAATAAACATGAGAGAAGAAGATGCCGCTGCCGGAACAGAGACGAATGTATTTGCCACGATGTTTGTAAATGCCGCGACGACCAGTAGAAGCGTCAACCAAGCGAAAATAGCAAACAATTTCTTGCCCTTATCTCCAATCGTCGTATGGATAACTTCCCCTATTGATTTCCCATCGTTTCTCACAGAAGCAAAGAGCGAGCCCATATCGTGAACCCCTCCAAAGAAAATAGATCCGATGATAATCCAAAGGAAAACTGGAACCCATCCGAAGATAGCTGCTGTAATTGGGCCGACGATTGGGCCTGCCCCTGCAATTGAAGAAAAATGATGACCTAATAATACCGGTGCTTTAGCTGGCACATAGTCCACGCCATCAGCAAGCCTGTGTGCTGGTGTTTTAATACTCTCATCAATGCCCCATTTCTTGGCAAGCGACGCACCATAAGTCACATAAGCAACTAAGAAAAGTACAACCGAAATGAAAATTAAAATAACTGCACTCATTTCATAAACCTCCCCAAATTTTTTATATTGAAGTCGTTTGACTTACAATCTTTTCAATAAACTTGCCGTGGAGCTTTATCAGCCTTTTACATTCCCTTCTGCCATAAGGATTGCTGAAGCCCTTTTGCCTGGTGGTATCTATAAGGATAATGCTCCCATTTACCCACCCGTCAAGTCCAAACCTGAAACTCTTGTAAAATCGAAATCGCTTAATCGCCCTCACAACATCAGACGCCTGAGGCATATCTATTTCTATAACATAGTACATGGATGTCGCCATGTGATCCTTGCTATTTTCCACAAATTCAACATGGCCTTTGTCAAAGAGCGACTTTATAGACTCTATCTTTTCAAGTGTCACTTCATCAAGTCTCTCATAGAAGATGACCTCGTTATTCTCAAACGCATAGTATTCAATTTCCTTTTTAAGTGCATATGCGGAATTGCGCTCGTTGTACTTTGCCACAAAATCACAATTGCACTTGGTTGGCGTCAAGATGTCATAATAAACACTTAAACTCTCTTTTAAAAACGGCCCAAACCCTATATTCCTCGACATTGCTTCCACATGTGCCTCCCCATTTCCTACTTTTCCTCATTTTAACTCAGACTTCTTTATATGAGACGAATTTATGAATAAACTGTAACTTTCTGTGTTTGAAATGCTTTATTCCCGTCTGCAATTTTCAATTTTTTTACAGTTCATATTATTGGCTTTTCAATTTTCACACCTTCTTTATCGTGATATAATGACTTAAGAATCTATCCACTATATAGAAAGGACATTCCATGAAGAAAAAGAGTCAAATCGGATTTGTAATCTCAACGATTATCTTTCTCGGCATTGCCGCTATTATATTTTTGAGTTTCACAACTTATAGTTCTATTATCAAAGATGATATCCTAAACATCTCAAAACTCACCTCAACCAACATTTACTCTGAAATTGACAGCGAACTCACTAAGCCTATTTTCGTCAGTTTGACAATGGCAAATGATTCCTTCGTCAAGAACTGGTTGGCAGAGGAAACAAATCGCTCAGAAAGTGAAATCGTCCACTATCTTGAAGGGATTAGAAATAAATACCATTATCATTCAGTCTTTTTGGTTTCCGATACATCGGGGAAGTATTTCCACTATAATGGTCTGTTTAAAACCATCTCCAAAGAAAATGACCATGACATTTGGTATTATAATTTTGTAAATCAGGAGAATCTATATATATTGGATGTGGATCAAGATGAAGTGGATAATCAGCTTCTCACGGTCTTTGTAAACTGTAAAATCCTCGATCCAAGTGGGAATGTAATGGGTGTCACTGGGGTTGGCGTCGAAATGGAGTACATACAGAGCCTCCTTTCCGACTTCGAAAAAAACTATCACCTAGAGGCGTTCCTCGTGGATGAAAATGGTTTGGTTCAAGCTCATACAAACGCAGGGTATATTGGAACGAGAAATCTCAATGATGAAGATCTCTATCAAAAAATCGGCAACAGCCTCTATGGAAAATCTGAAGCCCTCAATGTCTTCGATCTCGAGTCTCACAAGACTGAACAATATGTAATCAGCCATTATATAGAAGAGATGAACTGGTATCTGGTCGTACGCAAGGATACCTCCATCCTCACAAGGTCTTTTAATCAACAGCTTTATTATGATGCCTTCATCATCTTGCTTGTACTCGCTTCGGTTATCTTCATCGTCACGAAAATCATCAAAAGACACGAAGCCCAACTCAATTACACCGCCATGATGGATACGTTGGGAATTCTTCCGAACCGAAAGGGCTTTGACCTCAAGCTAAAAGAGGCCTTCGCCGATGACAATTTTGACTGGTGCGTCTTCTTGATAGACCTAGACCACTTTAAAGAGATCAACGACCAGTACGGTCATATTCAAGGAGATAAAATTCTCAAACACATGATGACCATCTGCGGCAATTCACTCACCGACCACTTGATTACCCGTTGGGGAGGCGATGAATTTAGCGGCATCATCTACAGGGATTCCGCCGAAGCAACTGCCCTTTTAGATGCACTGAGAGAACAGATTGCAAGTGATGACATGCTTTCAAAATTCAATATAACCGTCAGTGTCGGCCTAACTCAGGCAACAGCACTTGACACGGAAGACACCATCATCAAACGTGCAGACAAGGCCCTCTACGAATCCAAAAACAATGGCAAAAACCGCGTCACCTATCTCTAATGAGCTCGATCAAAATACACTCTAAATAGACTTTGGCTCACGCAAAAGGGCTATTGCAAACTCAATTTCTTAGAGTTGCAATAGCCCTTTTGTTATAAATCCGCAATTATTTCACCAAACTGCGGACACATTCGCCATGACTTTATTATTCTTAGCAAACTTATTGAATCACCTGTGTATAAGATCCCTTTATGTCAGAAATGACCCTCAGCTGTGACGGTATTCTCTCTTTTAACTCCTGTACATGAGAAATTATGCCCACTAGCCTGTTCTTGCCCCCCAGCGATATCAGAGACTCGATAGCTTTATCAAGCGAGTCGCTATCAAGTGTTCCGAATCCCTCGTCTATGAACATCGTCTCTAAACTAATGCCCCCAGAGTATCTTTGAACCACATCCGATAACCCCAGTGCCAAAGCCAGTGATGCCTTAAACGTCTCTCCCCCAGACAGCGTCTTTACATGTCTCAACTTTCCAGTAAACTGATCCAGCACCTCTATGTCCAGCCCACTCTGAGCATTTCCCTTGTTTCTTTCTTTCTTGCGGTTTAATTCATATCTCCCTTGTGTCATGTGGTACAATCTTTGATTTGCAGCAGTGAGAACGTCTTCAAAATATTGGGACAAGACATAATTTTCAAAAGATAATTTTTGAACATTATTTCCTCTGGCCAGTTTTGAAATTCTAGACACCGATTCGTACTTCTTTTGGCAAGTTTCCAGCTTTTGCAGTGCCTCTTTATAATCGCCCAAGAGCTCTTCATTGGAAACTATCTGTGACGATTCATCTGAGTAGACATCTTGTAATGCCTTCCACTGAGCTTTTTCCATTTCAAATTGACTTTCCAATTGCCTTGAATCCACGGGTACTTGAGATTTTAACATTTCCTCCAAAATCTCAATCCTCTGTTTTAACGACTCTTTGGAAGTTCTAAATTGTTCAAGTCTCTTGGTCATCTCGTCTATCTCTGATGAAATCAACTTGCTCTCATGATATAGAGCTACCGACTCAAACCCACACTGACTTAACTTTTCGTTGAAGGCCTCTTTTGATGCAAGATACCTCTTTTCATCTGCTTGAAGCTCTCTCTGGACATTGGCTTGTTTTTCACGTAAGATACTCAGCGTTTCAGCGTATTGCCTATGCGTCTCTTCCAACCTTAAGGCTTCCTTTTGAAAGCCATCTTGCTTCTCTGTAAGTGATTTAATCTCCTGTTGAAGCGCCTTTAAATCCAAAAGCCGCTCTGGTATCTTCGCACGTATCTGATTGACAATCGCCTTGGCGCTTTCATATTCCAGCGAAGTCTTTCTAATTTGGGATTCCAATGTTTGCAGCTGCTCTCCCATCAATTCCAGCTGTCTTCTAGAAGCGTCTAAAGATGACCGCTTTTCACCTTCGCCCTCCACAGCTCTCCTAAGCGCCTTCGACTCTGCGGAAAGCTGTGTCAACTTGTCTTCTAATGCACTTCTAAAAGCAGCCATGTCATTTTGCAGATTTGCATATGCCTGCATATCCAATACATCTGGAATCTCCTCACAGAGTTGCTTCAACTTACCGGTGAGTTCCTCCAACTGTTGGACGAGCTTCTCTTTTCCGCTTTCTGCATGTTTCTTCTCAACTTTCAACTTCTCAAGCGTCATTTTTATGCGTTCATGTTTTTTCCGTTCCACATCCACAGCATCCTTGGAGATAACCGTCTTTAGTACCGCAGGATTAGGATGATGCACCGATCCGCATACAGCGCATGGTTCACCTTCCGATAGACGTTCTGCCAAGATGCCCGCGTACCCAGATATAAATGCACTTTCAAGTTTTTCAAAAGAGACTCTCATCAAACGCTCACTCTTGATGGTCGCGTCAATAGACTCTGTCACCTGTTTAAGTTTAGAGGATTGCTGTGTCAACTCTGCCTGTAGCGATAACATCTGAACCACCAACTCATGTAGTCTCTTATAACTGCTTCCAGTGGCATTGACCTCTGCCAGTTTCGTCTTAGACTTCTGAATGGTCTCTATCGCACCAATGAGATTGGATTCAGACTCAAGCAATCTCTCATGCTGATGTTTCTTTTCCTGCTGCTGTCTATTAAATGTCTCCAGTTCTTTCTCCAGCCTTGTCGCTTCACTTTTTAACGATTCAAATCTCTGCACATCTTCAAGAATGTATTCAAGGCCGCTGAGTTCTTTTTGAAGGGTACTTAATTCTCTTTGAATTTCAGGCAATTTTTCTCGTTCTACTGCCGACTTTAACATTTTCCTTTCGCAGGCTTGAACCTCTTCTTCTACATGCATAACTTCTCGCTTGCGATTTTCAAAATCTGAGGCGGCTTGTTCAAAGTGCCTTTCATCTGATAACATAGTATTTGCCTTTTGCGCCAAACTTATTCTCTCCGAAATTGAGTTCATGGTATCTTCCGACTTTAGCAGTCGTCCGAGCTGTTCTTTCCCAGACTCATATTCTGCTTTGAATTTCAAAAGCTGAGCGTTCTTATCTATTTCTCTGGAAGTAGCATCCATTGCCGCCTGGGCCTTTTCTAAGGAATCCTTTAAGTTCCCTAGCTGTTCTCTATTCTGCTTTATCTGCTCCATAAGCATCTCAGAAAGGGATAGGGCATTTGGAATCACGGGATTTTCAATAAACAGATTCCTCAGTTCCAAATCTGTTTTAAACCTACCGGCAATCAATTTCATCTCAGTGACGATTTCTGTATGTCTATTTCTGACAAGCTCTTCTTCAAGTTTCATTTTTTCTTGAATTTGTTCAAAGTGAGCTGTTCCAAATAACTTCCTGAAAATCTCCGATTTTTCACGGCTATCACTCAATATGAGCCTTCTAAATTCCCCCTGGGGAATCATCATAATTTGCCTAAACTGTTCTGCGTTGAGCCCAAACAGTTCCACGATTTTATCGGTGACTTCCTTCACGCCTGAAATGGCAATTGAATCGCCTTCCAGTTCTGCCTCTGCCAACTGAGTGGTCATCCCATTTCCACTTACTTTCGGCCTAAGCTGTTTGGGAACTCTCTTAACTTTATAAGTTTCTCCTCTGAGTTCAAAAGACAGGATAACCGAAGTCAACCGCTCCATCTCTGCATGATCGCTCCTAAAACTGTCTCCATCTCTTAAAGCCCCGCTGGATACACCGTAAAGCACATATATGATGGCGTCAAATATAGTGGTTTTACCTGCTCCAGTCGGCCCAGTTATCAAAAATATGCCATCTCGATTAAACGCCTTAAAATCTACGACTTCCCTCTGTGCATACGGCCCAAAGGCTTCCATTTCAAGTGTGATTGGTCTCATTTCGTTTCCTCCCCGAGAACTGATTCAATACAGGCTTTTACAAATTCTCTTTCAGCCTCCGTCAGAGAATCACCCTCAATTTGTTCGTGAAACGCTTCGAATAGAACAAAGGGGTCTTTTTCCTGAATATCTACACTGTAACCATCGCCTGATCTACCTGCCTTCAGAGTTGGTGCTTTTTCCACAGAGAGTACATTGGGATACACACTCCTCAAAGTGTATATTGGATCAATCAATTCCCCACGGTCTGTCAGAATCGCGTGAATATAGTCTTCACGGTTTCCCGACGACGCCACCTGTTCACTTACAAGTTCCATGAGCGGTCCTTTGATAATTCTCATATCCCTTGTTGGCTTTATGGGAACAAACTCAACTTGTCGATTTCCATCCAGTTCAGATGAAAGCATCACAATCACGACACCCTTCTGAGACTGACTTTCCGAAAATGAGTATTTGAGTAATGAGCCAGAGTATCTAATATGTTCAGTGCCCACCTTTTGGGGGTTGTGAAGATGTCCTAAAGCCGTATAGTCATAGGGCAAGAAATGACGATAAGAGATATAATCAGCGCCTCCTATACTCAAAGGCCTCTCTGATTCAGATTCCTCTGGCAAATCCATGCCAATGACAAAACCATGAGCTACAATGACAGAATGATGCGCCTCTTGCCTCTCCTCACTAATTTTCTCAAAGAGATATTCATAGAGATCGTCGTTGGTTTTCAGGTCTGGATTGTCAAATTGTTTTCTGCCTTCAAACGGCGTTAGATAGGGAATTACGTAGAAATCCGTGATTTCACCCTCTCCATCTGCTATTTCTATTTTTTGGTATCCCTTTTCCGCCTGACCCACTAAATACACGCCATTTGACGAAAAGAGCGGCGCACCAAACGATAACCTCGAAGCTGAATCATGGTTGCCACTACTCATAATAACTTTAACCTCTCTATGTTTGGTTATGTCTGTGAGAAAATCACTGAGCAGGTTGACCGCCTCCACTGGTGGAATGCTTCTGTCATAGACATCGCCTGCGACAATAACCACATCAATTTCTCTCTCGCTAATAATTTGTTTGATCTTACTGAGTAACTCCAACTGGTCATCTGTCATAAAGGTGTTGTTAATCAACTTCCCAAGATGCCAATCAGCGGTATGCAATATTTTCATTCATGCCTCCACTCATCTATCGAAAATTTTAGAATCACTCCTTATATTATAAACTTAATGCTGTTCTGGTAAAAGGGATGTGAGAAGATAACTTTTTGACTTGCCCTTAATTAAGGGAAGGAAGAGAAAATTTTGGACAGAAAAAGAGCCTCCTTCCATCGTTTGGTAGGGGCACTGGGGGGAGGCTCCATGGGGTATAACAAAAATAAGATAATTACGTTGTCAATTGACTGATGATAAAATCCTGAAACGATTTCAAGCCCGTATGGCTTTTGGAAAAGATGACAATGACTGTTTCATCATTCCGCCATGCCGCATAATAGGTATCGTCAATTTTATAGCTGATATACGAATTCCCGTCGATATCGAATATCAGCTTTAAAACGGATTGATGCTTGAGTTTATCATAAGCATCATATGCCTGTTCTAAAGAGCTGTATCTTTTTATACTCAAACTGACAAGTGAATCGTCCACATCAAACTGTCTCTCATAAGCCTCCGTGTTGTTCACTTCCACATAACCAGAGTGGTTTGCGTTTGCAACAACTGGATATAAAATTTGAGATTCTAAGTATTTGGCAAATTCGGTAACAGATGCGGGAACACAATATGTAATATTCTCACTTGTAAACATAAAAAACAAAACAACAAGTGATACCAAGGTCACGGATAACTTTAGCAAATTGTTAAATCTCGACCGATTCATTAGACCTCGTCACCCTCCATTTCTTCTTTTAAAGCAATTAAAAACACCAAAAACAACATGCATAAAAACAGCGAAAACAAAGATATATATATGGAATTGTATCTAAAAAAGATAACAATTGGTTCTACTATTAAAATGGCTGTAAAAACCTTAATCATGAGTTCAATCTGTTTAACACCTTTGTAAAACAGGATGACTGTATAGGCTGTGCAAAATAGGATTGCATTAATCATAAATACTAACGTTGGTGAATATATTTTTAGCCAGTAAATATTTATAATCAAACCGAAAACGAGCATCCCTTTGAAGCATTTGTAAACACTTTTCATCAATGCACCTCCAATTTTCGGCTAAAAAAATGGAATCCGAATCAACAGGTCAAAGTTCAGATTCCATTTTTTTATTTGTCTAGGAGTTTATATGGAGTAAGAAATCGCTAAATTATTCAGAATCCCTCAAACACTCCGGCACTTCAGGTTGATGAGCCCAAAACATACATGCGGCATTTAAGTTTGTTACTGCCAACCCTAGAATTGATAATACAAAGACGTTTCCAAATTTCCCTAACCATTTTTTCATACTATTCTATTCCTCCTTCTACTTAAATAAACCGGCATCATGGACAACATCTGTCCGATAATCGCCATACAAATAGTACACGTGCCAGCTTTAAAACCTAACGCGTTTAGAAGTATACATAATACGACAAGACTTAGTATAGAGTTTAATGTCTTTTTTCTCAATCTGCGCCTATGCTGAGTCCCGAGGGGTTTTTCAGCGGAATCGACTGGTGCAATTGCAACAATAATTGCACCAGATATTCCAGCTAATATGATATATAGTACGGAGTCTCCCCCAATGTGGGAGACAATATGAATTGAAGCCAGAGCCAAAATCGCAATTGTGATGAAACATCCTAAAAAGGTTTTGGCATGATAGCCTCCCGCGTTCATTCGTGCGATAGCGAAAGCAATTAAATAGACCGCCAGCAGAGCCATGTTGCCAAATAGCATACCCAAAATCGCAAACCCGATAATGTCGAGAACGATTTCGATAAACAGCACAAGGCCATACTCGAATTTCGCTTTATCAATTTCTGTCTCAAGTCGATTTACAAAAAATTCGTTGGTTATATTCTTTGCTATCACATGAATCAAATGAATCACACCCCGATTGTAAATGCTTAAAATGCTTTATTTATTCTTGCATTTGTCCTTATTATAGGTACATGGGCTCTATTTCTCAACCCCTTTGGCCTATTTGGAACAATAAGCGTCCTATTTGGAACATCTATATGATTTTAAGGGGGATAAAGACTGGTATCTCAACCTTTTTTGTAAAATCATGGGTATGGCAAGATTAGCGTTTTGGGGTCTAAATTCTTCTTACAAAGCGGAATTATTCATCAAAAATCCAATAAAAAAAGCCAAGTCAAGGGATAGCCTTGCTTAGCTCATAAATTAAATCTCAATCAGCAAACTGCATTTTAAAATAAATTTTTCTTTCATCGGTTGTATCTCTATGATTCCATGATGCTTTTTCACAACTTCCTCAATAGTCACGAGGCCAAATCCATGAAGTGATGCATCTAGTTTTTTCGTCATCAGCTTATCGCCAAAGGTGTTGTAATCTCCAGAAGATGCATTTTCAATGTAGTAATTCAGATATCCATTTTTCACAAACACCTTGATTTCTATATATTTTTCTCCGTCAACAGTTTCGTTTGCCTCTATGGCGTTGTCCATTGAATTGCCAATTATAATAGCCATGCCGTAGTCTAAATCCTCGAAATTGTTTGGAATGACAATTTCCTTTATCACGCTGATGCCCTTTTTCTCGGCAATTTTTATCTTTTGCTGTATAATCAGCTCAATTGCTGTCATGGAAGACTTAAGCGACTGGTCTATCTCCGTCTGACTCTCACCTAAATGCGCCAGATAATTCTTAACCTCTGCAACCTTGTCACTTGAAACCATTGCATTGATTGCCTGAAGATGATTTTTAAAATCATGTTGATTGCGCCTGACGAGTTCCATGACGCTCTTTAGTTCATCTATCTGCACATTTCTTTGATTTAACGATATCTCAATCAGCTGTTTATCAAATTCAACCTGAGCTGCTTTAAAGACGATATTGCTGATTAGCAGCACCAGGATATTACATACAAATACAACAAAACTCAATACCAGCACACTGTTATTGGCCTCATCACTGATTACATAATTTCTGTAGACATCTGTTATAAAAAAGGAAATCACAATGTTGAGGATGAACATCAAAACCAAGATAAATGACTGATACTTTTGACTTAGCTCCGTATGCATTTTAGTGGTATGGACAAGCTGAACAATCAGAAATGCCAATAGCTTGCTGTTGACTGCAAATATGAACCTTTGTGTGCCAAGTGCTGCCAAGTCCATAGGTGTAGCTTTTAAAAAGAGACCCATAATAATAATGACGCTGAACTCACAGGCAATTAAAACCACGTCTACAATAATGATGGATAGAAGGATTTTTAAAATATGTTTTCTCCCATATCGTATTAGTCCCACCACTGTCCAATAGAGGAACATAATCCCCATTACCGCAAGCGATCCAATATCATATATGTGATTTAAGTACGACAGGATAACACTGGCTACAATCACCACTATTAAATCATCTAAAAAGTGTGTTGTTCTCTCCCTTGCAAACTGTTTTTTGAGAAAAAACATCACGATGAACATCTCAAAGAGATTTATCCCTTTTTCAATTACCAGCCAATCCAAGCTATTCCCCCCATATCTTCTTTCTAATTGCCTCTTTTACTCTCTCTACATTTGCCTTGCTCACTGGCACGGGAATACTCTCATCTCCCATGCCGATATACACAGTATATCGCTCCAGCTTCTGTATGTAATCCACATTGATGATAAATCCCTGATGACACTGCAAGAACATATCACTTGAAAGCTGTTCATAGATGGCCTTAATCGTCTCTCTGACCTCATATGAATCAAGTAATGTATGATAGATAGACTTCTTTCCTATTTTTTCGATATAGACGATTTCCGCCTGTTTTATCAAAATCTGCTGGCCTTCATATTTGATAGCAACACTCTTGCTCATATGGTTTTCGATAAAGCTCTTTTCAACATATCGCTGATACAAAAAAGTAACGGTTTCTTTAAATGATGCTTCTGTCACTGGTTTCAGAAGGTATTTAACAGCCTCCACCTGAAAGGCGTCATATGCGTACGAATCGTAGCTGGTTAAAAATGCCAAAGTCCCAACCGGATTGTGCTTTTTATACTGCTTGGCAAGTTCAATACCGCTTGTTTCATCAATATCTATGTCAAATATAGCCGCATCCATTCTATGTTCTTCCATGAGTTTTACTGCATCTTCAGATGTATTCGCCACAAATAATGTGAGTGGAATATCTTCAATTCCCTTTGAAAACGACTTCATTTGTTCTACAATTGCTTTTTCGTCATCACATAATAGCAGATTCATTATAGTCTCTCCTTCTGTCCCATCCTATCATAATAATATCACACATCGTGAGCGTATAGAACCCGATTTCTTTGATAAAACGGGAAACAAGCGTTATAATATCCTTAACAAGTTGTAATTATTATGCTGTAATCATTCGGAGGTTCTTATGAGGATTGGAGAATTTGCAAAAATGAATTCAACCACTATTGATACGGTTAGACATTATATGAGTTTGAATCTAATCTTTCCAGAAAAAAAGCACTCTCAATACGATTTTGACAATAGATGCCAATCTGATTTTGACGATATTTTGCGATTTAAAACACTGGGATTTTCACTGCAAGAAATTCAAACTTTTATGGCATTTAAACGCATTGGCCGTCTAAGTGGCTATGAGAAAAGTTTATACTATCAATCGCTATTTGAACAGAGGCTAAGTGAACTCGACTTGCAGATTCAGACGCTAACGGATTCCAAGGAGTTGCTTGCATCAGAGATATCCACTTTAAAGTCAACGAGCTTTCCCACTCGACCCTTTGGGGTTCCGCTCTCATGTCTTTCGCTTGTGATTTGTCCAAAGTGTGGCGGTAACATGATGCTAGATAGAGCACAGGTAAAGATGCAACAGGTCGTAAATGGTCTACTGGTTTGTCCATGCGGCGAAAATCTGACCATATCAGATGGTATTTTAATCGCCCAAGGGGCAAAAAAACAGCCTCACTATTTCCAATCTGACATCACTGACGTCTATTTAGATGAATATATTGAAAAAACTGATCCCGATTACCTCACCCACTTATATAAGACTTTTGAGTGGGGCTATAAGAACATTCCGCTAGCAGATTTCCAAGATAGCACCTTTTTAGAAATCGGCATTGGACACGGATTTTTTTTAAGGTACTGTTTCGAGAAAATGCATCCGTCTATTCGTTATGTCGCTGTTGACCATGATATAGACAAGCTGAAATGGCTTTCTTATAGGCTTTCAAGAACCCCCATGCCATTTGACATTATGTTAATCGCTTGCGATTTTACCACAATTCCGCTCCGAAATCAATCCATTGATTTATTGCTTGATATTTCGGGTTCCAGCAATTATGCATTTGACCATACTGAATTTTTATTGCCACAGCTGCTCAAGTACATGAAAACACAGGCACCGCTTCTCTCTGGATATTTGCTGTTCGAAAATTTTGGGAAACAATCGAAAATTTCACCTGAATATCGCCCAAATTTTAGGTTGACACCCGTTCTTGAAAGTCTCAAATCTCTTGGGTTTGAGGAACAGCTCTCCTACCGCTCTGACTTTGTCCATAAAGGCGGTGTTTACGAAAACTTTTTCACCGATGGCGAACGGGTCTTCAGCTATCTCTACTATGGAGTGCGAAATGAACCCTTATAATTTTTTTAAAGAGAATTCTAAAACAATGGGGCTGACCCCATTGTTTTTTTATGCCCTTGAAACAAGCGGGCCAATTCTGATTTAATCTTCAATTTGAATTGGAATCCTTAATAAATTTACTTAAAAATTCATTTTGAATAGATTAAAACCCCTTTGTCATGGGCTCATCCCCATTGTCTATAATGACTTTATCAACTAAATTAAGTCGATTGAGAAGGGGTGATTTACGTGACAAAACCTATAAGTCCGAAACCAATAAAGTCAAAATCTGCAAATTCAAAAGCCCAAACCTCGGGTATCGCCATTCATAAAACCCAATTTAAATTATCTGCAAATCAAAAAAATCTCGCTTTTTTTGTCTCGGGAAAGGGGATTTCAGTCTTTGGTTCCTCCATCTATACCTTTGCAGTGAGCCTCTATGTCTTAAAAATAAGCGGTTCTGCTCTGAGCTTTGCCGCCAACTTATTTCTCGGAATCGTTCCAATGCTGCTTATCAGTCCATTTGCTGGTGTTTTAGCCGATCGCATCAACAAAAAAAATCTGATTATTGCAATGGATATCTTAAGTGGTCTGCTCTTTTTGGGACTCTACTACTACATTGGCATGAAGGCGCTCACAATTCCAGTGATATATGCCACTACTGCCATTTTAACGGTTTTTTCAACCTTATTCATGATCGCAATTGAAAGTGCCAAACCTGCTCTGGTGACCGAGGCGTTTCTCTTGAAAATCAATGCCATCAGCAAGGGAATCGACTCTCTTTCTGCAATCCTAGGCCCAATTTTAGGCGGCCTCGCCTATGCACTTTTTGACATGCGCGCCTTTATTCTATTAAATGCCATCTCTTTTTTGATTTCCGCCATCAGTGAAGTGTTCTTGGATTTCACCGTCACCCCTGAGCAGGGGAAGTCAAAACCCTCAGGATCGTTCAAAGAGGACTTTGCAGAGGGCATTGACTATTTTAAACACTCTGCTGAAATCAAAGGCCTCACTGGCATCTTTATATTTATCAACTTCTTTTTGGGATATTCGATTCAGGTGCCATTGCCTTTTATCATCAACGAAGTTTATCATCTTGCACCAAAGTCGTATGGACTGATAAATGCCTTTTTCCCCATTGGCATGATTTTGGGTTCTCTTATCATTGAACGATTCTTGGCAAAATATGATTTCAAGTTGATTTTGAGGCAAATGATTTTGGTCATGGCAATTGCTTCTATCCTCGTGGGTATGCCACTTCTTGTTTCACTAACCGTTTCAAAATCACTGCTGACTCTTTATTACGCCGTCCTCATGTTCATATTTGGGTTTGCCATCTCATTTATTGACATTCCCATTGTCTATATCTTTCAAAAGAAAATCCCCGATGAAATTCGAGGGCGTATTTTGAGTTTAGTCTCCAGCGGCGTCAAGATTGTATTGCCGATTAGCCTTTTGATATCAGGGGGATTGATTCAAACCATTCCAGTATTTTTCCTCCCTATTTCAGGAGGGATTGGGGCTATTTTGTACACCTATTACTTAAGACAGAAATCTAAGCTGGTCTCTAGTCCAGAGTAGTCCATTTCAGTTGATTTTCATCTATGCCATAAGTCATCTTGCCCTCGTCGTATAAGTAGGAGAGATAGGCTTTCACTGAGGTTCCCACCAGCACATACTGATTGATGTCCATATTCAGCTCGTAGTGATCGAAAATCGCTTTTAGAAGCTGTTCAAAGCTCATCGGCTTACGACAGACGTTTTGAATTAAATTGATGATTTCAAGTGTTTTCTCGAGATTAACCTGAACAAGTTCCGACAGTTCATCTGCTACCTTACTATGGGCTGCCACAAACTTTCGACCCTCCAATGTCTTAAGGTGTTCGAATGTCTCGAGATAACGCTTGATGTCATATACAAATGACACGTGATACTTCTCTATGATATGGGGCCCATTGACAGCATCTCCAATAAACCACACATCATCAGAAGTTTTAATTCCAATCATTCCAATAGTGTGTCCATCCAACCTTGTCCACTCTATTCCCTCAATTTTGCCGTTCTCCGCCTCGTAATCCTCTATCGCCTCACAGTTGCTTGCTTTTGCCATTAGAAACTTGTTTCTCAACGGTTTGGGAGGATAAGCGCCATATAAAAAAGAGGATTCAAGTTCTGGGTACTTTATAAATGCTGTTTCGATTCCCACAGAGAGAATTTTACATCCCGTTTTTTCCGCTAAATAGGCATTTCCTCCTATATGATCCGCATGGGAGTGCGTATTGATGATGAGGCTTAAGTTCCAGTTCTCTTCTGCTAATATCTTAAGAATCTTCTTTGCAGCATCTTTATCATTTCCACTGTCTATCAAGAGAACCTCCGTCTCTGACATCTTATATATTCCCGTTTTTACCGGACTCTCTATATAATAGGTTTTCATTCCAAGTTCTATCAATTCATACATGATTTGCCTCCATAATTCGTTTTCACAAGCTACAATTTCCATAAATTCTGGTTTCCATAAATTTAGATTTTCATGATTTTAAGTTTTCATGGTTTTAAGTTCTCAAGAAATTTAATTTAGGGAAATTTAATTTTCACTATTATATCAAAAAAAAGACTGTCCGAGTCAACTCATTTTCCAATTGAAAAAAGTTGATTCGGACAGTCCAACTTCATGTTTAATTGATTCGAAACCTGCGTTCTCTGGGCTTTCTACATCTAATTCATGCTATTCTTCAGAAAACTGACTGTTGTAGAGGTTTGCGTAGAAGCCATTTTGTGTCAATAAAGTCTCATGATTGCCCTGCTCTATAATCGTTCCCTGATTCATAACCAGTATCAAATCTGCATCTCTAATGGTTGAAAGCCTATGGGCGATAACAAAGCTGGTTCTGCCATACATGAGGTTGTTCATCGCCTTCTGAATAAGAACCTCTGTTCTCGTGTCAACGTTGCTTGTGGCCTCGTCAAGTATCAAAATACGCGGATCTGCCAAAATAGCTCTCGCTATTGTCAAAAGCTGTTTCTGACCTTGTGAGATATTAGACGCCTCCTCGTTAAGGATGGTATCATATCCATCTGGCAAGGTGGTTATAAAGTGATGGGCATGCGCTAAATCGGCCGCCTTGACTATCTCTTCTTCGGTTGCATTTTCTCGACCATAGGCGATGTTGTCCCTTATACTGCCCTTAAAGAGCCATGTATCTTGGAGTACCATGCCAAACAAGCCCCTCAAATCACCACGTCTCATTTTAGAAATATCAACCCCGTCTATTCGAATGCTTCCGCCGTTGAGCTCATAAAATCTCATGAGCAAGTTAATCATCGTGGTTTTACCAGCTCCTGTTGGCCCTACAATGGCAATCGTGCTCCCCTCTTCGACGTTGACGCTGATATCCTCCATGAGTATCTGATCTTCGCTATAGCCAAATCTAACATGGTCAAACGCCACATGTCCTTTAAAGTCACCAATCTCTTGAAACTGAACTTCGTCGGGAACTTCCTCTTCTTCATCCAACACTTCGAAGACTCTCTCTGCTGATGCTATAGTGGATTGAATGATGTTCGTGATATTTGCAATCTGAACAATCGGCTGTGTAAATTGTCTAATGTATTGTATAAACGCTTGAATATCCCCAATTTCTATTTTGTTCTTAGCCACCATTAGGCCACCTACGACGCAAACCAGCACATACCCTAAATTGTTGACAAAATTAAGTGCTGGAAAGACGATTCCCGACATAAACTGCGCTTTCCACGCCACATCATAGAGCTCACCGTTAATTTTTACAAATTCGTTAATCGAATCCTCTTCGTGACCAAATGCCTTGACTATCTTATGTCCTGTGTACATTTCTTCCACATGTCCATTGAGCGTTCCTAGACTTCTCTGCTGCTCTGAGAAATACTTTTGTGATTTCTTAGCTATAAAAACCGTAATCATCATGCTCATGGGAAGTGTCAGCAGAGCTATCAGCGTCATGACTGGACTAATGCTGAGCATCATAACCAGAATGCCCACAACGCTTACGAAAGATGTGATAAGTTGTGTCAAGCTCTGCTGAAGTGTTGTGGCTATTGTATCCATATCGTTTGTAATCCTGCTCAGCACTTCTCCGTGTGTGTGGCCGTCGAAGTACTTTAATGGCAGTTTATCGAGTTTGTCTTTTACGTCTTTTCTCATGGTATACACCGTATTTTGTGCCACGCTTGACATGATAAAAGACATGCCAAAGCTAAACAGTGCGCTGATAACATACAGCCCCAACAATAAGAGCAGTATCTTGCCAATGTATTCAAAATCCACTAACGGGACGCTTTCGCTCTTGATCTTTTCAATAGTGGAAGCGGGAAGTTTCTGCTGAATTGCATACATCAGTTTAATCTGATGCGTGTACAGTCCCAAAATTCCCTCGCCGAGTTTCGTGGTGGCCTTTCCCATGATCTTAGGACCACTTATAGTGAAAACGGTACTCATAATCGCCATAAAAAAGACCATTACGAATCTTGTCCTCTGAGGTTTTAAATACGAAACCAGACGTTTTAGAGTTCCCTTAAAATCCTTTGCCTTTTGAGCGGGGACACCCATCATCGGGCCACCGCCCATCCTTGGCCCGCCCTGAGGTCTTCTCTTTTGATTTTCTGCCATTACATCTCCTCCTCTGATAACTGAGAGGAAACAATTTCTCTGTAAACCTCACTGGTTTTAAGCAGTTCGTAATGCTTGCCAACAGCAGATATTTTGCCTTCATCCAAGACGATGATTCTATCAGCATCTTTGACGGTGCTCACACGCTGAGCGACTATGATGACAGTGGCCTCTTTTGTCTCACCCTTTAACGCATGGCGCAAACTGGCATCTGTCTTGTAGTCAAGTGCAGAAAAGCTATCGTCAAATATATAAATTTCAGGGTTTCTAACCAGTGCTCTGGCAATTGAGACCCGCTGTTTCTGTCCACCCGAGAGGTTTGTACCCCCTTGTGATACAGCAGATTCATAACCGTCTTGCATCTTGGAAATAAAGTCATCCGCCTGAGCAATTTTTGCCGCATGGATCACCTCTTTCATGCTCGCATCTTTTTTCCCAAATAAAATGTTTTCTTTTATAGTACCGCTGAAGAGCACCACCGATTGAGGAACGAATCCAATTTTGCTTCTCAAATGATGTTGACTCAATTTGGAGATGTCCACACCGTTAACGCGAATCACGCCTTGATTAATATCATAAAATCTAGGAACGAGGTTGATGAGCGTCGATTTACCTGAACCAGTTCCTCCGATAATGGCAGTCACTTCTCCTGGCCCTGTTTTAAAGCTGATATTTGAAAGTGCTGGCGCTTCTGCTCCTGGATAGTAAAATGTCACATTGTCAAATTCCAAGTACCCCCGCTGTTCATCTGCTGCAACGGTTTTTTCCGCATCTTTGATTTCAGGTTCTAAATCCAAAATTTCGTTGATTCTCACAGCCGATGCCTGTGCTCTCGGTATCATGACAAACATAATCGACACCATGATAATGGAGAACATAATCTGCATGGCGTATTGAAGAAATGCCATCATATCTCCCAGCTCCATGTTGCCATCTGCGATTCTAATACCTGCAAACCAAATGATGGCAACCGAGGTGAGGTTCATAAAGAGCATCATCATCGGCTGCATTGCCGCCATGATGCGATTTACTTTGATGGAGGTGTCCACCAAATCCTTATTGGCCTCATCAAATCGTTTGCGTTCCACCCTTTGTTTGTCAAAAGCCCTGATGACCCGAATTCCAATGAGGTTCTCCCTCACTACTCGGTTCAATGTATCCAGTTTGACCTGCATCACTTTAAAAAGTGGCACGACAAATGTTGCCAGTCCGCCTATGGTCAGCGCCATTAACGGCAGAACAATTGCAAGGATCAATGTCAGGTGAGCATCTTTTGAAAGGGCCATGATAATCCCCCCGATACACAGGATTGGCGCATAAATCATAAAGCGCATTCCCATGACCAAAAGCGTTTGTATCTGGGTGATGTCGTTTGTAGTTCTGGTAATCATGGAAGAGGTTCCCATGATATCAAACTCGTGCAGTGCAAATTGCTCTGCTTTGACAAACACACGCTCTCTGAGATCACGGCTAAATGCAACGGCAACCCTAGCCGATAGGTAACTTCCCAAAATGGCGCAACTGCTACTTGCAAGAGCCACTAACAGCATATACCCGCCATACTTCCATATATAGCCTGAGTTCCCCTTCATCATTCCTTCGTTGACGACATCTGACATGAGCGTCGGCAGATAGAGTTCTGCCATTGCCTGCCCAAATAAGACGAGCAATATCGCAAAAAAAGGGAACAGATAGGGTTTAAAAAATCTAAATATTTTTAACATGCTTTGCTCCTATTGCCTCTAATGGTCAGCAGTGCTCACAGTCATCTGATCTTGAATGATGTGTGTATTTGAAATTGCAACTATTTCGCCTGCTTCAAGTCCTGTCAGTATCTCCACAGTATCACTGTTTTTGAGTCCTGAAACAACAGCTCTTTTCTCCGCCTTGCCTTCATTTATCACATATACGAAGTTCTTTCCCTCTGATGTGACCAGAGCGCTCACTGGAACCACCACATGGGAATTTCCCTTAAATACAATATCCGTTCTTGCAGATAATCCCGCCAGCAGTAATTTATCATTTACAAGGGTTATTTCTATTGGAAAAATCTTGCCTGTGCTGACTGCCATCGGCCCAATTGAACTGATTTCGCCCTCCATGACTTCATCTGGATAAATGTCCACCGTCATGGAAACCCTTTGTCCTTCTTTGACATATGGCAGATAAGCCTGTGCAATTGTCCCCTTCAATTTAAGCGCTGATAGATCCGCCACCGTCATCAAGGTCATACCCGGAGATACGAGTTCACCAAGTTCCACATCATTGTTGATGACAACCCCCTCCATTGGACTTGTAATAACGGCGTTATCTCTTTGCACCACTAGGGTGTTTATGCTGGCCTCAGCCGTTTTGACCGCGGCAATGGCTTGATTTCTAGCGGGGCCATCTGCATTTTCGAATTGTTTTTTTGAAATCTCATATTTGGATTCAATTTCAGAAAAAGCTGATTCAGACACCGCTCCATTTTCATAGAGATTCTTCGTGTCATTATAAGTCTTTTCCACTTGATTTAAAGTTACTTTAAGCGAATTTGCTTGATTTTGAACAGAGGCCAGCGCTGCTTGGGCTGATCCCAAGTTTGCCTTTGCCTGTTCGATTTGGGCATCTAGGGTTTTGGTATCCAGTTCAATGAGCAGGTCTCCCACATGAACCTCTTCTCCCGATTTAATTGGATTTTTTAGGACGTCTCCCGATGCCTTGCTGCTGATGCTCACGGTTTCGTTTGGCACTAAGACACCTGTTAGCTTTAAAGATGCCTCCATTGCCTTTTCCTCAGCAACTGCCGTTTTCACAGCGAGGGGCTTGACGACTTCTGTGCTTCCACATCCAGTAACCATTAGCCCCACTGACAACAATACGGCCAACACGCTTTTTATTTTAGCTCTATTCATCTTTTGCCTCCCTATTTCACATGTATCTTAACTTTGGTGTTCATTCCGGGCATCAACGGCAGCTGTTCGTCATTGACGATGCTTATTTTCACTGGAATGAGCTGTGTTTGCTTTGTAAAATTGCCACTCGTATTCAGCGTTGGAAATGCTGAAAAAACGGATTCAGTCGCTTGTCCGATGCTCTGTACATACCCTGTAAATTGTTTCTTTCCAAAGGCATCCACAGTGATTTCCACGATTTGCCCCTCTTTGATTTTGAAAATATCAGTCTCTTCTATATTCGCCTTGATGTACATATGATCTGTATCAGCGATAACAGCTGCCTCCATCCCAGGTGAGAGAACTTGTCCAGTGACCACTTCTGTCTGAATGACCTTTCCGTTAATCGGTGCTTTTATCTCCGCCTTTGAGACGATGGCATCTGCTGAATTGCTCAAGGCAGCGGGATTGATGACATTGCTGCTGAGGAGCATGCTGACATCTTGAACCCCCAAAATATCACCTTCTGAAAGCATATCCCCCTCTTTGACATTCCACTGAGCTATTTTACCTGTAATCTCAGGTGTTATAGAAATCATATCCGCCGTCAATCTCGCATCTTCTGTTATAAAAAAATGCGTTGTCGAATAATAAAATTGATAGCCGCCATAAGCACCACCTAGAATTGCAATTATTAACACAACGGTTAAAATCTTTTTTAATTTCTTCATACTCGTCACCTTTTCTTATTTAATGGACTTCTTATATTACTCCGCTTCTTTTTCAAGGAGCAGTTTCAGCTCTCCAAGCAGTTCTGTCATCCGAAAGAGTTCCTCTTCTGAGTAACCGTTTAGCTTTTCAGCCATAGCTGTCCTAACTTGCTTTTTATAGATATCGAGATAAGTTCGCCCCTTATCCGTAATCCTCAATAGAATCAGGCGTCTGTCCTCTTCGCTTGATTCTCTGACCACAAGGCCTTCTTCCACGAGTTTATGAGACGCGCCTGTTAAATTTGATTTGGGTATCTTCATGGAATCACTGTAAAAACTGATTGGCTTGCCGTCGAACTTCCCAATTTTAAAGAGCAGTTCGAGCTGTTGTCTCGGCATATCCGTTATATGATAAACCCTCTTAAATTTTTTGAATATCAATGGCAATACTGAAATTAGGTTTTCAGCACATTGCTCCTGTTTCATCATCGTCCTCCTCTTGACTTTAATGTTGAATTTTGTATTCATCTCTTTGGTCAATTGCTTTAAGCACATTTAATAACACGATATAATAGTAACATGATGTTATTAACTATAGCACTCTCTTAAATTTTCATCAAGTCCTTTTTGCAACATATGAAATCTTTTTAAGATTTAAGCGATTTAACCCCTTAAATATAAAATGCCCCAAATCATGTTTTCTCACTGGCTTTAGCATTTCATCCACAGTGAGTTACAACATAATTTGGGGCATACCCGAAATAAATTAAAAAACTAAAACCGCCTACGCTGGATATATTTTTCCAAAACTAAACCTTACAATTGGCCCTACAAAGATGATTTGCAGAGGATATGCCATAATAAAATTCATCGGAATATTAATCAGCCATGCAGCAAAAATAGCTTTTGTAAAACCGACACCCATGAAAGCGCCAAACAAAGACATGATGATAACCATACCAATGACCATAAATGTCGAGATCGTAACGGCCTTTTTTATCATGGAATCATCTCTATTAATAAATTTAAACGCCGTCTTTTTAGCCAATGGGCCCACAATAATCCAGTCTGATATAAAGGCAATTACAAACGCTAGAGGGAATCCCTTCAAAGTGTTTAAAAGTAAATTCTCTGACGTCCCGTGGATTCTGGCAATGTTGTACAGTGTCATGACGAACACCATTAAACTGCACATCATTAGTGTGAATATAAAACTCTCTTTCTTGTTCTTAGGCATCTTCGCTCCCCTTTTCTATAATTCAATAGGTTGTAAATCACTGCCATCTGAAATCGAAGCACGGGGTTTACAATCAAAAAAAAGACAGGTATCTGATTATCACTTTCGTTACAATCAGACGCCTGTCAGATCCTCACTACTATTTCCGCTTGGCATAAATTTAAATTCTCACCTATTATAAATTATGATTCAATTCTTTGTCAACCATATCTTGAATTTTCTCTCTCATATTTTAAGCGTAGCCCTTCTCAGCTGCATTTCTTGAATTTGCAGAAATGCCCTCTAACCTTCTGTTATGACATAGCATCCCTCGGTGTCTATATCGACCTTTCAATTCTACTGGTAATATAGAGTCAGTGACTGATTTTTAGGCTTATTCATTGACGAACTTGCTGAAAGGAGATTTTTATACCATGACTATGACGAAAATCAACGTCCGGATGTGATGACAATTAATATTCGCGTCATGAATTCTGTTTGGACAAAGGAAATTCGAAAACAAGTTATTGAAAATGTACTGAACAAAATTGCAGAGGCCTGTAACATGCCCGCACCAGCTCCGACATGGTGGGTTTCACTTGAAATCATAGATGAGGGAAGTTGGGGATCAAGCGGTACAACTCTATCCATCCTCGATTTACTAAATTCTGGCGTCTTTACCCTTGAGCGCGAAGAAGCTATTCTCAAGGCGTTTGGATAATTGCTTATGAATAGATGACTCACTCTGGCAAAATCACTTCAAAGCGGCTTCCCTTTCCCACTTCACTCTGTACAGTGATACTGCCTCCGTGCGCTTCCACGATGGCCTTTGTAATCGCAAGACCGATTCCAACACCACCAGAAGCTCTATTTCTAGACTTGTCCACACGATAGAACCGTTCGAAGATATGCTCAATGTCTTCTTTAGGAATTCCAATTCCCGTATCTTCAACAACGATTCTGGTCATCTCACCAAAATAGGACATGTTAACCACCACTTGGCCCTTTTCCTCTGTGTATTTAAGAGCGTTATTTAAGAGGTTTAGAAGAACTTGTTGTAGCTTTCGGGCATCTCCCAAAATTTCACAGGACATTCCGTGGTACTCGAGGGAAACTCCTTTTTTATAGTAGTCTCCTCTGACCATTGAGACAGTTTGTTCCACCACCGTTCCCAAGTTGACCAGTTCTTTATTCAACCTGAGCTGTGCACTCTCAAGCTGTGCGATCTTGGAAAGATCATTTACCAAATCTCCAAGTCGCTCAGCTTCCTTTTGAAGGGCGGTAAGTCGCTTTTCATCTGGATTCCAGATTCCATCTATCATGAGTTCAAGATGACTCGTCAACGTTGCGATAGGCGTTCTGAGTTCGTGTGCAATATCCGCCGTAAGCTGTTTTCTCAGTTCTTCTTGCCGATCCAATTCCTCTCCCAGCGCGTTTATGGTGCTTGATAGCTCTAAGACTTCTGTGGTTGTGGATTTTAACTTTGCATGGTTTCTATACGTCCCCTTTATAATGTTCCTTGCACTCTCATTAATCATCATGAGTGGTCTGCTGAGGCGGTTTGATACCACCGCCCCCACAAGCACTGACAGGAGAAGTGATAGGATACCTGCCCCTACAAGCACTTCTTTAAGCGCTTTGACATATCTGATTTCGGACTCATTAAAAAAATAAGGGCC
Organism: Firmicutes bacterium UBA6806; assembly: GCA_002452745.1. Classification (GTDB taxonomy): domain Bacteria; phylum Bacillota; class Clostridia; order Peptostreptococcales; family Acidaminobacteraceae; genus Fusibacter_A. The sequence continues at coordinate 52,688 of DKFC01000043.1, forward strand.
ATAAAATCCCACAATTAGAGTTCCGATGTCATCTCTTGCACTCTCCAGCACATACTTTTTTTCCTCATATCCGCCCTTAAAGTTAGGGTACTGCGCAAGCATGTTCTGTTCCATTTTAATCAACAGATCTGAACAGAATCCACGATTATAACCTTTAGCATCCCAAATGACCTGTCCCTTTTCGTCCAATATGGTAAGCAGAAATCCCTTTTCCATGGCACTGACGCCAATCCCCTTCATGGCATGGGAATTCCAAGTGTTTTGTGCGCTATAGTAGGCATTATTCACTTGTATGACGAAATCCATGCTCTCCTCTCGAATCTTCTCCCTCGTATAGGTCTCAAACCGACTTTTTATAAAATAGTCTGCTGAAAAACCCACTACTAAAATCATCACCAGAGCCGCCGAAAGAAAGGCCAAAGACACTTTATTTTTTAGTCTCATCCTCATAAGCGTTCAATCATCCCACTTTCAAAACTGTGTTATCATTCACTATTATTTACCTACAAAGTGTTCCCTATTATACTCACTTGTATCCTCACTTGAAAGTATACCCTATCCCATGTACAGTTTTGACGTACGTCGGATTTTTCGAATCCAATTCAATTTTGATTCTGAGGTTCTTGACATGGCTGTCAATGGCTCGGTCATACCCTTTAAAATCAGCACCCATGACAAAAGCAATGAGTTCTTCTCTTGTAAATACTTTATTTGGTGACTTTGCAAGTGTCACAAGAAGGTCAAACTCGTTTGGTGTGACTTTGACCGTTAAGCCGTCCACAACAACTAAATGAGATTCCTCATCTATGACAAGTCTGCCATCGTCATATCTGAATTTTCCCCCATACTCTCCAATGGAGCGCCTTAAAACTGCATGGACCCTCGCAAGGAGCTGCTTTAAACTAAACGGTTTTATCACGTAATCATCTGCTCCCATCTGGAGTCCTCCGATGATATCAGTCTCCTCAATCTTAGCTGTGAGCATGATGATTGGCACTTTCGAAAATGTCCTCACTTCTCTACAAACAGCTTCGCCGTTTAAGTCTGGCAACATCAAATCCAACAAAATCAAATCTATGGGCTCTAAGCGAACATATTCAAGCGCCCTAAATCCGGTTTCAGCGACTACCGTTTTAAATCCGTGACTTTCAAGATAAGCGGAAACTGCCTCCGATATGTTTTTTTCGTCCTCTACTATAAGTATTTTAGCCATAATGTCCTCACTTATTACTTTTACTGTTATTTATTCGTTTACCCAATATGACTTCCGCTTTTCAATTTTTTTGTAAAAAAAATAAACGGGAGTCATTTCTCTCTATCCGTTCATTATAAGCCAACCCTTTATTAATTTATAGCTTTTATTTAGACTCCCAAAGATACAATCTCATATTTTTATGTAGATTTTATGGATTTGTGAATTTTTCTAAAATAAAGTCCAAAATAGATTGACATTAAAATATTTCGAGAGTAGAATTGTTGCATACGCAACTAATCCGTTATAGGCAATACTTTGTATTCAATACGCACTCATATAAATAATTGACTACTATTTAATTGACTGACTATTTGTAAGGAGACCACTATGATTCCAGAAAGGATTGAACGTGAACAACTAATAGAGGAAATGAAACTCTCCCGTTATGTTTCAATCATCTATCGCCATAGTAGAATCTATATGGACCATGAACTGGCAGATCACGACTTCGGAAGCGGGCAACATGGGTATCTCTTTTACCTGTACGATCATCCCGGGGCAACTCAGGATCAAATCAGTCGTGAATTTGAGATCGACAAAGCCACCACTGCAAGAGCCCTTCAAAAACTTGAGCACGGCGGTTTTATCGTCAGAGAATCAGATCCAAATGACCGTAGGGTCAATCACGTATTTTTAACCGAAAAGGGCGTTAAAATTCAACAGAAACTCAAGTCCATCACAGGGCAATGGTCAAATATTCTGCTTGAATCATTTGATGAAAATGATATTCAGCAGCTCCATCGTTACTTGCATCGGTTGGCCACAAATTGTAAGGACTTTAAACACAAGAAAGAGGGGACATAACATGACAGATCAACTTAACAATCCATTGCGAACGGAATCCATCGGCAAGCTGCTGATTCAGTTCTCCATTCCCGCAATTGTAGGGATGATGGTAAATGCGCTTTACAACGTTGTAGATAGAATCTATATCGGTTGGCTTGGGCCGCTTGCCATGACTGGAATAGGCTTAAATCTTCCATTTATGACAATTTTAATGGCCTTCGGCATGCTCATCGGAATCGGGGGTGGTGCCAACATTTCAATTAGACTTGGACAGGGCAAACGCGATGATGCCGAGCGCATTTTAGGAAACGCACTGACTTTACTGATTTTAATCATGGCAGTGGTTTCAGTGGTGGGCTTGGCCTTTAAAGTGCCACTACTCTATCAATTTGGAGCTAGTGATGCTACCATTGGATATGCAAACGAATACATTACAATTATCCTGTTTGGCGCTATTTTTCAAGGGGTTGGGTTTGGCCTCAACAACATTATTCGTGCAGAGGGCAGTCCTAAAATCGCCATGTTCACAATGCTTATCGGTGCTATTTCCAACATCATTTTAGACCCTATCTTCATCTTTGTATTTGACATGGGAATTGCAGGTGCAGCACTTGCAACTATTATTTCGCAATTTATATCCGCTGTCTGGGTTTTAAGACATTTTCTTTCCGGCAACAGCAAATTAACCCTAAAAAAAGCCAATCTCAAATTGGATTCGGAAATTATCATCAGCACTTTTAGCATTGGAATGTCACCATTTTTCATGCAGATTGCCGCAAGTATCGTGACAATTGTTTCAAACAACGCGTTAAAAAATACTGGTGGAGACATTGCAATCGGCGCAATGACTGTTATCAACGCCATTGCTATCATGTTTATGATGCCGATTTTCGGACTCAATCAAGGCTCTCAGCCAATTATTGGCTATAACTATGGCGCAAAGCAATACGGCCGTGTAAAACAGACTCTCAAACTGGCAATACTGGCAGCTTCGTCAATTTGCCTGGTGGCTTTTATTTCCACTCAGTTCTTTACAATTTATCTTGTCAAAATCTTCAATCGTGATCCCGAACTGGTTTCAACCGCCACTCAAGGTATGAAAATCTTCCTCTGTATGATGCCTTTCATCGGGTTTCAAATTATCAGTGCCAATTATTTTCAAGCGGTTGGGAAAGCCCCTAAGGCTATGTTTTTAAGTCTTCTTAGACAAGTGATTGTATTGATTCCAATGCTGATTATCCTTCCAAAATTCTTTGGTCTAACAGGTGTTTGGATGGCAGGCCCAACTGCTGACTTCATCGCCTCAGTGGTGACAGCTATCTTTATTATTGTAGAAATGAGGCATCTGGACAGCTCACATCAGGAACAAATCGCATAGTACGTTGTACAGACAGTTTCCTTTTAAAAAAACGCCCTCTAGTCGTTAGATTTCTAACTCTAGAGGGCGTTTTTTACGAATGCCATTGCAGACATAATCAAATTGATAAAAAACGGAGGCCCCAGTATTGAAGTATTTTATTGAGGGTTTATCTCCTTTTTAGGCGGTTTCTTCCGCGGGCCGCGCTTTTTCTTCTTTGGCGGCTGAGAACGGTTGTTGTCCTGAGGTTTTTTAAGCCGCACCCACATGGATTGGCTGTTTCCCTTTGTATGGATATCGAGAAAATCAAATTTTCTCAAGAATTTTGATAGTTTGGAATCACCATAGTTCCGAACATCAAAATCAGGATACCGCTTGACGAGGCGGTTTCCAAGCTCACCCATGTTCATACTTTGCTCGTCTCCGTCTATTTCATTCATCATCTTTAGGATCGCTGCTTTGATGATGCTGAGGTCTGTCATGCTCTTGCCGTTGTCACTGGATTTTGACCCTGCTGCTTCTGGTTTCAAAGCCGCTTTGCGAGGGTCGTCAGAAACGCCCTTCACATCCATTTCAGTGTCATTGTCTGAAGCCTCGAGAACCTCTAGATATTTAAACTGGTTACACGATGCTATAAACGGCTTTGGCGTTTTCTTCTCACCCATTCCCAAGACAAACATTGCAGATTCTCTAAGCCTTGATGAAAGTTTGGTAAAATCACTGTCACTTGATACGATGCAAAATCCATCCACTTTATCTGAGTAGAGGATATCCATGGCATCAATAATCATGGCCGAGTCCGTTGCATTCTTTCCACTTGTATAATTGTACTGTTGGATTGGCGTGATGGAACTTTCCAAAAGCACATCTTTCCAAGATGCAGCAGTGCTCTTCGTCCAATCACCATATATCCGCTTGTAGGTGGCAACCCCATAATTTGAAATTTCATTTAATATGCTGACTATATACTTGGCGGAAATATTGTCCGCATCTATTAAAACCGCAAAACGCTTCTCCTCTAACATATCCTCCTCTTTCTCTGATGTTTACATCATTTGAATTCTTTCATACTGAGAAAACACTTCCAAGATCTCTTGCCAGATCAGATTTTCTGTCATCCGCGCTTGCCTTGGTTCACATAGATAGCGCATCGTCAGCAGAATATAACCATCGTAAACTTTTACATACACAATAGGCGTTAAATTTTGATAGTGAAGCATATACCGTTTGGAAGCCGCTGTGACATTTTCTTCTGCTTCCTTCGTGAGGTGTAATGTGTGATGGTTGATAATCGACTCCAGCTGTTTCTTTGCTTCGCTCCAATCGCTGTCAAGCGTCAGCCTGACTTCGATTTCGTTCCACAAGTAGTCAAACCCTTTGTTTGAATTGTTGATTCCGTGGAGGAAGAGAAAATTATTTGGAATGTGTATGATGCGACCTGTGCTTTGCTGGCCCTTTTCAGACCTTGTCACTTCCATCATGACTGTCTGAAAGACTTTGATATCAATAACATCGCCAATAATGCCATTGACATCAATTCGGTCGCCCACTTCATATGTCTTCTGAAAGACTAATATCAGCCAAGCTGCCATGTTGGTGAAGAGCTCCCGAAGTGAGATTGCAATCCCGGCAGATATAAATCCTACATAGGTAGCAAGGTCTTGTTTGCTCCCCGACCAAATCAACAGAATGATGATTAGCATAATCGTCGTGTTAAAATAGTAAATTCTTTTGCGGGTTGTATAATACACGCTATTGTTTTTTATGGTTTTAAATAAGATGCGTGTCATCAACTGGCTGAGAATAAAATTTATCAACAGCAGTCCAAATGACACCACTAGTTTTATCAAAACCACATTTTCAAATATTTTAGCAAACATGGGAAGTCTCCACCTTACGCTTTATCATTTTCTCTTTCTCACACCCTTGCAACAAACTCAAATCGTTCGTTATTTGGCCCATCGAAGAATATGATTTTCCCAGTTCCAACGACTCTTGGCTCAGTGTGTTCTATGTCGTTTTTTTCAAGTAAATTCATGGCTTCTTCCAGTGATTCCACTTTAAAAGCAATATGTTCGATTGGACCGAGTGTCCGCTCTTCGTTGATAGGTTTTGCAATGAGCTCTACAATCGTTCCACCAATTTCCATAAACACCAGTCGGCTATCCGGATAGTGGTAGTCTTTTATAATTTTAGCATCCAAAATCGTCTGATAAAATGTCAGTGTCTTTTCAATATCCAATACCTTAATCCCAATATGTCCAAATTTCATAATGCCTCCTCATTTTCTCTCTCTGCTTTTATGTGAACACCTTCATGCCAGTATGTTCTCTTGCAAACTTCTTGAGCTATTAAGTCTATTTTAACAGATAATACCACATTTTCGAAGCCATATATCACATCCTTTTAAAAAGAATCTCTTTTCCATCTGTTTTACGGTAAATTCCGCCGAAATTGGCTTTAATTTGCGAAAATTCATATGGTGCTAATTGCTTTTTTACCAAATTTCACTATAATGTTAGGTAGTCGAACTATTTTTAAAATCAAGGAGGTTTACAATTGCCTGAATTTATACTATTAGTCCTATTATTTATCATAAGTTATCTTGGATATTGGCTCTTTGAGCTCATTCGATTTCCCGCCAGTCGAATTGTCGGTCCGATCATTGTTGTTGCATTGATACAAATGTTCGGAATTACATTTTCTTCTCCTGTCTTTCTCAAAATGCTGTTTTCATCAATCTTCGGCGTCTATTTGGGACTTAGGTTCGATCAAACGGCACTGAAACAGTTAAAGGTCTCCATTATTCCAGCTGCTTTTCTGTCCATTATTTATATAGGCATCACAATTCTCTATGGCAAAATTCTTATGCAGGTCAGTTCAATGGATCACAATACTGCCTTTCTCTCCGTTATTCCAGGAGGTGTTGCAGAAGCCGGTGTCCTAGCCGTTTCCTTTGGCGCCAATCTCTCTCAGGTTTCCTCCTTTCAGCTGGTGAGGTATCTTTCCATTGTCATGATTATGCCGCTTATTTCAAAGTACATCATCTCACCAATTGTAAAGCGCTCTGGCGAATCGAACAAACCGGTTGAAACCAGCCTGCCTCAACTTGATGAGAGTTCATTAAACAGCATTCACTACAGTGCCCTTTGGCTGTTTGTAGTGGGCGCTATCGGTTCATTTCTGTTTTATAAAATTCACTTTCCAGCAGCTCTACTTCTTGGGGCGACGTTTTTTGTTGCTCTGACTCAGCTGATTTCACCTAGACCTTTTAAGCGTCCACCAGAGTTCCTCTACAGCTATGCGCAAATTGGTATGGGTGCCATTATTGGAACAAGTTTTACCAGAGAAAACTTTTCTGCAGTTGCAGGATTGGTCGTTCCCATGCTCCTATTGACCTTTATGATCGTAACGACAAGTGTTATTCTCGGATTTATCTTCTCTAAAATTTTCAAGATGGATTATATGACTGGCTTGATGAGCGTCCTTCCAGGCGGCCTTTCCACAATGGTAATTTTGGCTGAGGCCTTTGATGTGGACATCGTAACCATCAGCACGCTTCAGCTAGCACGGCTTCTTACCGCAGTTGCAGTCATCCCGATTCTTTATCAGTGGATTCTCTAACCAAAAATAAGCTAATCAAGAAAAGACTCAGTGGCTAACTGAGTCTTTTCTTAATATAGGCTATTCTCTATGATTGATAAGGTCTAAAACATAATTTGGAAGTGCAAAAGCCCCTTCGTGAATCTTACTGTTATAATACCTCGTTTTTATCCCCAGCTTTTCCCACGCCTTTACGTTGTGATCTCCGATTGGGTCAAGTTTTTTGGAGGCAAAGCCAAAGAGCCAGTGCCCAGAAGGATAGGTAGGCATGTGATATTGATAGACTTCCACTACGGGAAATAACGCCTTGATTCTTGCATGTGCTCTGAGCATACCCTTTTGATGGAATTCATAGTAAGGAGACTCATGTTGATTGATAAGGATTCCATTTGGTGAAAGTTTTCGGTGGCAAAGTTCATAAAAAGCCTTTGTAAAAAGGCCTTCTCCCGGCCCAATTGGATCTGTTGAATCAACAATAATTAAGTCGTAGATACCATCCATTTGATTGCTGATAAACTTAAAGCCATCTTCAAAATAAAGCTTGATGCGAGAATCCTCCTTTAAATGACCAGCTGTTACAGGCAGATAGGTTTCACAAACCCTCACCACTCTCTCATCTATTTCAACCATGTCAATTCGTTTGATTTTAGGGTATTTCGAGAGTTCTCTCGAAGTGCCTCCATCACCTCCGCCGATAATCAAAATGGTCTGAATGTCAGGATTTGTGGCCATTGCAACATGCGTTATCATCTCATGATAAATAAATTCGTCCTTTTCATTTACCATCATCAGCCCATCCAGTGTGAAAAACGTACCATATGTGTCTGAGCGATAGACTTCAATCTTCTGAAAAGGTGTCTGCTCTGAGTGTATCATCTCTTTGACTTCAATGCTCAGTTTCGTCGTCTCGTCCCAATTTTGCCACCAAATTGCCCCACCACTTGGAATATAGGATTGTCTCATGAGTCACCACTCCCTCTTTTAAAGTGTTTTTAGAAAACTTTCAATTCTATTTTTATGATACGCAAGTGTTTCTTCAGTTGGGTTGATACTGTATTTATGTGTGAAATATATAAGAATTGCCATCTGAGCTGTCAACCGATTTTCCGCTTGGTCAAACGCAACACTATATGGCCCTTCAAGTGCCTCTCTGGTTACCTCCTCTTTGTCGTTTGCTGGGAGGCAGTGCATGAGAATTGCGCCTGGTTTTGCCGCTTCCATCAGTTCTTTTGTGATGACGTAATCAGGCATAAATGCGCTTAGTCTCTCCTCTTTTTCATCCAGTTGAGTTACCCAGTAAAAACTATCTCCGTATACCACGTCACATTCTGAAATTTTTGAGACATCGTCAGTGATTTCATAACTTGCCCCTGTTAACTCACAGTTTACATCAGCCACTTTGAGCCATTCCTCTTGCATTTGATACTTCTTAGGGCCAATCTGCTTAAATTTCATCCCGTATTTTGTACAGGTTAAAAGCAATGATCTGCAAACATCAGTTGCATCTCCCATGAAGGCAACTGTCAAATCCTCTAATTTCTTGCCTTCTGGCATGTGCTCTTGCATGGTAAAGATATCTGCAAGCATTTGAGTTGGGTGGTAGACGCAGTCAAGCCCGTTGATAACTGGAACTGTTGACATTTGAGTCAAAGCAGTTGTCGTTTCGCCACTGTTGGTTCTAGCCATTAATATATCGCACATTCTCGACAAAACCCTCGCAGTATCATCAATTGACTCTTTACCTCCAAGATGGATATCTCTTGGTGAAAGAAAAAGGCCATGCCCCCCCAGTAAGGTTGCCGCCGTTTCGAACGAAACACGTGTACGTGTTGAACCCGCTTCAAATATCATAGCGACAGATTTATTTTTAAAGAGCTGAGGGATTGCATTGTCCCTTCTCGCGTCTTTTAAAAGGGTCATCAATTCCAACATGTCATCCATTTCGCTTCGTGTGAAATCGCTCATTGTAATCATGTGTCTCATGTTTTCCTTGTTTAAAACAGTTGCTGATGAACTTGGTAATTTCATAGTATTCTCCTCTAAATATGTTTTTATTATATTGACCTTATCAATTGCTGATAATCGTCCCAGTTTTTCCGTTAATGCCTTCCAATGCCTTTTCAAGCGACGTAATCAGAGCTTTTCTCCCCGGTTTTGACGCCGCAAACTGGATTGCCGCTTCAACTTTGGGGAGCATCGACCCCGGTGCAAAATGTCCTTCGCCAGCATATGCCTTTGCCGCTTCTATACTCAACTCATCCAGCCATTTCTCCTCTGGTTTTCCATAGTGAATCGCCACCTTTTCAACAGCTGTTAAGATGATAATATAATCCGCATCTAAAATTTCTGCCAATTTCGCACTTGCAAAATCCTTGTCAATTACAGCGGGAACACCCCTTAATCCAAAATCCTCTTCCACAACTGGGATTCCACCACCGCCAACGGTGATGACAACATGCCCATTTTCAACAAGTGTTTTTACAATTTCGCGTTCTGCAATATCCAGTGGTTTAGGTGAAGGCACAACCCTCCTGAATCCCCTTCCTGCATCTTCTACCATGACAAAGGCCCTTTCCATTGCAAGTTTTTCCGCTTCTTCTTTTGAGTAGAAAAGCCCAATTGGCTTTGTTGGATTCTCAAAAGCAGAATCCGACTTATCGACAATCACTTGGGTCACAACAGATGCCACATGTTTCTTGAGGCTTCTTCTTTTCAGCTCTTCGCGAATTGCATTTTGAAGATGATACCCTATATAGCCTTGGCTCATGGCACCGCATTCAGGGAAATCCATTTCTGGTGTTCTGCCTGTCAAATTTGAGGATTGCTCCATCGCCAGATTGATCATGCCCACTTGCGGTCCATTTCCATGTGCGATGATGACTTCATGTCCTTCTTCTATGAGGTCAACAATGGGTTTTGAGGTGTGTTTGACCAATTCCAGTTGTTCTTTCGGCGTGTTTCCAAGGGCATTTCCTCCCAGCGCCACAACAATTCTCTGTTTTTTCATATTGCCTCCATTTATTTTTATTAAAGCCTTCTTCAGGCTATTTTCCGCTTCTCTTCTGCCCACTTCGATAGACTGCCACGCCAGCCGCAGCAGAGAGAATTGTACCGACAATTAAAGTCGGGTAATAAACCCAAAGGTTATAGCTGTCATCTGGGAGGAATAAAAGCGCAATTGCCAAGATGACAAAACACTCTCCCGAAATAGCCGCTAGTTTGATACCAAGTGTTCCACCAGGAATTTTATAAGGTCTTTCAACAGATTGATCTGCAAGCCTTAATTTAAGTGCTGCTGGGAAGAGGAACAGATATGGGATCAAGAATAAGACAAAACTAAAGGCCAGTATTGTCCAGAAGATTTCCGCTGCACTGTCACTTAGCGAGTAGTTGAGAATAAGCATCGCCGTAGAAACTGTGGCTAAAATATAGTACGAGTAATCTGGCGTTCCATAAACAGAGTGCTTGTGACCTAAAAGACCTGGTGCTTTTGAATCGAGGTCAGCCGCCGAGAGTACTTCTGTTCCTCCCATTGTCCATGAAATCATGTTGGTAATAAGTGAAAAACAGCCTGCTAAGACCATAATTTTAAACACAATCGGTCCGAAATCTCCGAAGATTGTCGTAAGCTCCTGAGCCGACATTATAAAACCGTTTACAGGGTCTATTGCATCCACAGGAAGTGCCGCCAAGATTCCAAAGGTTCCAATAATATAAAGTCCAGCGATAAGCGTCCCTGCAAGAACCGTCATTTTCGGAATATTCTTTCCGGGATTTTCTATTTTGCTGGCAATAGAACTAATCAATTCAAAGCCACAGAAATTGTAGACGATTGCAGGTGCATAGAGCAGTGCATTGTCAAAGCTCGGGATAAAAGAGCTGAGGGAGAAGTCGTTTTTGAATCCGTACTTCATGCCATAAACAGCCCCCATAATACCGAACATTAGGAGGATACCCACTTTGATAATTGCCCCTAAATTTGTGAATTTTACGCCCAATTCAACCCCTCTGACGCCTATAAATGCTGTTAACCATGACAGGGCAATAGCTGTGGCGGCAAGTGCAATTTTAGGCATTTCAGGATAGAAGGCATATGAAAACCAAGTTACAAATGCCACATAGACAGCTGGCATCCAAAGTGCCACATTGAACCAGTAAAACCAGCCCACAATTGTTGCCCAAAACTCTCCAAACGCTCTCTTAACCCAGTTGAATATACCGCCGTCTTCAGGGTACGCAGAGCCCAATTCCGCATTTATAAGTCCATAAGGTAAAAAGTAAAATAGGGCAGTTATCAACCAAATCGTAATCCCCGAAACACCTATAATTGAAGGGGCCACAAATGTATCTATGACCAGAATCCCGCAAACTGTAAACAGGGTCATTTCCAAAAGGCTTACCTTTTTATTGGAATTTTCCATTTTTTCCTCCTCATCAGAGTACGGCAAAACCTCTCATTGCCGCGCTCTCTCCTTCACTCTATTTTGGTTGTTGCTGTGTGATGCAGTGTATGTTGCCCCCACCCAATATAATCTCTCTGGCAAAGACACCGACAATTTCACGGTTTGGGAAAACAGATTTTAAAGTTTCTTCTGCCAATTTGTCGTAGATTGGGTCATTAAAAATCGGAAAGACGATACCGCCATTTGCAATGTAAAAATTGATATAAGATGCGGCCTGTCTATCGCCCTCATTTCTTGGAAGTGTGCCATCAACTGCATCCACCCCCTCACTCTCTTCTTTTGTGATGAGAATCGGCGTTGGAATGTGGAGCTTATGAACCTTGATGGCTCTTCCCTTCGCATCCATTTCACTTTCAAGTATCTTTAACGCACTTAGAGAGCGTGAATACTGAGGGTCGCTTTCATCATCTGTCCACGCCAGCAGTACTTCTCCCGGTCTTGCAAAACATAAAATGTTGTCCACATGACCATTGGTTTCGTCGTTGTAAATGCCCTCTTTGATCCAGATGACCTTTTCGACATTTAAATAGTCTTTTAAGGTCTGTTCAATTTGACCTTTGTCGAGATGAGGGTTTCTACCTTCACTTAGAAGGCATTCTTCTGTGACAATGCAAGTGCCTTCGCCATCCACATGAATTGAGCCGCCTTCCAAGACAAAATCCTCAATTTTGAAAACATCGACATTTTCTATTTCGCAAACTTTTCTTGCGATGCGATCATCTTGATCCCAAGGGAAGTAAAGACCATCCACCAGTCCACCCCATGCGTTAAACTTCCAGTCAACACCTCTCACCTGACCGTTTGGCCCTTTCAAGAATGTCGGACCGCAATCTCTCATCCAAGCGTCGTCATTTGAAACCTCGATTACTCGGATGTTATCCGCCAACATCTCACGTGCATTGCCATACTGTTCCTTGCTAACACACATGGTCACCGGTTCAAATTTCGCAATAGTGTGCGCCACATCTGCGAAAGCTCTTTGTGCAGGTTTGGCCCCCAACCTCCAGTTATCCGTCCGCTGGGGCCACAACATCCAACATTGTTTGTGGTCTTCAAATTCACCAGGCATTCTGTAGTCGTCATCTCTTGGTTTGCTTTTCAATTGCTTAGACATGGTTAAACTCCTTTGTCACAAATTTGTGTATTTTATTTTTGATACGTTTAATAAGCGCAAATTGTGTGCCAAAAAATAATGCATAAAATCGTTCTATTTCAACGGTTTTATGCATTATTCATGTCAATTTGAGATTTTATACATGTCACATTGACACAATTTTCAGATTATTGCTCAACCTCTAAAAAAATACCCCTATCGAATCTTCTTCTTTTCATAATTGCTTGCGCAGTGATGCAAATAAAAAAAGAGCCTCTCTCAACAGAGAAGCTCTCAGGTTCATGTGCTATTTGATTAAATTTCCATCACTTGTCATCAATCTGCCGTAGAGGTCAGGTCTCCGGTCTCTATAAACGCCCCAATCCAATCTTTGAAGGTCTATCGCTTCAAGATCATATGTGTTCAATAGAATTGCCTCTCCATGCCTTGATAGCTGTTTTATACATTGGCCTTTTGCATCTGTCATAAAGGTACAGCCGTAAAACGAGATGGACACGTCATCCTCGCTCTCCACTCCAAATCTGTTGGCAGCAATTACTGGAATTATGTTTGCTGCAGCATGTCCCTGCATGCATCTAAGCCAGTGCTCCATTGAGTCTACTTCCCCAGCTTCAGGCTCTGAGCCAATTGCAGTTGGATATAGGAGCAGTTCCGCGCCTAAGAGTCCCATAATTCTAGCGGCTTCTGGAAACCACTGATCCCAGCAAATTCCAACGCCGATTTTGCACCATTTTGTACTAAATACTTTGAAACCAGTGTCACCTGGATTAAAGTAAAATTTTTCTTCATAGCCAGGGCCATCTGGAATGTGAGATTTCCGGTAGACGCCGAGCACAACCCCAGTTGCATCAATCACCGCCACAGAATTGTAAAGTGCATTGTTTTCTCTTTCGTAAAAGCTGATTGGCAAGACGACGCCAAGTTCTGCCGCAACAGATTTAAACCTCTGAACAGCTTGGTTTTCATGAACAGGCTTGGCCTTTTGATAGTATGAAAGTTTTTCCTTTTTGCAAAAGTATAGGGATTCAAACAGTTCGGGCAAAAGGATGATGTTTGCACCTTTTTCAGCGGCCTCTCTCACGAGGGCTTCTGCACGGTTCAGATTCTCTAGTTCAGATTCAACGCATGCCATTTGAATTGCGGCGACAGTGACAGTTCTCATAATGAGCCTCCTTATTCTGTTTGTTAATGTGTCTTCAAATTTTGAATTTTTAGATCGAGTTCTTCTGCCAATTCTCGCATTCTCTCCACATCTCGGACTGAGTCCTGAATAATCTCAACTTGGCGCTTCATTGAGCTCGATACTAGGTGATTTCCCTCGTTAATCATGTCCATCCGATCTGATATTTTTTGATTAATTAACAGCAGTGACTCTCGTCTCTCACCTAAATCCCCTATTAAATCCGCCTGTTTCATGACTGCTTCATTGAAGACATCATATTCAATATAGAGCATGTTGGTTCGCAGCGAAATTTCTGTCTGCATGTCGGGCGTAAAGCTCATTTCCTTCATGACCAACAGGAGTTTTTCTAGGATATTCTTTGTATTTTCAACGGATTGAAGGATCATCTTGAATTCTTCAAAGCTCTCATCACTACAGGCTTTATACTGTATGAGTTGCGTTAATCCCTGATTGAAGAGTTTTGAAACCGCTTCATGTGTCTTGACCATCTCTTCCACTGTGGACTCCATAAACTGGCTTGAGGTCTCTGTGCCCACAATCACTTCAAAGAAGTGATCGGTTCTCTCTTTAAGCTCTTTTGAACTCATTTGAACGATACTAATGAGCTCTCGTATGTCGTTTTGCATTTGAATGATGGTGCTTTCAAGTGCTTTCATCTCTGTAATCATTGGAAATTTTGACTCATCTTCGGCAGTTAAATCCCCTGTGCCAATTTTTCGAAGTCTGAGCGTCATGCTCTTAAACCCCTTGCCAAGTTGTATAGAAAAGAGATAAACAAATATATTGCCGACGATAAAGCACATGCCAAATATGAGCACGGCCTTTTGAATCACATCATTTCTCAACGCCTTGACGCTGTCTGCCTTCATATCCACCGCAACAATTGCGACAATCTCCCCCTTTGAATTATAAAGAGGGGCATAGCCCGAATAAAATGTACCAAAGTCATCTGTATATGGCGTATCCGTGATGACAACCTCTCCATCAAAAGCCCGTTTCATCTCATCAGTGTAGAGGTATTCTCTGAGAAAAGTGGACTTGGCATCATATGCCGCCAAAAAGAGTTTTGTATGCGTCTCATCGCCCCTTACAATGGTGTACACGTCGTAAACCCCCACATCTTGCTTGTATTTGGCCAGTTCATTGCAAAGTTGTAAAAATGCTTCTGAATCAGCACTTTTTATTGATTCGTGCTTATCTCCATCTATGATATACTGTGCAGCTATTGCAAAATCCCTTAGTGAGGTTTCTATATTTTTGTTGAGCAATTTCACGGTGTACCCATAGTACGCTGTCACCACAAAGAGCAAGACCACCACAAGTGTGACACTAAAAATGATTTGCAGTAATTTACTAATTGTTATATCCTTCCGTCTATTCATGATATTTCTCCTTGTTTAAAACCTTCCTATATATTGAAGACCGGCTGATATTCAGTGCTTTTGCCACCAGTTGCTTGCCCTTGTCATCCCATCCAAAATAGTCGAGCGCTTTTTGGATTTCCTCCCTCTCAATTTCTGCAAGGGATCTAAATACAGGAACATCCTCATGTTCATTGGTCTCTTGGCTTTCAAAAAATGTTTCCGGTAAGCTCTCCACTTTGATGACAGGTTCATCTTCGAAATTCATAGCATACTCAATCACATTTCTGAGCTCCCTTACATTGCCATCCCAAGTATGTTTTAGGAAGAGGCTTTCCACCTCATTGCTAAGCCCTTGAATCTGCTTCTTCATGCGCTGATTGAACTGCTTGATGAAGTATTGACTGATTTCCAGAACATCCTCTCCCCGTTCATGCAGGGTCGGAATCTTTATCTGTATGATATTCAGCCGATAGTATAAATCACGCCTGAATTCACCACGTTCCACCATTTCCTTCAAGTCAACATTTGTCGCTGCCAATATCCTGACGTCTACACTTTGTGCTTCTAGTCCTCCAACTCTTACAATTGAGCGATCTTCCAGGGCCCTAAGCAGCTTCATCTGTAAAAAGACGGACATGTTTTCAATTTCATCCAAGAACAAAGTCCCTCTGTCAGCCTGTTCAAATTTTCCGATTTTACCCTTTTGATTTGCCCCTGTAAAAGCACCCTTCTCGTATCCAAACAGTTCGCTTTCTATGAGCGTATCTGGAATTGCCCCACAATTGATGACGACAAATGAGTGTTTGGCTCTTGACGAAAGTTTGTGGATCGTATGAGCAAACATCTCCTTTCCAGTTCCAGTATGCCCTGTAATGAGCACCGTTGAATCTGACTTTGATACCCGCCTGACCATCTGTTTGATATGAGCCATTTCATCGCTCATGCCAATGATATCCTTTAAAGCACTTTCACTACCTCTACCTCCATCGTGAATCTGCCCATTTGCAACAACCTTGTCAATGGTATAGATTTTATACTTGAGATTCCCCTTCTCCAGTATACTCCTGATGTTGTAGTAAAACTGCTTCCCTGAGTCCATATCCACATATCGGGTTTCCTCATCACTTTCCCGTCCTTCAATAGCACTGAAAAAGCGCGTAAAAAACTCTATGTCTATGAGAATTTCACTCATTTTAAAATTGATAAACAGTTTGTCCGATACCAGTTCATGAATGAATGCCGGTTTCCCATATCGATCCATGAGTTCTAAATGGTTGCTCATAAAGTCGTTTATAAGATTATATTCTTTTGAATTGCGTTCTATGATAAAAGGCATTTTATACTCCTTTTTGTCTTTCACTTCCCAAAATTATGAAAAACATTTTACCTTTACAATTGTCTTTTCTGTCAATTCTTCATTATCATAACATATATTATTTAGTGTTCGATACCCCTTTTGTGACACATATGCCACCTCCTGCTCCTTTGTCATACTATAATGTTATGCAAGTTTCTTGCCACTTTTCTCCTTCTGCGAAAACCACGCTGACTATTCAGTCTCTCTCCATCCTCATGTACAACCACAAAAACCCCTCGATTAAAATCAAGGGGTCCATCTTATTTAGCGTTAACTATTTTTCGCCAAGTCACGTCCTTTTTTTTCTTTATCAGCTACCAACAAGATTCCAAGCGTGCCTATAAGTGCAATTCCCGCAGTTGTTCCCCACACGGCTCTAATGCCGAAGTGATCTATAAATATCCCCATGAGGGCAGTCCCTAAAGTAGATCCAACAGCATAACTCAGCGTGGTCACTGCATTAAATCTAGCTCTAAAGTTCAACGGGGTTTGATTTGCCACATAGACGCCGAAATTAATGGCGTTGAGAATCTCTCCAAGTGTCCAGATAACTGTGGCTAGATAGAACATGAATAGGTGATTTATAAACGCAATCATGCCAAATCCCACCATGTAGGCAACACCGCTTAACGCAATATTCAGAATAGGCGCTCTGTGTCTTGAAAACTGAGTCAGCGCCACTGTAAACACCAGAACTGAAACGGCGTTGACACTAATCATCGACCCATAGTATTCAGGGCCTAACCGACCAAAAACGTCGTCCATCATAAGCGGCAGTGAAAAATGGCTTTGTACATAGGTAGCACTGAAAAAAATGTTGAAGAAGAGAAAGAGTATCAATTTAGGCCGCATGAAAAGGGCATGCCATATGCTTCCCTCAACAGGCGCTTCCTCTTTGGCAACCTCAAAGTTCGACTTTACTTTGTCCGGATGCGACTCTTCTATATTGAAAATGACCAACAAAATTGCAATGAAACTGGTGATGGCATCTCCTAAAAATAACAGCATTAAAAATCTGTTGAACAAAAAACCAGCTACCATTGGTCCAATGGCAACGCCAATATTGATTCCTAAATATGAAAGTGAAAATCCAGCCTGCCTTTGATGATCCGGCAGAACATCTGTTAAAATGGCTCTTATAATCGGCCTTACTGCACCGTTAAAAAAGGCGGACACCATAATAAAAAGCAGCATGAACTGCGTCTTATAATAGAAAGCGCACAGGAAAAGTGAAAATCCTGCAATCCCCTGAAACAGAATATAGCCAACTTTTCGCCCAAAGTGATCGGCGACTTTTCCACCGAGTAAACTACCGGGAATAGCCAATAGAGATGTGAGCATGACGATGCTTCCAATTTTAGACATGGAATAACCAAATTCTCTAGTGAGAAACAAAACGAGAAAGGGGTTGACGAAATCTCCAAACCGATTGATTATCTGTGCAATAAAAATGACATAAACGCACTTAGGCAGACCTTTATAGGGATTCAACAAATTCATCATTTCACCCGACACTTTCATTTATTTTCAAAAGATGTTTTCACACTGTTCCTCAAACGCCTTTAACAGTCTCAGCATTTCTGCACTTCTCTGCTCTGCAAGGCCTCGGGCTGATTTGAGTATCATCTCACTTGGATATGTCTTCGCCCTGTTCATTGCCGTTTCATATGCTGTTCTCATTTCTTTGGGATTTCTGGAAAAATCACGCATCACGCCAACGATGCCCAACATATCCAATCGATCTGCATCCCCTAATAAAATAGCTTCTATACTGTTAACTTCACTTCCACTATGATGTACTTCAATGCACTCCAAAATATGTTTTATTTGACTCTGGCTCAGCCCCTGATTTAATGCCCTTTCCCCTAGATATGCCGCTGCAACTTCCAATGATTTTTCGACATGGTCTCTACCTTGCTCTAAAAACGTCGGATATGCGCCCCAGTCGTGAAGCCACAGGGCGATTTCCAATAGTTCCTCATTGTATTGTTTGGATGCTCCCAGTTCTAAAATATGCCTTTTTACCCGTTGGCAATGGGCATACCCCCAAGTTCCACAATATTCTTTAGTCTTTCTCTTAAGGTCATCTATCATCGCCTCAAACATACTGCCTCCTATAATCGTTTTTACAATACATAACTGCTACCATTTACTTTCAGTTACACCGTTAACCGTTCATATCTTCATTATATTGAGCTGATGTTTTTTTGACATATCAAATCGGAAGTATAAATTGTCAAATCGACAATTCTGATGATGCACTGCCTGCAATTCGGTTTTGAACTCTATAAGTGCTGGGGGACACGCTATGCAACTTGGTAAAAGATTTGTTAAAATGACTGCTATCGCTAAACCCTGTCCTAGTGGCTATCTCATAAATTGAAATACTCGTATCCTGCAAAAATAGAGCGGCAATTTGCAGTCTAATCTTGATTAGATGTTGGTTGAAAGTATCTCCTGTACTTGCCTTAAACCGTTCTTGTAAGGTTGTTCTATTTGTTCCAAGCTCTCTACACATAACGCCAAGTGTCAGTTTTTCCATGTAATGCTCATTTAAATAGCACAGGGCTTTCTCAACCAGTTCATCTTTGTTCTGGAGCTTATCCATGATCTGAACTTCACTGTCACTGTACAACTGAACCACTTTGAACAGCAATTCAATTAAATAAGACCGCGCCATACACGACCAATATCGGTGACTCTGAGCTGATGTCTCAAAATCATGCTTTCGCAATAGTGTTTCAAAGACACTTAAAGTAAATGGGCTCAAATGAATATATCCCACCGTCCCTTCTATGTGTTCTGTAAAAGGTTTAAATAAAAAGGCATCTTGTCTAGTTGTCACGGGCAACTCAGAGTAGTCCGTCCTGAGCAATGAGTAATCCAAGTGTTTATTTACATAGCTTGGGTGAAACTCTATAAGAGAGACACATGTATTCTGCTCTGTTTCGAGCCTGAGTCCTTCCAATTCATTCAGACATACAATCGAGGGCGATGTGAGCTTGTGCCGAGTACCACAAACAGTGACCACACAACTACCCGTTTGCATCAAGAGTATTTTGAGACTTGCACCACCTATCTGAACTTTGGAAAACTTCAAGTTCAATTGGGATATCACGCTGATATACTCTGCCCTGTGAAATCTCCTTACTTTCGTTTTTATTGAGTCCTCTCCCACTTGCATTATCAACCTCTTTTCCACACTTTGACGTTTCAATATAGTTCCATTATATCTGAAAAACGCCCCTCTTAATAGGCAACTTCTCTAAAATTGCCCTCCTAATCAAGGGACGTTTATCTTTTCTTATGCGCTTTTATATGATTTTAAATAAACATAATACCAACACCTGTCAGAGCAACCACTGTCCCTATGACTTCACGCAGAGCGACCTTTTCTCTTTTAAAGAAAAAGGCATACGGAATGAGGAGAACCGGTGTAATTGAGGTCAGTGTTGATGCCACCCCCGGGTTAATTTTTTGAACTGCATAAAGGGAGAGTGAAATGCCCAGAAAAGGTCCGAAAAATGAACCAAGTGTCAGTGAAGCCAAAGCATCTTTTCGCTTAAAGGACTCACGGTATTTGGGCCAGTGGCCTCTAATTGTGAACAGCACTGCAAACCCCACTATCCCAGCAATCAGCCTGATCTGAGTGGCAGAAAATGGATCGTAATCTGCCATTCCAAATTTACCGAGAATGTATCCAGCCGCTTGCCCAAGAGCCCCGCCAAAAGCGAAGAGAATTCCTATAACGGGATGGGAAAAAGACACTTTCCCGCTTCCCTTCTCTGCAACCAAAATGACAGATGCAATCCCAATCAGTGTCACGATCATCCCCCCAACTTGGATTCCAGTCATTTTTTCCCCGAGGAATAAAAAGGCCATTATGCCACTCAGAGGTGGTACACTGGCATAGATGAGCATGGATATCCTTGATCCAATCCGAACAAAGGCTTCAAATAACAGCATATCCCCTATGACAATTCCAACAAGCCCAGATAAAAATAACCACATCCATTCGCTTGGGTTTGCATCTGTTGGAAACAAATAACCTCTGGTCAGCAGTGTAAAAATTGATAGAAATGCCATTCCTATAAAAAGCCTCGTAAGGTTTAAGTTCATTGACCCTATTTTCTTGGCACTGTGCTCAAATGAGGTCGCTGTAATTGCCCAGCAGAGTGCTGTCAACAGTGCCGCAATCTCACCTAAATAATTTTGAAATATCATGTGTCATCCCTCTTTACTTTCTACGATTCTATATTTTACGACTTAAAGATGAAAACAGTATTGGTTGAAATAACGCTTTCAATTTGAAGCACTCGGTCGACGAATTTCGTAATGTCTTCTTGTGTATGACACATGACCCTTAAGAGCAAGCACCACTCCCCGGAAATCCTGTAGTGATCCTCAATGATTAGCTGGTTTGGCACCGATTCATAAATATCCTTCATCACCTTTTCATAACACATGCTTGCCACTTTTATATAGACAAACACCTGGATGTTAAAACCCAGTGCATCATAGTTCACTTTCGTCGTATACCCCTCTATGACTCCAGATTTCTCCATTGCCATGATTCTAGCCCTTACTGCGGGTCTCGATAATTTAACGGATTGAGCTATGCGCTCATGAGACATCCGCCCATCTTCTTTCAAACACTTTAAAATATCAAAATCCAACGAATCCATTTTACACCTCTCCTATATAAAAATATTATAGTCGTTTCATTTCATTTGAACAGCCTTTCATGACATTTCGAACGTTTTGTCTTATATTCGATTTCTTTATAGTTGTTTTTATGCCTTTTGGCAATCAATTCGTAAAATATATGTATGAATATTTGAAATCATCCTATTACATTTCCCAGTTCATTTCTCTACGCTGACGTTTCAATGCCATCCTCTTTCAAAATAAATCGTCCACATTCTAAAATAACCATTTTACAGACTGAATATGTGCCTTTATAATTAAAGAAACTCTGGGTGTGACTTTATGATGCTTCACCCCGCTTACAGACACCCAAGCTCTAAGAAAGAGAGGTTAGATATGAATTCAATGGTTCTCATGGTCATCGATATGCAAAATACACTTGTGGAATCTGGGCCTTTTAACATCGAAAATGTCGTTGACAATATTAGTTCCCTAATTAAAAATGCTCGAAGTCAGGGAATTGAGGTCATTTATATTCAACATGACGACGGTGTCGGCTCTGATCTAGAAGACGGCACATATGGATGGGAAATCTACAAGACTCTGTTGCCACATCCCGATGAGAAAGTCTTTAAAAAGTACTATAACAGCGCCTTTTATAAAACAGATTTACATGCTTATTTGCAATCGAAGGACATTAAAACAATCGTTTTGACGGGAATGCAGACAGAGTACTGTATAGATGCAACTTTGAGAAGCGCCTTTGACTTGTGCTACGAAATTCGAATCCCAGAAAACACAAATACAACTTTTGACAACGAGTTTCTGTCTGGTGACAAACTCTTCCAGTATCACAATTATAAAATTTGGGCCAACCGCTTTGCAAAGCTCATTCCAGTTGAAGAGGCCTTTTTGTAACAGGCCACTTTCAACTCTTTTATCACTGAGCGACCGCTCACTTGAAATGTCCATTTCATCTGAAAACAAAAGACCAAAAGCCAGCTCTATACTGAGGTGAACTACTCCCTCCCAAGTAAACATTAAAATCGTAAGTGGTTTACTCAGAGGGGACATCTCACCAAAAGAGAGCTGGCTTGTCTTTATTTCGCTTATCACCCGATACGCTTTTATTCTTCTTTTGAATTGACGCTGATAGGTTCTATTAGAGTTCCTGAGTTTGCGTTGAATATGCACCGATATCGGTTTTCTTCAAATTTTATAATCATCACATAAACCAGTCGTCCCATTTTATCTCTCATAAGTTCAATAGACTCTATTTCAGACTCTGAAATCCCCGCCTTTTCCAAAACACTTGCCTCCGTTAACTCTGGTTCTTCAATCGGTATATTTTCAGGTTTTCTCATGCTGAGCTCACTGATAATGCCATGCTGTTCTATAATTATGTCCACTTGTTCATAGGCATCTTGTATCGACTGGTCTTTCGCCATGTAAATATAGTGAAATGCATAGATTAAATCATCCGAATCATAGAGTGGCTCTCTTTTATAAAGACTCACTTCTCGTCCTGTTTTAGCGATGACCTTTTCAGTCAAGCTATCTATTTCTGCCTCGCTCAATTTAACTGTAGGAATCACGTAGCTCACGGCACTCACCGTGGCCACTTTGGTCTCTATATTATATTTGACTTTGTATTCGATTTTTCCGTCCAATAAGTCAGCGCCGGGAACCGTATTCGATCCGCCAGTCCTAAAGACATAGACATCAGCTTCCCTAGACTTTTCTGAATCCTCTATGAGGTCTTGACCAGTTTGCAAGATGTCAAATACCGATTTACAGAACTGGCGCGTTTCATCGTTGATTTCTGCGGCTCTATCTATGCCATAATCTAAAAGGGCTTGATAAGTGTCCGTATGAATCAGCGCTTCTGCTTCGGATGAGAACTCCTCATAAATCTCAAAAATTCCTTGCCTAACCGCTTCGCTGTTTTCGAGGTTGTGGTATCCATTTCTATTTGTCATGAAAAGCGATTTATGCATTTTAATCAACGATTCCGTGTAGCTGTAAACGCTTTTAAGATAGTCCATTTCTCGTTCACTAATGCTGTTATCTGATACAATCTGATCCAAGTTACTCCCTAAATCTAGGTAGACATATATATAGTCATAGCGCCCTACATGGTGTAAGTAATCTGAGACATCTTCATTTGAAAATGAGAAATCTAGAAAAGTTGATCTCTCTATGTATTTTGAGGGATTCTCAGCATTTGTCAGTCCTTCATCAAATGTCATTAGTTTAAAGAGTTCAAGGTTTACATCCTCAAGTGCCGTTTCCATTTTATCAAAATCACGATATAAATCACGCTTATAATCGTCCAGCATCTCCTTGTTAGAGTCCAGATACCTAAAGCAGAATACACCGCCAATCACGATTAGTAAATACAGTATATTCTGAACTATTTTTTTACGCTTCATTTTGATTAAGCTCCTTTTCCATGTCTTGTATTATCTCTCCATACCAGTTTACCAAACCAATTGAGATATTGTCATCAACAAATGATATCCATCTGCCCACATTTTATGTATCATCTACTCGATTAATCCATTATAATAGAAATAACCCATCAGCACTGATACTTAATTCTGTTTACCAAAGGAGTGAACCCATGTCGAATCCCCCTAACACAACTGAAAAAAACAATCACAATCCACAGTTTTACATATACGAGGAAATTTTAGAGGAACTGAGCAGTCACAACTATGAACACGCTGAAAACTTGTCAACTTCTGCGCTGAAAAAGACGCCTATGGATACTTACTTGCTTCTTTTAAAAGGAGAATCTCTCTATAATCAAGGCTTTTACGCAGAGGCACTTGAGTTTTTTAAAAAGAGTTCTCCAGTGCAATCCAGCGATTATCTCTTTATTCGAATGGGAGACTGTTTAGATAAGCTCAGACAGCCACAAGTCGCCAGCACTTACTATATGAAGACATTAAACCTAAATACACCCCATAAGGGCTATGTATACAATAAGTTAAGTCGCCTTCATACACTTATGGGAAATGATAAAAAGGCCTATAAATATGAAAACTTAGCCGTTAAATACAGCGATACTTTTTATGCCAATATCAAACCACCTTCACTCTCTAGTGGAGAAATCCGTCAGGGAAACCGTGAGACAGCCACAAAGCCCAAAGTCAAAAAATTTCAGTTCCTGCTTGTGTTGTTTGCTTTACTGCCTTTGATTTCTTCTATTTTCCATGAGATAACTCAAATCTCTCCAAATAAAACCGTGGAGGTTGTATTGCCTACTTCCGAGGTTGTTGAAGTGGCTATTCCAGTCAGTGAAGATACCCCACTGGAAACTAGGGAACTTCCGAGGTCACAGGATGGCGAAATCTACGCCGATGAGCAGTCAGCTGATTTCTATGATTACTACGCCCTCTATGACTATGATTCCGAGTATGACTACACTTCCTTTGGAAACACCAACAGCAACATCATCTACGACAGTGTTGCCTGTCAAGATGACGGTCTCTTTTATTATTGGTATGACTCCGAAGTTATTCGAATTGACGACTCTGTTCCAGAAGAAGTTTCACTTTTCTCCGTGGACGATTTGAAATGCTTAAATGCAATAAACGATCAACTGCTCTTTATCAAAAATCCGTTGACACCTGCAATTTCAACAGTTGCCTTTTACAGCCTCGACGGCGAGAACCTTCAGGAAGTATATGCGCCTTATGCTTCAAATCTCCTAACTGATTCAGACAATGCCTATTACATTACAAAAGATGGGGAGGATTCAGCGGTCTCCTTCTTTAAGCTATCTGAAAAAGATTCATCAGGCAGTTATAGCGCGCCGAATATTTCATATTTAAATCAAACAGAGGATTCTGTTTACTTTATAAGTGATGAAAAAATGTACAGACTCCCAAAGGATAAGCTCTATGGAAAAGAGGTTGATGCCTATTTGGAATCGGTAAAGGAAACTCTGACTGTTGATTTCTTAGTCGTGGAGGGGAACTACCTCTACTACAGTAAAACCGGTTTAAATGGACTCTACCGAAATAGCCTCGGCACTGATCAAGAGGTTCTCATCAACAGTTCGTTTAATCCAGAACTGATGAACGCCAATGTCTATATGGATTCTATTTATCTCTCCAGCAAAGATGATCTAGAACGCGATACGATTATCATAGATAAATCTGGAGCATATCTAGAGACACAAGAGGCCTTTAGTGCCACCAATGTGCTGAGCGGCTATATGTTCTCAACCTTTGTGGAGGAGAAATGATTAAGAAGCGCTTTCTTTAAGCTATTTTATTCAGAGTGGTTTATTCAAATTTTTTTTAGAAATGTTTATATGAGATGTTTATATGAGAATTAGAATTAAGGAGTTTTGCAAATGAAAAAAAAAGAGTACTCCAAGTGTTATTTGTTATTGTATTGTTGTTTGCTGTGCATCTCTATGATCTAAATGAAAGCTCAAAAGCCTTTTATAATCGTTCTTACAAGTTACTAAGCCAACAATTGCAGTTTGCTGATATGTAGCACTATCATTATGAGGGTGATGCCCTTATACACAACATAGTAATGACTCAAATTTATGCAGCAACAACTACAGCACTCCTAGGTAAAAGAAACGAAACTCGTATGCTTTATGAAAAATTTAGTTCGTTTTTTGATTTAATATCTATCATGCCCCTACCTGAAGGTACTGAAGATTCATTTTATGAAGGTCTTCATGAGATTTTCATAACAGTTAGTCAAATCTCTGCTGATTATAGAGTTAATAATATCAGCAAAACGGAATATAACAATTTACTTGAACAAATGGATGCGTTGATAGCATTAATTTACGGAGAATCCTTTGAATGGCACTAGTAGTTCAAAATTCCATATAGTAAATAATGGACTTACTCTTAATAAAAGACTGAATCCCATATTTTGCGAGATTCAGTCCTTTTATATCTATTCCAAATTTTCACATAAGCTATTGCCTATCATTTCTAGGCCATACTCTCAGCTTCCTTGGTTTCTGTCTTTCCCCTTCTCAGGCGATTAAACTTCGCAACCAAATCATCTGCATAAGTGTACAGTACTGGGATAAACACCAGTGTGAGCATTGTCGATAGAAGGAGTCCGCCCACAACAAATTGGGCCATTGGCGCCATTGATTCAGAGCCTTCGCCAAGTCCAATTGCCATTGGCATAAGTCCTAAAACAGTGGTCAGCGTTGTCATCAAAATTGGTCTTAAGCGAATTGGGCCTGCTGACATAATCGCCTCAGTACGGCTCTGTCCCTGAGAACGTCTTAAATTGATGGCATCCACAAGCACGATTGCGTTGTTAACCACAATCCCAGCAAGCATAATCATACCAATCATGGCCGGAACACTGATAGGCGTTCCAAACAGAAGTAAACTGAAAAGTCCTCCTGACATGGCAAGCGGCACCGAAAACATAATGACAAATGGCTGCATTAACGACTCAAACTGCGACGCTATAATCATGTAGACAAACACAACCGATAAGAGCAGTGCCAGCATTAAACTGACAAATGAACTCTGCATCTCCTCTGCTTGACCACCCACATCAAAAGAGTACCCCATAGGCAATTGATAATTTTCGAGAACTGCCTCAATATCCTTATTGACAGAACCCAAATCCCTACCATAAACATCACCTGTTATATTGACATATCGTTGCTGATCTATACGGGTTATCGTACTAGGCCCTTGATCCATAATAACTGTTGCAACTTGGTTAAGTGGTACAGGAACACCTGTTGCACTCATTAAAACCGTATCCATGAGGTTTTCATATTGATTGTTTTCATCAATTGCACTCTTGATGACAATATTGATTTCCTCATCGTCTATTTTAATTCTCGAAGCAGTAATACCATCAATTCGGCTTTTGATCATACTTGAAATACTTCTGCTATTCAAACCATATTGAGCGGCCTTTTCACGATCTACAATAACCTGGATTTCAGGAAGCCCTTCTTCCATTGAACTCTTGATTTCCCTCGTTCCTGGAACCTCTTTAATCGCTTTAGTCAGCTCTTCTGAAATGCCACTCAACACATCCAGATCTTCACCCAGAACTTGAATATCAATCATGCTTCCGCCCATCATACCGCTTTCAACACTGACTTCAAATTCAGCGCCAGTCACATCTGACAAACTATTTCTAATATCATCTGCAATGCTCTTATCTGAACGCTCTCGATCCTCTAACGAGACGAGCTTAACAGTCATCATGGCCCGGTTTGAAGAAGACGCTCCCGTTAGAGAACTGGACTGATCTGCCATCCCCACACTTGACTGAATCGAATCCAAATCCGTGCCGGTAACAGCGATAATTTTTTCCTCAACCCCTTCAACCACAGCCTGAGTTTTATCAAGCGCACTGCCCTCAGGCAATTTGACGCTGATAGACAGCTGCCCTTGGTCAGTTGCAGGGAAGAATTCCATTCCCACAATGGTTGCCATACCAAGGCTTGATGCAAAAATTAGAACAGTCACCAAAATAACCAATTTCCGATGGTGCAATGCACCAGCCAATAGCTTTCTATAAAATTTTTCAACCTTTAAAAATAACCCAGCCTTCTTTTCACCTGTTTTAAGCACTTCTGAATGCGTTGCCAAAAGTTTCGAAGCAAGCATTGGCACGAGGGTTAACGCCACTGCCAAAGAAGCAACCAAGGACATGACAACCGTCAAAGAGAAATCCCTAAACATAATACTGACAATTCCCTCGACAAATGTCAAAGGTAAGAAGACGACAATTGTCGTAAGGGTCGAGGCCACAATCGCATTTCTGACCTCTTCTGCACCGTGGATTGATGCCTCCTTGGCCTCCACCCCTTCTGTACGATATCTAAATATATTTTCCAGAACGACGATGGAGTTATCCACAAGCATACCGACCCCCAGAGTCAACCCTCCAAGTGTCATCATATTCAAAGTGATATTGTTAAAATAGATCAAAATAAACGTCGCAATAACTGAAATTGGAATTGACAGCCCTATAACGATTGTTGATCTCACATGTCTTAAGAATAAGAACAGGATAATGACCGCAAGCGATCCACCGAGTAGAGCTGAATTCGCAACGTTGTCAATTGCCGATTCCACATAAGTTGCCGTATCTAAAAAGATTGACAGTTCTGCTCCCGGCAATTCTGTTTGAAGGTCTGAAATGGCTTTTCTAAGTTCCTGAGCCACCTGAACTGTATTGGCATCAGATGATTTTTGAATTGAAATACTGATGGTTCTCTCACCATTCGTGTAAACCTTCTCTGAGGGCTCTTTTTCAAGCAATTGTACATCTGCAATCTGATCCAGTTGAACTCTGCCGCCAGTTGGCAGTGTAATGTTCAACTGTTTCACATCATCCACGGAGCTAAATTCGCCCATCTGTCTGACATTTAAGGTTTGAGTTCCCTTGTCGATATCGCCAAGTGGCACTGTGTAGTTTTCACTTCCTATAACGCCTGCCAGCTGTTCAGCAGACAATCCATATCCAGCTAGATTTTCTTCAGAAATCTTCACCTGTACTTCACGTTCCAACCCACCGTTTACAGCAACGGATGCGACACCCTCTATCCGTTCAAGTCTCTGCTTTACAACATCATCGGCAAGTTTTTCAAGTTCGCTGATACTCTTGTTCCCACTGAGCGAAAGCTGCATAATAGGCATTGAATTGATATCCAGTTTCATAACCATTGGCTCATCTGCATCTTCTGGCAAATAGCCTTTGACTAAATCCACACTCTCGCGAATATCCATTGCCTTCATGTCCATATCCGTTCCAAAATCAAATTCCAGAATGGTCATAGCCATTCCATTCATTGCGTTTGTTCGGATACTCTCAAGGCCTTCTAGCGTTGCAAGGCTCTCTTCAATCGGTTTTCCAACCATCTTTTCAACTTCTTTTGGCCCTGCTCCATCGAAACGAGTGATAACAAGAGCAATTGGAAATTCTATGTTTGGAAAGAGATCCACTGCCAATCTTGAAAAAGAGACAAATCCCATAATAATGACAATCAGAGTTACCATTATAACTGTAATCGGGCGTCTAACTGATAATTTGGTTAAATTCAAGACTACTCACCTCCATTGATATTTAAAGGCGTTCCCGATTCTAAAAACTGCTGTCCTTCTGTGATTAGGCTATCTCCTTCTGAGAGGCCCTCCAGTATGACCACTGAATTACCATTATCAAATCCAGTCACAACAATCTTCTCTTGAGCGATTCCGTCCACATTGACAAATACAATCTGTCTATCCGGTCTCTGGAGCACTGTATCAGACGGTACAATAATTGTCTGATCTGCCTCGGAAACCATCACATCAATCTTAGCAAACATGCCTGGTTTTAACTTGTGATCTTCATTTTCAAATAAGACCCTCACTGGGAAAAGTCTTGTGTTTGCATCTGCTGCAGGGCTGACCCACTCAATCGTTGCCACGATATTTTCAGAAGAAACAGCAGGTACTTGTGCGTTCAGTGTCATCCCACTTTCCATATCATTTACAATGTTTTCAGAAACCTGAATATCGACATAAACCTGATCCATGTTGACAACATCTGCAATACGCTGACCTGCACCTATAGTCTGACCTGCTTCTACATTGACCATGGTGACAATCCCAGCGATGGAAGACTTGAGATCTGCATCACTGTACTGATCTGCTGCTTGATCCATCCCTATTTTAGTCTGTGCCACTTGCGCCTTAGCGGCTTCTACCCCTGCCGAACTGGCTGCTTTTTCCGCCTGTTCAAAATCGGCAGTTGAAATAGCCGAACCACTCTCACTATTGTATAGTGCCTTGATTCTCTCGAAATTCTTAACCGCTAGTTCATGTTGATCTGTAACAGATGAAAGCTGCATAGACGCTGCGTCATAGGCGAGTTTTGCATTTTCAGACGCACGTCTCACATCCTTTTTATCCAGCGTATAAATAAGTTGATCTTTCCCTACACTGTCTCCAACTTTCACATTTACTTCTAAAATTTCCCCTGGTACTTTGCTCGTCAAAGACACTGTGTTAATTGCCGATAAAGCACCATTAAAGGACACATTTCTGTTGATATCTCCTTTTTCAACAGTTATGGTCTTGACATTTTGTGCTTTTATCACCGGCGTTTCATCGACGACTCCGGCTTCTGAATTGCCGCATCCTGAAATCGTTAACATCAATACGGCAATTAGAGTCAAAATTGCGAGTTGCTTCTTCATATTCCCTCCATTTGTATAAAAATTAAAATATTAAGTCACCCTCAATGATATAATAATAACTTAAAGAGAGCTTTATCCATTTCTTAATAATTCTTAATTCTGTTACAAACAATACAAATAGAGTCCCTAAAATGGTAAAGTAATGGTAATAAATATAGTAGAAGGCGGAAATGACTATGTCAGGTGAATTGATTCATATAATAGAAGATGAGAGAGAAATTGCAGAGCTTATTAGAGATTACCTTGAAGATGAAGGATTTAAAGTTCTGATTTCCAACAATGGTTTGACCGGACTAGATCAGAGCAAGAACACCTCCCCAGATTTGATTATATTAGATCTTATGCTGCCGGGGATGGATGGATTTGAAGTCTGCCGTTCTATTCGCACCTCAAAAGATATTCCCATAATCATCTTGAGCTCAAGGACATCTGATATGGACAAGGTCCTAGCGCTTGGCATTGGCGCGGATGACTATCTAACCAAACCCTTTAGTTTGCTTGAATTGGTCGCTAGAGTGAAGGCGCTGATAAGACGGTCTAAAAACAGCCACATGCCTTCTAAACAGACCACAGTTATTTTTGAAGATATTAAAATAGACTTTGATGCTCATAGCGTCTACAAAAAGGACGCCCCCATTTTTTTGACCAACAAGGAGTTCGAACTCCTCAAATTATTGGCCCAAAATCCTGGAAGGGCACTTACAAAAGAACAAATTATCGAAACCGTCTGGGGCAATAATTTTTATGGAGACGAAAACACCATTCCAGTCCACATTCGAAAGCTCAGAGAAAAAATAGAAAAAGACCCTTCACAGCCTATGTTGATTCAAACCGTCTGGGGAATTGGCTATCGCTTTACAGGGGGAAAATCGTATGAATAAACTACTTTATAGAGTTTTCACATACATGTTGTTTGCCATTTTTATATCATTGATACTGGTCAGCTCTATCGAGATGCAGCTTCTCGACAACGGCAAGTTTTTAGAGCGTGAACTGATTGCTCCAAAGGAACTCAGCGTCTTCTACAACTTCATCAACGACTATGTCAATTTGAGGGGATATGTAGAAGGGCATACCTTATCTGAACTTATGACTACCTCTGTCAATGAAATAGATAAAACCTATCAGTTAAACGATATTGTGGCCATTTACAGCTCAGATGGAAAATGGCTTCCCGATTCAGATATGAGCATTGACCTCACCAATGCCAAAAAGTATTATGAAATCAACAATAATCCGATTCTCAGAATTCTTCTGCCAAATCAGCTTCCAAAGGACTATTATCTATCACAGGCCAAAACACTTGATAGAAAAGAGGTCTTTGTGGTGACTTCCTATGGCAATTTTGGATACGAAACCCTCAATAAATGCATTGCCATTATCTACAAAATGCGATTTTTCACTATCATTTTAGCGCTTCTCATAACGTTTGTTCCAGTTGCCATAAGCCTTGCCGTCAGTTATTTGATTCCACTCAAAAGACTTAGGCGCGCTGCCGACACCATCGCTGTGGGAGATTTAAATTTCAACATTCGGACTCAGGGACTAGATGAGATAAAAGAACTCGGAAAGTCGTTTGAATACATGAGACGTGAGCTTGAAGAAAGCCGCAAAAGAGAACAGTATTTAAAAGAAAGTCATCAACAGTTAATTGCCAATATGTCTCATGATTTGAAAACGCCCATCACCTCAGTAAAGGGATATGTGGAGGCGTTGCTTGATGGAAAGGGCAATAATCCTGAGAGAATGGAGAAGTACTTGAAGACCATCCAATCCAAAACGATTTATCTAAATGCCATGATAAACGATCTCTTCCTCTTCTCACAATTGGACCTTGGAGAATACACCTTGGAAAAAAAACTATGGGACAGTGCTGAATTTATCAAAATTCTCATGGAACCCATACAACTTTGGGTAGAAGACGCCGGTTGGCATTTTGAAATACGGACGCCAATTCCCAAAGCACCGCTCTATATAGACATGATGAGAATTTCACAGGTTATGGAGAACATCGTGCAAAACAGTCTCAAATATGCTACTATGCCTGGAAATTTAACCGTCGAATGCGCCATCACCAACCATTATTTTTGTGTCAGTATGAGCGACACGGGCATTGGCATCAGCCAAGATGCACTGCCCTATGTGTTTGAGCCTTTTTACAGAGAGGACGATAGCCGTTCTCAAAAGATGGGTGGGTCAGGTCTAGGACTTGCCATTTGCAAGAAAATAGTGGAACTTCACGGCGGACAAGTAAAAGCGGAAAGTGAGCTCGGGAAGGGTACGAAAATAACCCTTTACTTTCCGCTTGGGCACTACTAATTTTCAGATTTAAAATAATCCATCGTCGAAGTCTGCTTAAATCCAGCCGACTGATAGAGTCTGAGGGCATTCTCGTTCTTGGCTTCCACTTGAAGCAGAATTGAGCTTGCCCCTTTTTCAATTAAACAATCAACTGATTTCATCAAAATAGCCCGTCCATATCCGAGGCCTCTATACTTAGTTAGGACGCCCAACCCGTAGATGCCCCCCTCTTCTGAAAACAACTGAATCTGGGTCTTACCCACGGATTCACCATCCTTTTCAACCATGAGAATAGTCATCCCCTCTTCTTGAGCTTTCTCTGGAAGCAGGTATTCATCATTATCTTCGGCTTCCAAATCAAGTTCAAATTCCTCCTTGAAAAAGATACGATTTTGTCTTGCTATCTCTTTTGCGTCTGCATTATTTGCCGTTCTATATGAAAGACTCTCTGACCCGTTTTTGAGAAACGCCCTTGCCTTGTCAAATGCGTCAAAATCCAAATACATCTCATATTCTGTATGCTTGTAAGCCGCGCCTATTTTCTGAATCATCATCTGTCCATATTTTGACTGCCGATCGCAGAGCAAAAGCATGGATTTATACGCACTTTGCGCATACCATGTATTTAAGCATGCGTATAGAGTCTTAAATATGCCTCTGTTTCTATACTCTGGATGAACCAGGCCATTCACTTCCAGTTGATCTGGAACGCCGCCAAAATCACAAGCGCCTATGTACCCCAAAAGTGTCCCTCCCTCGTAGAATAAGTACTCATAAAGTTTAAGCTGCCCCACATCTCCCATTGCCTTTTCAAAGTCAGCACCTAAATCATCCAATTCAATCACCGTTTGCACTGACTCTGGTTTAATTTGGCTGTGTTTAAACTCTATCTCCAGTTTAAAACTAACAGGTTCGAATTCTTGGCAAACACTTTGAAGTTTGTTGATATCATCACATTCTCGCTGATCTAAAAACGCCTTTAAAATAATCTTTGACATATGTCCTCCCAAATATCAGTCATATATGTATGTCTTATTCCCGTTACGTTGCATCCCCCCTATTATAGCTTAAATTATATCACGAAAAAATCCCCTACTCTGCACTTAATTTAAATTAAGATGCTTTCGTAGGGGATACGCCTAGCACATATTCCTCAGCATTAGATTTTAAATCGTTTAACTGTCCTGTAAAGATCATCTGTCATCTTCTTGAGGTTTTCACCGTAATCATTCAGCACCTCTATGCTGTTTCTCTGTTCGAACATCGCTGAAGTTGCTTCCTCAGTACTGGCTGTCGTCTCCTCTGATACCGCTGAAATATTTGTAATGGCATCGACAATTTCATCTTTGCTCCGCTCTATAACGGAGGCACTCTTACCAACTTGTAGAATTTCCTCAGTGACGGATTCCACAGAATGGTTGATTTCATGGAATAAACTGATTGAGCGCTTGATGATTTCAAATTGTTCTTCCTGTGCTTTTTCCACCAGTTCTGCACCTTCAACGGCAGTTCCAGCCCTCTGAGTAACTTCCGTAATAACCCGCTTGATTTCCGTTGTCGCAGAGCCAGTCTGTTCTGCCAGCTTTCTAATTTCCTCGGCAACAACAGCGAATCCCTTTCCAGCTTCTCCTGCTCTTGCCGCTTCTATTGAAGCATTGAGAGCCAACAGATTTGTCTGTGCCGCCACATCATCAATTAGAGCTGTTATTCTGTGAATACTTCCAACTGCCTCATCCACTTCGTGTACCATCACTGCAATATCCCTCGAACGCTCTTTAGTTGTCACTGTCTTTTCATCCAAATCATTTAAGATATCGACACCCTCTCTTGCAATTCCCTGTGTCTTATCAGACGTTTGCATAACAGAATCGATTTTCGATGACGTGTCATTTATCATCTCACCAAGCACCACTGTCTTTTGGACAATTCCCTCTATATCTTCAGATTGTTTGACATTTGCATCTGCTATCTGACTCACGATGGTCGTGACATCCTGTACCGAAATCGCACTTTGACCCGATATTTGTGCCATTTTG
Source organism: Firmicutes bacterium UBA6806 (assembly GCA_002452745.1). Taxonomy (GTDB): domain Bacteria; phylum Bacillota; class Clostridia; order Peptostreptococcales; family Acidaminobacteraceae; genus Fusibacter_A. Next base: position 87,365 of record DKFC01000043.1, read on the forward strand.
TCTGCACTCTCTTCAACCAATTTTGTTGAATTCTGCACTTGTCCTAACAAATCTTTAACTTCTTTTACCATCTCATCAAAGTTCACAGCTAAATCACCAAACTCATCTGTTGTTCCTAGGTGGCAGGTTTCTGTTAAATCTCCTTTTGCCACCTGAGACATGATCGTTTGAAGGCGCCTAATTGGTTTCTTGATGCTTCCTCTTATCAAAACAATCACGGCAGTTATCACTAATAATGCCACTAATATAATCAAAAGATTGACTCTTAAGTTTTGTTTATACGCCGCGTATATAATTGATTCAGGGATAAAGTGAACCAAGTTCCATCTGACACCGTCACTTAAAAAACGAATTTCAGATGTCACGGTTAAATATCGGCCTTCAAAATCTGTTGCGGAAAAATCTTGGAATTTAGTTGCCTTTATATCCACATCAAATGGCAACTTCTGATTGACAAGTGACGCATCAAAGGTCGCGCCAATGACAGTACCCTCATCAGTCACCATGGCGGTTTCCATGCCCTCCATTCCAGATTTTGCACTTGCTTCAAGCTGAGACTGAACATCGCCCAAAGCCACATCGGCCGTTACAACACCCACCGTTTGTCCATTTCTCTTAATTGGATATGAAACGGTGAACATCAAAATTTCCTGCCCATTTACAGGATAGAGATAGGGCGCTGTAATAATGGGTTTTCCCGTTTCCATCGGCACGATAAACCAATCGCCATCACCTGGAACATCATAGCCAACCAAAGGCTCTACAAAGGGTTTCCCTGCCTCTGTAAGGGTTACATAGGGCAAGAAACGTCCATTTTTATCAGATCCCATTGCCCCGTTGTTTATGTACTCACTATCTTGATTGTCAAATGCATTTGGCAAGAATCCAATTCCATGTCCTACAATACGTGGATTTTCAGCGAGGCTATTTTTAAGCATCTCAATTGCACTTTTTCGACTTATCTCCCCGTCTTCAGTCAAAAGCGACAGGGTATCCGATGCATTCTTGACAATAAACTCAATCTGCTCCATACTGTCCGAAAATTGCTCCGCCTCATAGCCAGACTGATTTTCAGCTTTTAAAGTTGCTTCAATTAAATCTGACTCCCTCATATTGAATATAAAATTGGCCTGTAAAATTAAATTAATACCGACAATAAAAACAGCCAAAAGGATAATTTTATTTAATAATTTCATGTTTTTAAACATATGCTTCCCCCTCAAAATTAATGCTTTAAAGCCTTAACCAGCCAAATGAGTTAACGGCCTAAAAGGGAGGTCGATATAAACTCGACGCTCCCTTCTTCTATTATCACAATGTTTCTTTAAGCAATCTTTCAAGTATGGTGCGATCTACTCTACGTGGATTTGTGGCAGTGCAGATATCGTCAAGTGCCTTTTCTGCCAATTCTGGAATCGCTTCCTCAAACGCTTTGGAATCCACACCCTGCTCTCTAAAATTAGCTGGGATTTCAAGTTTTTTATTGAACTGTCTAATCAGTTCAATAAGGCTTCTAACCTTGAGTTCAAGCGAGTCAGACTCAATATTTAAGAGTTCCGCCGCCCTTCCATATGGTTTTCCGTAAAGTTCTAAATTGCCATCTGACAAACCAGAATTGAATGCTATAATATAGGGCAATAAAATCGCATTTGTTCTGCCGTGGCTTATGCCAAAAGCGCCTCCAATTGCATGTGCCAAACTGTGATTAATACCCAGCCCTGCATTGTTAAACCCTATGCCAGCCATACACGAGGCATCGTGCATGTGTTGTCTAGCCACTTTATTGTTTCCATTGTAGTAGGCCTTGAGCAAATTGCCAAAAGCAAGCCTGATGGACTCTTCCACAAATAAATCTGTAAACCTATTGGCACCAGTGGCAGCGTAGGCCTCCAAGGCATGTGTTATCACATCCATTCCCGTATCAGCCGTAATGTGTCGGGGCACAGTTAAGGTTAAGCTCGCGTCCAAAATGGCCACATCCGGAAGCATGAGCGAGTCTTTTAAAGGAATCTTTGAATGGGTTTTTGTGTCGGTGATTACTGAAATGGATGTCACTTCAGAGCCCGTGCCACTGGTGGTAGGTATCGCAATAAACATGGGCTTGATGATATGTGATTTCTCAACAAGCACCTCTTTGGTTTTGATGCAAAAGTAGATAATTGCCTTGGCGGCATCAATAACTGAACCGCCGCCAAGTGCAATCAATGCATCAGGTTTATAGTCGATGATGTGATGGAGTCCTAGATTGACGGTTTCAAGTGAAGGATTGGCTTCAACGCGGTCAAATACTTTATAGGCAATTCGGCTCTTATCAAGTATTGTCGTCAGTTTATCGACAATGCCAATTTCAACCATCATCTTATCCGTCACCACGCAAACCCGCTTAAGGGACATTTTGCTGATGGACTCTAAAGTGCCCTCCCCTGAAATAATATCCGTATCTAAAACAAATTTCTTCATCCTGTCATCTCCTCTTATGCTTTATCTGCCCAGTTTGCCGGATAAACCACATACATAAATCGGCAAAAATTTGGGGTTGAAAATTGAATTTTTGTGTTTTTAGGAATCAGGATTACATCACCTTTATTACCGACAACTTTTCGACCATCTATGATAATTTCCAAAGTGCCTTCAATTACATAATCCACTTCGTCATAATTCAGCGTCCACTCGAAAGTCGTATTTTCCATTTCCATGATGCCAGCTCCCAGTCTTGGGCTCTCGTCCAGTGAAAATATGTCTGTCAAAAATACTTTATCGCCTGCTTTGCCTGTATCAAACGGCTCAGGTTTTATCTCAGCAGCTTTAATCCCTATGACGCCGCTTTTGTCTTCTATTCTATTTTGTTTTTGAGATTGATTCATCTGTTCTTCGATAACTTTGCGAACGATGTGTTCAATCATCTGCATATTGATTTCTTGCATATTCTGCCTCCTCAATGGATGAACGACTCATTGTCATAAAGCATCAACCGTTCATCATGTGAATTATGTCTATTTGTCGCCTGCAAGTTCCGCATGCGGTGCTGTTTTTTTGACAAAGACAAGTGCAACTGCAACAGCCGTAATCCCTGCAACTAATTTACCAACAACCATTGGGAAAATCATCTCTTGTGCAACACCTGCTGTAAAGCCCAAGTGATCTCCAAATACGAACGAAGCACTCACTGCAAAAGCCACGTTGAGGACTTTTCCTCTTTCATCCATATCTTTCATAAGGCCGAACATTGGAATGTTATTTGCCAGTGAAGCCACCATACCTGCCGCAGAGACATCATTCATGCCTAAAATTTTACCAAGTCTCATAAGTGGTTTGCTGAACACCTTTGTGATGACATATACCATTGGGAAAGCCCCAGCAAGCATCAACGCAATTGATCCAACGATTTTTATACCATCCCATACAGGTGCCATACCTGGAATAACGACGATTCCTGTGAGGGTTTCAACGATAATTGCCGCAAGTCCTATTGTAATGACAATGACAACCCCTTTACCAAAGAGAATAAATCCGTTGATCATTTTTTCAGGTGCTTTCCAAAGTCCTAAAGATAAGAGCAAAGAAACGATAATAATTGGAATTAAGTTCTTAAGAATCATAGACACTTCAAATCCAGCTACCAATCCACCTGCTAAACAACCTATCGGAATTGTAATTAAGCCTGCCAAAACGCCCTTTGCAAGGAAAGGATGGTCTTCTTTTTGAATAATGCCCAGTGCGACTGGAATTGTAAATACGATTGTTGGGCCCATCATAGCACCCAATATAAGACCTGCAAACAACCCTGCTTCTGGTGTTTGAGCAAGTTCCATTGCAAGTGGATATCCACCCATGTCATTTGCGAGAAGTGTGGTTGCAAACATAGATGGGTCAGCGCCTAACGCTGCATAAACAGGGACTACAACTGGTTTCAGTATTTTCGCAAGAACAGGTGCCAACGATACAACCCCCACCATTGCCACTGCAAGCGAACCCATTGCCATAATTCCTTCATCGAACTTTTCTCCAAGTCCAAATCGGTTTCCGATAATTTTGTCGATAGCCCCCAGAACCATAAAGCCTACCATAATATAAACGATAATTTCATTAATACTCATGACTTCCCCTCCGTTTTAAAGTTTTTCTAGAACACGCTTCAAAATTTCTGTCATTGTTGAAGCATCTTCAATTTTAAAGTCATCTTTAAGAAGCCTTACAATTTGCTTAACTGTTTCAGCTTCATCTGTACCAGTTTGTTCTGTTGCCCCCGAATCCTTGACAGGACATGAATTTTCTGGCTCTTTACCGTATTTGATGGTCACTGCCAAATTTCTAAGTGCATCTTTTGCACCTGGCGTTAAAATCATATCTGATTCCAAATAAAGCGCCGTTTTGTCCTGACTTAAAAATGACTCGTAATTGTTTTTAGTGATAAGTCTTTTAGAAATAGCTCTCACCTCTTTCTCATAGATTCAGCGCTACAATAGCATCTTCATAAGTCCCGCATGTGGCCTTGGTATAACCACCTTTTGAACGAGCAAACCGCTTTCCCGAGCAGTTTCTGCCCCCGCTTCCACAGCAGACTCAACAGCGCTCACATCTCCAGTGAGAGTTATAAACGCCTTTCCGCCTATTGCAAAACCCAATCTAAGTTCTATTAATGTCACATCGGCTGCCTTGACTGCCGCATCGGCTGCAACAATGGCGGATGCCACGCTGAAAAACTCCAGAGCACCCAGCGAATCCTTTGTGACAATCATTGTCGTCCCTGTAATAGCGGGAATAATATCACGATGAAGGTTTGGTAAAATCAACTGATCCACCACACATTCCCTTCCCGTTTCAAGTCCAGCTTCCACAGATGCTTTAACCGCTCCAGTGTCACCTTTGACCATGACAATAAACTTGCCTGGACAAATCGAATGCGCCTTTAAAAGGTCCACATCGGCCGCTTTAATCATGGCGTCTGCTGTTACATACCCTCTGGCAATACTGTTGAGTTCAATTAATCCGAGCGTCCTAATCATTGGCTTCACCTTCCTTCTTAATGACGATTCCATCTGGCATAAGCGACACAATCCCCGATATACTCGCATGGATTCTAGCACCTAAACTGCTTTCGGGAATTTCCGCCACACATTGTCCGGCTTCCACACGTTCACCATCTGACACCACTGATTCTGCTGGTCTTCCAATATGCTGCTTGAGACTGATGTGTACTTCGTTTGGAAGAAACTCAACAACGTCTTCAAGATGCACAGATTCGTACTCGCTTAAATCAATTCTGGCCACCAGTCGATGTGTGTCAACTTTTCTATAATTTCTCATTTCATGCGGCGTCCACTCTTCATCCTTGTTCAGATTAAGCTTGATGCCACCTTCCATGAGTTGCCTCTTTACTCTTTGATTAACAGTCTTTGGCGAAAGTCCCATTGGACAGGCATAGAGTTCACAAACACCGCATTCACAACAGAGTAATGCAGACTCATAAGCACTTAAAGATGCTTCGCCGTTGCCCACTGCCCTCATGACCTTATGAGGATACAGCGGATGACCATTTAAGAACCTTGGACATAAGTCCGTGCACATCCTACATTGAATACAACTGCTTGCAGCCCTATTGATAATATGCTGATAAGGCAGTCTCTTTCGCTGAATAATCGTATGAGATTCTGGTAAAACCACCAATCCGCCAAGTGTCTTGGTCACATAGGTTTTATCTATGTCAGTTCCCTTGCACTCCGCGCCCATCATCGGCCCACCCATAATCACTGAAAAATCGGATGGAATCACACCACCAGCTAATTCTAAGCAATCTTTTATAGCCGTTCCAACGGGAACTCTAATAAGGGTTGGGCTTTTCACAGCACCTGTTACCGTTATGACTCGCTCAGTCACTGGGATGCCTCTAATGGCCTTTTGCACATCTAAAAGTGTCGCCACGTTGCTGACAACCGCCCCCACGTTCAGAGGAATTCCCCTAGGTGGAACGGTTTCTTCCAGTGCTTCTCTGATGAGCATTTGTTCATCACCAGCAGGATAAAAGCTGTCAAGTGCCTTGACCTCGATGGTTGATTGCGTTTTTTCTATGGCCTGAATCAGAGCTTGATGTTCTCTCTTATACTTTGATTTGATGCCAATTATTTTTCGCTTCGCACCTAAGTGCTCTGCCACGGTTTCGATGCTTTCTATAAGCTCTTCTGCGTAGTGCCTCATTAAATATTTATCAGTCTCTAAAAGGGGCTCACATTCAACACCGTTGACTATAAACGCCTCCACAGAAGTATCCAGTTTCACATGAGTGGGAAATCCCGCACCTCCAGCACCGACGACCCCTGCTTCACGTATGGCTCTTATAAGTTCCATGCTGCCACCTCTCTTTAAATCTCAATGTTTCTGTTTATCTCCACTTCGTCCACGATTCCGACTACCATGGCATCTATCGGACAGTCTTCCTTATTAAGCGCACGTCTGGCAGAACTTCCAGTGACCACGAGAACAGTCTCACCGATTCCAGCACCCACTGCATCTGCCGCAACCATTTCTGGTCGCTCAATGCCCGAAAGGTGATCAATGGGTTTAATAACAAGGAGTTTCAAGCCATTTAGAGAATTTTCCTTCCTCGTCGCCCATACGTTTCCAATAACTCTTCCTACGATCATTCCATCACTTCCTGTCAATATTTATCGAATTGATTCTGATAAAATCCATTGCTGACGGCGTTAATATCGTATCTTTTGATGTGATGACCTCATGGATGCCCTGATCTTTAAAAGCCGACAATTGACTTTCCGTCAAAACTCTCTTTTTAAATTCTATCGTATGTTTGGATTCTACTATATTTTTTACTGCTTTTGTGGCATTGATTTTTATATCGGCATTTACAATTACAAGGCCGCTTTGTCTCAGCAGTTCAAGCCCTTTAAAGAACGTCTCAGTAAAAGGTGTCCTCACAACCGATCTTGCGCTAATTTCCAAAGCGCTTTCAAAGACATTTACTGAAATGCCCTCAAGCATGGCTTCAAAGAGAATCTTTGATACTCTATCCGTCGGGATTCCGCCTATGACAGACATCATTTGACTGATGCTGAGTTCTGGTAGCCACAATTCACCTGTCGATGTCTCTTTTAAACACTCAAAATCTTCAGAACTTAGTTCCTCGCGCCACTCGACTACATGAGCCTTTGACATTTCATCAAGCCATGCCTCAGGATAACGGCCATCTTTTATCAAATAGATTTTCTTGCTTTCGCCAAGTCTGTAGAGAACTTCTTTGACGATTCTGTCAAAGAGCTCTCTGTCGTCATTTCCCATCTGATTCAATATCACTCCGCTGCCCCTCCTATTCCTTGCAGTGCATTGCAATGCCCATTGGAGTCACCAAGAGGGGCTGTTTTGGTTTTAACGTGTTAATTCCCGTTACCTTTTCAAAAATAGATTCCACATCTGGTAAAAGACAAGTTCCGCCAACCAGACAGATTTCTTTGACATCGTAGCCTTCAATATGTCGTTTCACAATAGATGCCATCTTTTCAAAGACAGGCCTCACAGCTATTGAGACTTCTCTCTGCCTCGAGACATCTTTTTTTAATACTTCCGCCTCATCAAATGATATCTTATAGTGTCCCGCCAGCACCAGGGTCACATGTGTTCCCCCTGTTGCCTCATCTGCGGTGTAGATAACCTCTCCATCCTTCAATATGGAAAGACCTGTTGTACCGCCACCTATGTCCACAATGACGCCATCTCTCAGACCAATCACCGCATTTGCCGCCGTTGGCTCATCCACAACTGCGGTCACTTCAAATCCTGCGCTTTCAACGACATAGCGATGCGTATTGGTATCCTTATGGCCTGTTCCAGGTGGAATGGCAATAGAGGCCTTGACCAGTTCCGTTCCCAGTCGTTCTTCCAGCTTTGCCTTCAGTCGCCTCACAATTGTGCAAGCGCCCATATAATCCACAACCAGCCCATCTTTTAAGACTTTTGCAAATTCCATTTCAACTGCCACTGGCTGTTGATCTGCATCTATGGCCACTAAGACGATATATGCTGTTCCTAGGTCTACCCCTACTCTGAGTTCGCCTGAATATTTGCCGCAAGTCTCCAGTGCTGATTCCGCTTTTGATATAAGGGTATTTGCATCTGTTAAATTCATAAAGTAATCTCCGCAAAGCTCGATGCATTAAGTCCTACTGCATTGGCTTCATCATAGTCAATGTGCATGCTCAGCCTGAATTTTTCGCTAACGCGTATTAAGACATCTTCAAAGATGAGTGGTCGGTTTCCAGTGACCCTAACAGAGACGATTTCTCTGTCTTTGACAGACAGGCAAACCGCATCTTCTGGTGTCATGTGAATATGTCGTCTAGCCACAATCACCCCTGAAGCAACGCTGATGACCTTGCCGCCAGCAGAAACCATAACAGACTCGGTTCCATCTAAATCACCTGAATCTCTGACAATGCCCTTTAGTCCAATGCTTCTTGCATCTGTGGACGATAATTCCACCTGTGTTTTGCCTCGGCATGGTCCAAGTACTGCAATGCCCTTCATGACCCCTTTAGGCCCAATAAGCATGACCTTTTCTTTGTAGAGGTATTGTCCTGGTTGAGATAGCTCTCTGTCCACAGTCAATTCATCCGTTCCAAACAGCGTCATGGCATCTTCCTTGCTCAAATGAATATGTCTTCCTGATGCTTCCACTGGTATTTTCGGTTGACTTGACTGACAAGTCCCCTCTTGCATTTCCATATTCAATTTTGAAATAACTTCACTGACAATTTGTTCCAATTTATTCGTATCCATATTTGCTCATTTCCTCAATCCCAATACTGGGTTCTAGTAATAATTGCCTCTCATCCTGCACATGAGAATATATGCCACACTGCTCATTCGATTGAGAAATCTGATAATGTCTTTTCGGTGTATCTCACTGCCGTCTCTGTAAGTGGTCATTGCACACAACTCCAACTCTCTGATAGACGCTCTGATCTGATTGATCTCAGCCATTTCAATTCCCATATGATACTCTGGGAGAAAATGTTCCACCCCATAGTGTTCTTTGGGATGATGTGAGTGTTCTCTGATCTCAGCATCTGTAAGTCCAAGCAGTCCGTCTGATGTAATTTCTTCATCCAAGACTTCTGCCCGAAGGAGTTTTCTAAAGGCCTCCAAGAGTTCTTGCAGTGCTTCAACCAGTTTAGGATTGCCGCCTGCATGCTGAATGCCAATTTGCGCTCTCATGATCTGTGCCTGCATGCTGTCTATCTTTCCACGAAATACAATCCTCGCATCATCTTTCATAACCAGTTTATTGCCTTTAAGATGTGTCATATGCTCTGGTTTTTCCTCAAAGAAGCCCCCGTCATAATAAGAGACAAATTTGGGATTGATGCTATTTGAAGACGGTTTGAACGTGCCGTAGTGATTTTCCTTAATAGGACCCACTGTATTTCCCGTTTCTCCTGCTGATTCTTGGGAGATGATTGGGGAATCGTCTGATACCAGAACGATTCCCTTCTCTCTCAGGAATTGTCTTGCAGAAGGGGTGACAATGTCACCTTTTTGAATTTTCAGTTGGCTTGGAGTTTCTTTTTTAAGCAGTACCCGAAGGGACGCCTCTGTTATCAGACTCATACAAACTCCTCCCGAATCTCAGTAGATTCTATTATTCAGTTACTTTTCCAGATGGTAAAATCATTTCCACTTCACCATGTGGTCTTGGGATAACATGAACAGAGATTAATTCTCCAACTCTTTCAGCCGCAGCAGCACCAGCATCTGTTGCTGCCTTAACAGCTCCAACATCACCACGAACTAAGACAGTTACTAAACCACCGCCTACTTTTTCTTTGCCTACAAGTGTAACGTTTGCTGCTTTAACCATTGCGTCTGCTGCTTCAATTGCGCCTACTAAACCTTTTGTTTCAATCATTCCCAATGCATTCATAGTTGCCATAATATGACCCTCCTAAATATTTTCATCGTATTTTATCATTAGATTTTGCCGCATCCTGTGCGGGTATTAACTTTATAAAGACTTTACTGTTGCCTATCTATTTAATTGCTCTAAGACCATTTTGCAAATCATTTCAATTTCATCTTGATTTGGCAGCTTAGAAGCTGATGTTGTCTTTGACTCTTCGAGTCCGTATGCCATCCATCTTGTGTTGATTAAATGTAGCGGTGTGACATTGTCTCCTGTTGCACTGCCTCCAACTGTTCCGCATCCAAGCGTAAACGATGGTGCAAGACCTGTGCTGAGTCCAACTGCCCCATGAGTTGAAGGGGTATTGACTAAAAATCTGGAAACTGGTTTTTTCATGGCGAATTCACGGATGATGGCATCATCTTTTGAATGAATAGAAAGCGAGTGACCCAGTCCGCCGTTTTCAAGAAGTGCAAAACAAGTTTCACAGGCTTCATGCCAGTTTTCAACCACATAGAATCCCAAAAGCTGTGTCAGTTTTTCCTTTGAGAAAGGGTGTTTAGGCCCAATACCAGGCTCATCACTCACTAACAATTTAACATGAGCTGGAATTGTTATTCCCGCCATTTCAGCGATATAATGAGCTGAACGACCTACGATTTTAGGGTTCATGCCGCCATTAGGTCTTTCCATAACGCGTTTCACTTTTTCAAGTTCTTCGCCCCTTAAGAAGTAACCGCCATTTCTAACCACTGCTTCTCTAACCTTTTGCTCAATGCACTTTTCAGTGACAATTGACTGTTCAGATGCACAAACGGTTCCGTAGTCAAACCCCTTTGATCTAAAGATTTTTTCGACAGCGTCTTCTATATCAGCACTTCTTTCAATGTAGGCAGGCACATTTCCCGGTCCAACACCAAGTGCTGGCGTTCCAGAGCTGTATGCCGCCTTGACCATTGCAGAACCACCAGTTGCCAAAATCATGCTGATGTCGTCATGCTTCATCAGGGCATCTGTGGCTTCCATAGTCGGCATGGAAATACAGTTTATGAGGTCTTCAGGCAGTCCGTTCAAGTAGCAAGCCTCTCTTAAAACTCGAACGGTTTCAGAGATGCATTTAAGTGCAGATGGATGGGGACTAAAGACAATTGAATTTCCCGCTTTAAGTGCGATTAATGATTTGTATATAACCGTTGAAGTTGGATTTGTGGAAGGAATCAGACCTGCAATGACACCCATTGGCGTTGCTATCTGATAGACCTTTCTCTCATGATCCTCATGAATAACTCCAACTGTTTTCATGTCTTTCATATACTGCCAAAGCGTTTTGCTCGCCAGTACGTTCTTAGCTTTTTTGTCTTCCCATTTACCAAACCCTGTTTCTTGGTTTGCCAATTTTGCAAGGGCTTCTGCATTTTCATAGGCTATCTTTGAGATGCCTTCCACCGCATCATCCAAGGCCGTTTGAGAAAGTCCCACGAGCTTTGTTTGAGCGATTTTTGCCTGTTTTACCAAAGTTCTAACTTCTTGGATGGAGGCTAAATCTCTATCTAATATCGTCATTTCGAATCTCCTCCCTTATGGTGTTTGCGAATTGCTGTAACCAATTCCTCTTTGTTGGCAAATTTAATCATACCTCTATCTATTGTGCTGAGGTTGAGCTGTCTTGCCAACTGTCTGAGCTGAACCACTTTTAATCGGTCGATTCCGCCCTTTTCGAAAATTGAATACGTCTTGTTTTTAAAGGATACCGTCATATTCTGAGATGGCTCTGTTGCCGATTTGGAGTTGTCAGGCGCTTCTAAATCGCCGTTATCAAGGATTTCATCTACTACTTCGTCTTGCCCTTCAACTGCTTCGGTGTGAGCGGTTTCATCGTGAATTTCTTTACTGTCCGCTTTTTCATTTGTGTCATCATCTGATTCCGTTCTCACAATTCCCCAGACATCTTGTGACAGTCTCGGTATAACATGGGCCGATATGACTTCGCCCACTTTTGATGCCGCCGCAACTCCTGCGTCAACCGCGGCAGAAACAGCGCCAACATCGCCTTCAAAGGTAATCATCACCAGACCGCCTTCAGCGAGTTCCTTGCTCACCAGTTTGACATTGGCCGCTTTAAGTGCTGCATCCAGTGCCTCTATTGAAGCCACCAACCCTTTTGTTTCTATAAGTCCAATGGCATTATTCATAATCCTTCACCTAGTATTTAGTCGGATTGTCTGCGACAAATTTAACCGCATCGGCAAACGCATCACATGCCGCCTTGCAAGCTGACTGGCTTCCTGTTAACAATCCGCCGCCGAAGTTTGTTTCAGATGGTGGGCCATAAAATGCTGCCATTCTTACATCAGCTGCTTTTAATGCCGCATCCAGTGCGTACATCGCTTCAATTGGAGGTGCAATCAAATATGCAATTGCCTCGCCTTCTGGAATTTCAGCGATTTGAGATAAATAGCTTCCTGTTCTGGAAATACAGTGAGCATAATATGCGATGCTATCGTCATCGTTTGCACTGTAGAAACAAGCATCGTTTTCGATAAAGTCAATCGCTGCATTTAAACCACTTCTAACTTCTGCTGGTGTTGGGCCAGACAAGATGCCGATAAATTCACCAGCGAGTTTAGTGTTGGCATTTGCCGCTCCACCATAAAATGATTTCGCATATGCCACTTGAACTTCTGCTTTTTTAGTGGCTTCATCAAGTGCTGTGTAGCCAACATCATCGCAATCAGTTGTAATCATTCCCACAGAACGATGTCCTTCAGGCAAGTTTAGTTTTTCTTTCATGTCATCGTCCACATTTGGAATCAATTTGACACTTAAAACGGTCACTTTTAACGGATCATTTCTCATGATATCCCTCCTATAATTTTAAATCGACGCCGCTCTTCTTCTCGATGAGGATGCGTTTGATAATATCTGCAATATGCGCTCCGGCTTCCACCGCAGGCGTACCGTTCTTATGGATGTTGCTGACAACGGTTCTAAGCGATTCAGGGTTGCCCACTTTGCCTTTGTAGATCATGTAACAGCTCATGGATTCACCAGTTGCAAGACCCGGTCTTTCACCAATCAGCACCACTGTAGCCTCAGCACCTGTAAGTTCTGAGATGTGATCCATTGCTGGCACACGGCCGTATTTTACGAAAAATGGTGCTGGAATATCTATTCCGTGATTTCTAAGACCTTGTTCAATTGCCTTGAACGTATCATATGCATTTGCTTCTATAGCGGTTGACGATAAGCCGTCAGAAATATAGACTTGCACTCTAGGAGCGCTTTTTGTGTTTTCTTTTAACTTTTTAATTGACTCTGCGTTGATGATTCTGCCGAGGTCAGGCCTTGTCAAATACTCGTCTTTGTCGCTGACTTCTGTTTGGAGGCTCAACCAGCCGTGTTTTTGGATGAGTTCTTCTGGAACATCTGTAAATACAGCGTCTTGGGCAACAGCATGATCTGCTCTAAATCTGAGCATAGTCTGTGTTGTGTATCTAGGGCCTGCTCTCCAAATACCCACTCTTGCAGGTGTTGATTTTTTATAGTTTAAGTACGCTTCCTTGTTTTCTGGACTTGGCACTTCAAAGAAGTTTTCCATTTCATAGGCAGTGATATCCGGAAGGTCACAATTATCTATTTCGCATGCTTTTGTTTCCACAGTTGCAGTCGTTGGCACACTATCAGAGGAAGTGTTCAGCTCTCTGATAACCTGCTCGATGATGCTCTTTAAGTTTGATTCAGTCATATCAGTCTCCCCCTCTCTATTTCATAAACACTGACGCATCGCCAGCTTTTTCAGTGAATTTTCCATCTTTGACAAAGCCCATTTTTTCCATCCATTCACCAAATTCTTTAACAGGTTTGAGTTTTAAGACAGATCTAAGGGTTTGCGCTTCGTGGTATCCAGTACATTGATAGTTCAGCATGATGTCATCTCCAGCTGGGATTCCCATGAAGTAATTACAGCCTGCAGCAGATAAAAGAACCGCCAAGTTTTCAATATCATTTTGATCCGCTTTCATATGGTTTGTATAGCATGCATCTACACCCATTGGAATACCAGTGAGTTTACCCATGAAGTGATCTTCAAGGCCAGCTCTGATAACTTGCTTGCTGTCATACAGATATTCTGGTCCAATAAACCCAACCACTGTGTTGACCAAGAAAGGCTGATATCTTTTGGCAAGGCCATAGCATCTAGCTTCCATCGTCACTTGATCTGCACCGTGATGCGCGTCACTTGAAAGTTCAGAACCCTGTCCAGTTTCAAAGTACATGACATTTGGTCCTGTGCTCGTTCCCTGTCTCAAGACGAGATCTCTTGCCTCTTGAAGCATGTCAGCAGTGATACCAAAAGCCTCGTTGCCCTTTTGAGAACCCGCTATAGATTGGAATATAAGATCAGATGGCGCGCCTTTTTTGATTGCTTCCATTTGTGTTGTAACATGCGCTAAAACACATTGTTGAGTTGGAATTTCCCATTTGCGTTTGAATTCATCAAACATTTTAAGAACATTTCCAACGCTTTCCACAGTATCATTTACTGGATTGAGACCGATTACAGCGTCGCCGACACCATATGTCAAACCTTCCATAAGTGATACCATGATACCGTCTAAGTTATCTGTTGTATGGTTTGGTTGAAGTCTGATGCCCAGAACGCCTTCCTCGCCGATTGTAGTATTACAATGTGCTGTGATTCTGATTTTGCTTGCTGCATAAACCAAGTCCAAGTTTGTCATGAGCTTTGTAACAGCCGCCACCATCTCAGAAGTCAATCCTCTTGAAATGCGTTTAATCATATCGCCGTCAACATGGTCATCTAAGAGCCACTCTCTGAATTCACCAACAGTCATATCTTTGATTTCACCGTAGATAGTCATGTTTAAATCATCATAGATGATTCGAGTGACTTCGTCCTCTTCATAAGGTACTACCGGGTTGTTGAAAATGTCTTCAAGCGTTAAATTGCTGAGAACTTCTTTTGCCGCTATGCGTTCTGTAACGGTTTCCGCTGCGATTCCGGCAAGTTTATCCCCTGATTTCTCTTCGTTGGCCTTTGCCAAAACCTCTTTGACACTGCCGAACTCATAAACTTGTCCGAATAATGATGTTTTGAGTCTCATCTCTCTACTCCTCTCACCTTTTTATGGTCTGTTTCAATACCCAAACAGCAGGGTTTTTATAATAACTGGAACAACCTGTCCATCGGCGACAGGCATTCCAATGTCAATGTAGTCGCCATTGTCTACAGTTACTGAATCTATACAAATCACCGGCGTGCCCGGCGACAGATTCCCTCTAATGCTGAGGCCTAGGGATTTGGCCAAATCCTGATCTATCAGGACAATGAGTGGAAGACCAGCCTCCACAACTTCTTTCATACCTTCCACAATATCCTTTGCCAACTCCTGAAGGATGTCGAACCCATACGATTTGCTCCCCTTGAGCGCCAAAGCCACTTGACTTTGATCAGACTGTGACCTAAACCAGTTCAGCCTATTTCGAATTGCTTCAACTCTCCTTGACGAGGGCAGTTTTTCCTCTTCTACTGTCATCTTTAGGATTGGGATATTTTTCAGCGGTAGAAGATGCGCATCATAGTGAATGGTACTTCCGCTGATATCAGTTGTATGAGTCCCAGCGCCTATGACAGTGGCTCTTATGGTCTCTTCGGCATGTATCACCTTGATTTTGGAATCTTCAAATGCTCGGCGGATGCATCTTCCCAGTACCACGCCTATATCCCCAAATACCAGTGCATCTGAATACTCTGTTTGAACGCAGTCGGCAACACCGCCTGAGAAGAACACCGCATCTACTTTGCCTTCGAAGACCAGCGGATGGTCTGTCACCAGCAACTGATGATGTTCCATGTGCTGTTCACGCCTCTCCGCCACCCCTACCATGACCTCTGCCATGATGTCTGTCAGTTTCGAAATTTCAGATTCATCGTATTTCACCCCTTCTGACAAACGTCCTCCGGTAGCTTCCACTAACTTCTTCATCTTCTTGGAAAGGTAGTACACCTTTTTATCCTCGTCGATTTTTATCAGTCTGCCGCCTATGTCATAACAAGCGGCGCCAACAACTTCTCCATTTCTGTAGACAGCTACATTTGTAGTGCCGCCACCTATGTCGAAGTTCATGGTGGTACAGCTGTGATCTTTGGAATAAGCCCATGCCCCAGACCCCTTTCCAGCTAAAATGCCTTCGAGGTCAGGCCCTGCTGTGGCCACCACAAAATCACCTGCCAGCCCACTGAGCATTTCCAAAACATATTCGGCATTTTCCTTTCTAGCTGTTTCACCAGTGATAATCACCGCCCCTGTGTCCACCATGTCAGGCTTCATGTTGGCTTCCTCGTAAACGCCTTCTATAATTTTCCTGACGGCTTCTGCGTCTATGGTTTCCGCATTGACAAGCGGTGTGAAGTAGATTGGACTTCTGTAAAGAACCTCTTTATCCACTATTTTTACTGTGGGTACAGTCCAAGCGGACGCCGTGTTCTCTATTCCCATTTCGCAAAATACCAATTGAGTGGTGGAGGTTCCTATGTCTATGCCGACGCTTATCATTGTCTCCTTCACGTGTGCCTCCTCGCAGTTCAACTGCTTGCTTATACAAAAAAAGACGTCAAAGCCCGAATTCACTCCGGGATTTAACGTCATCGTTATTATTCTAGGGCCATACGCCAGTGTATCGCCTTTATGAAGTTATGTCAGTTTTCATCTTAAAGTCAAAACTGACCTTTGTGCCCTCTGGGCCAGAATCTATTGAATAGCAACCTTTCAGTTTGTCAGCAATGATGCTCTTGACGATTTTCATGCCCAAACTGCCCTCGCGAGCATTTTCGATGTTGAATCCCACACCGTTGTCCTGCACGAGGATGCTGGAATATTGAATTCCCTGCTGTATTTTCACTTCTATACTGCCTTCTCTTCGTCCCACAAACGCATACTGCATGCTGTTCTGAACGAGTTCATTGACAACTAGAGCTATTGAAGTTGCCAAGTCTGAACTGATTTTAAACGTATCGCCAGTAATAAAAAGATCCACCTGACAGGAATCACTTGGAATACTCATGGCATTGGTGATGATGCGTTCCAATATCGTCTTGATATCCACATCATCTACACCGTTTTGAGCCAAAATCTCGTGTGTGACCGCTATGCTGATGACTCTGCTGATACTCTCTTCAAAAGCCCTCTTGGCTTCTTCATTTGCAATCCGTCTGGATTGAAGCCGCAAGAGACTGGCAATTGTCTGTAAGTTGTTCTTTACTCTATGATGAATCTCCCTAATCGCCACTGATTTTGATATCAGCTCTTTTTCAATGGCCTTCTCGTCCGTGATGTCCTTTATTACCATAACCATCCCTGCTAGGTCTGAATTGCTAAACTTCATCCCTGCATATTTAACCTTTAACGTAAATTTGTCAATATCTACTTCTGATACTTTGGTGGAAGTCATGCGGATAACATCTTCAAACCTGCTTCCATCCAAAACCAAGTTATCAAACGGAATCCCCACCAGTTCATCCAAATAGCCCAGCTTTCTATACAGCTGTGCCGCCACTGGGTTTAAACTCTGGGACATGCCGCTTGGATCGAAGATGACGATACCATCATTGAGATATGGCTGCATTAATATCTTCTCATTCATGGTGTTCATCAGTGTTTCTGTGAGTTGTTCCGTCGTCTCCGACAGAATCTGCATTCTGGCATTTTCATTTTCTTTATCGAATACGTCCGTTTCCACAATCAGGCAAGCAATTGTCGTGCCTTGATCGTTCTTGATGGGAACGACGTTCTGTTTGACGATTTGATCTTCTTGTGTGATTGCTCTAAGGTCTCTGGTCGGCATCCCGAGTTCCAGCGTTCTAACTGCCGCTGGTTCGTTATGTCTATACGCAAATTCGCCCACTACCGTCTCTTTGTACATGGATTTATGCAGCGTTGGCTTGGCTTCCGCCACCACGATTGCGACGCCTGACTCTCTTGTCATGCAGTCGATGAACACATCCGCTTTCATGAGGTTTGCCATCAGCGGCATTTGTTTTCTCACCTCAATGAGCTGTTCAATATCCTTATGAGTCAAATTTGTATACTCACCACAGAGTTTTTCGAGCATATCATCACCTAGCCTCTTCATTGAGTAAAATGATGCGTGATATTTCCTTCATTGAGCATCTCTTATCCATGCTCATCTTTCGGATGTAATTGTATGCATCTTCTTCGTTCATTTGCTCACGTTTCATGAGCACGCTCTTGGCTCTGTCTATAAAGACCCTCGCCTCCAGCTTTTCATTTGCCTTGTCTGTCTCAGATTTTATCTGTTCAAATTCTTGGGACTTGTGGATGGCAATTTCCACAGCCGGTAAAATCGCCTTTTCGGTGACTGGCTTCACCAGATAATTGATGACGCCCACTTCTTTCGCTTTTTCTATGAATTCCCTGCCGCTGTAGGCCGTCAGCAGCATGACGCCGCATTTCAGTCCCTCTTCTCTTATGAGCTTAGCCGCCATCAGGCCATCCAAAAGTGGCATCTTCACATCTAAAATCACCAAGTCCGGTTGATGCTTTTTACAAAGTTCCACTGCATCAAATCCGTCAACTGCCTGCCCTACGACTTCGTATCCGGCATCTTCCAGCATCTCGGCAATGTTCATTCTGGTGATAGGTTCATCATCGGCAATGACAATTTTCCTACACATGGCTTGTCCCCCTTATATTCTAACCTTCTAAATTGGTATTATTTCTTTTGAAGTCCCTCTAGCAGGGCATCCATGCCCTGATTTGTACAGGCACTCACTTCATATATTTCCGAGGCACCTGCATCCACTAGATACCGCCTCGCCCTCTGATGGTTCGCCTCACCCGTCTCAGACATTCTCATGTCTGACTTCGTCAGGATTCCAACCACTTTGATGTTGAACATATCGCCAAATCCCGGTGGGAAATAGCTCTCCTCTGAGGTCATATCCTGCACCAGCGCAATAATGTCAGCATCAAAAGACAATGTAATCAGCGCATTGTAATATCTAGGGTTTTCTAGATACTCTCCCGGGGTGTCTATTAGGTTGCCATAGTACTCCGTCGCCTGCGTCTTTTTATAGACGATTTCCTCTCGTTTCAAATTCTGAATCAGTGTTGTCTTGCCAGCGCCTGTCTTTCCTACGAAAATAACCCTTGCCATCACGACCTCGTCAACACTGCCGGGGTAAATTTAAGGATGCTCTCTAGAACCCCTACCACTTCCTTGACACCTTCCTCAACACTGCCCACATCTCCCACAATTACCAGCGAACCACTGAATCTGTCTAAGAATCCAATTTGAACACCCGATGCTTTTGTGGCGATATCTGCGGCAATGATCGCACCTTCACTTGGTGTGATGGTCAATATGCCTATTGCTCCTGTCTGTTCTTCATTTAAACCGAGTTTTTTGCAGACCTCCGCTCGAGGATTTGCAATTATATGTGCAAGTGTGATTTGCTTACCGGGAACGTATTCCTGAATCACACGTTGTTTTTCCATGAAACTCACCTCCGTACAAATTTTTACAAAAAAAAGCTCGCAGTTATCATGTGATCACCACGAGCTTCAATGCTCTTCATAAATTTGTACGCCGTTGTACAAAACGAGTATAGCATTTCTTTATGCAAAATTCAATCATTATTCACTATTTTGTTTAGAAAAACATTTCTGCTGCTCTATCTGCGAATGGCGCGGTAACTAAATTTATACCGATCGCCTCTGTAAAATGACTTGGTATATTGAAGTGGCACATCGTTATCCAAATAGGTTGTCGATTTAATGAGCAAAATAGGCTCATCTTCTGCAATGTTGAGATGCTCTGCGGTGGTTTTATATGCGAGAACCGCCTCAATGGTCTGGTCTGAATACGCTATTTTGAGACCTCTCTTTTCAAGGTCTTCAAACATAGATCCAGCGAGGTCCTCTTTGCGAATCCCCGGTGTAAAATGAACAGGCCTAAAAACAGTTTCAAGCCCCCATGCCTCATCGTCAGCAAACCGAATCCGCTCCATTTGATAGACGGATTCACCAATTGGTATGTCCAGTTTAGCCGCAATCCGCTCTGTGGCTTCAATGATTTCCAGTGACAACACCTTGCTTCTCGGCGTCATGCCACTGCTGAGTATGTCCTCAGTAAAACTCGTGAGTCCCGAACTTGGCTTGGTGACTTTTCCGTCTGAGACGTAGGTGCCACTGCCCTTTTGACGATAGAGATAGCCTTCGCTGACGAGGTTGTTAATCGCCTGTCTCACTGTCATTCGAGTCACCTTGAAGACCTCACACAGTTTTCGCTCTGTATAGATTGGTTCATTCTTCTTGAAGGTTCCGTTTTGAATATTCGTTTTGATAAATTCTTCTATAAGTGCATACTTTGGAACTGTTGCCATTTAATCACCCGATCCCTGTTTTGTTTTGTTTGCCAACACCTAGCCCAATATGAATTCAGTTGAAGCGTTTAAAGGTAAATGCCCTTCGTCCACAGATACGCTATCAGGGCAAACACAACTCCAATTTTTAAAGTGCGCATTCCAGCTTCTCTATCGAAAGGCCGTTTGAGCTCCACTCTGGCAATTATAAAGCTAACCCACAGACTGCTCAAAATTCCGTTTGCAAGAACTGTGACCATCACTGGATTTATCGCTGTGAAAGCCGTCAAAACAGTTGCTGCAACATTGATTGCCAAGAATCCAGCGAGCATCAAAAAGGCGCCTTTATATGAAAACTTAAACGGTTTTGCAGACATGTGCGCCTCCTTCAGTAATAGTGCCGAGTACGACATATGATTTGGCCCCTGTGGCGCTTTTTACGTTGGCGGGAATGTTATGAATCCGCTCATTTCCCAAAATTGCAAAGGCCAATGCCTCTTTTGCAAATGACGAGTACCCACGTGCCTCCAAAGTGACAACTGCGGTCTGAGGCATCTCTTCCCTTAAATATTGTAACAGAGTTTTGTTATAAGCACCACCACCGCATACAATGATTTCGTCTATTTTGTAGGGAACTTCACCATAGGCCAGTGCCATGCTCTTTGCCGTAAATGCCGTAGCAGTGGCAATCAAGTCGTCTGCTGTTATCTTTCGGAATTTGGACTCTTCGATGATGCTTTTCACAAAAGCATCGCCAAACATTTCCCTACCTGTTGACTTAGGGCCTGTCTGTTTAAAAAATGGCATGGAAATCCACTCTTCAAGCAATGTTCGATCAACGCTCCCCCGCTTTGCATGTTGCCCATCTCTATCATAGGCTTCATCATAAAAGTGAAGGCATAGCGCATCTATAATCATATTGCCCGGGCCTGTGTCAAACGCCATGACATCATCCAATGTTCCATCCTTTTTCAGCACAGTGGTATTGGCAATCCCGCCCACATTGTGAAGTGCCACCGTCTTTTCAGCATCTCTAAAGAGCAGTGAGTCCACATAAGGCACCAATGGTGCGCCCTCTCCTCCAGCAGCCATGTCCATGCCCCTAAAGCCCGAGACAACCTTAGTCCCGCACTCATAGGCAATGATGCTGGGTTCTCCCAGCTGCAAGGTAGAGGCTACATAGGGTGCAGAGGCCTTTGGCAAATGATAGAGTGTCTGTCCATGAGAAGCCACATATGCCAGAGATTCGGTTGAAATTTGATTCTTGTGACAGATTTTCTTGACGGCCTCCGCAAACACATGCCCCAGCTCAAAATTCAAACTGCAAAGACTCATGACATTTGACGTTTCAATATCCATGTTCTCCTTGATTTTTTGCTTGACAGATGCCTCCAGTTCATAGCATTCAAAGTCAATAACCTCAAACATCGTCTGATTGCCACAACCACTGATTTCGACGAGGATTGCATCCACGCCGTCCAAGCTGGTACCACTCATTAGTCCAACTGCCAGTCCCATATAATCCTCCT
>DKFC01000078.1 GCA_002452745.1 Firmicutes bacterium UBA6806
CTAAGATAAATTTAGTATACAAGGTTTTATGGAATATAGAATTGCAAACATTAGAAGATACGTCACAACTTACGCAATGCTTATGAAAACACTGTGTAACTTCTTGGATTTAAGGTGGGCAAAGGACATGACATATTCGCTTCGATTATAAAAACTAAATATATACATCAGTATTTTGGCAATATATGCCTATGATGTATACTGAGAGCGATGAAGTTGAATTCACTTCTGATTTAATCTCACCCATCTATGTTCTGTTACCCTAATTTCTATTTACAGTTAAAAACACGGTATGGGCTTGACCAAACTAGAACATTAATAGTATGCTAATGATGTAGTTGATAACCTGATTTTGAAGAAGCCAGTTAAAATACGAATATTTTATATCTTCAAATATCCGTATTGAAATAACGAAGTGACAGATTTTAAATGCAGCAAAGGAGAATATAATGAAAAGGATTGTAATGACCACGCTATTTATAATTGGAGTGGTTTTGATAGGTGGCATAGGTGTTAGCGAAACCTATAGAACTGTAGAAGTCAATGTAGCAACGTTAAATATAAGAGCAGATAATAATACTGAGTCTAAAATTATTGGACTTGTACATGATGGAAATGCGCTTACGGTTTTTGATGAAATAGATGGTTGGTACTCAGTGCTTGTCAACGAAAATCAGATGGGATATGTAAAAAAGGAGTTTTGTTCAGCGAAGAACGAATATGTGGATGGTTCTGTCTCTTCACAAAACGTTAATATGCGAGAAAAACCTACTACTAGTAGCAGTATTGTAATTTCAAATATTCTGGAGGGGACGAGTTTACAGATTTTATCAAAAGAAGATAACTGGTACAAGGTTATATGTGAAGATAAGACTGGCTATATTCGATCTGACTTGGCCGCATTAGAGTTGAACAACACCCCTGAACGTAATGATGTCTCTAAAGACAATTTAATCAGCTTTTCTAAGAATCAGCTTGGCAAGCCCTATTCATGGGGAAAATCAGGACCGGATTCATTTGATTGCTCTGGTTTTGTAAACTATGTATTTCGGAATGTTTACGATAAAGATTTAGGTCACAGTTCTTCTGCAATGAGTAAGCTGGGATCGGCTGTAGAAAAATCTAATCTCGTTTCTGGCGATCTTGTATTTTTCTCCACGGGTGGAGGATCGAATATAAATCATGTTGGAATCTATATAGGAGACGGCAGCTTTATTCATGCCTCTTCTTCAAATAGCAACGGAAAAAAGGTTGTAATTTCTCCAATAAATTCTGGATACTATGCTGGTGTCTATAGAACGGCAAGGCGTATAGATATCAATAATTGATTCATTAAAGCAGTAAAGTTTTTTCAAAGTGGTTTTGGCCGAAAAAGGCTATCTCAAACAATCTAAGATATTGAATTATCTTGGATTGTTTTTATTTAGAGACATTTTGAATCGGCAATTCAAGAATCCATAGCATATAAATTTAAACAATAAAGTCACCGTTATGATAGAATAAATATGTGTTCAGTTATGGGGTAAAAATTGTGCCTAAAATTCGTGAAAGCAAAACTCAACAGAAAAAACAAACAAAGGAATGCAAGGATTTCAATGGGTTAATGATGTATTTGAAGATTGGCAATTGAAAATACTGATGGTGGAATCCCCTCAAAGGAGGTCGTATTTTGAAATACTCAATCATGGAAGAAAGAGATATAGAGCGCGTAATTGATATTTATCTAGATTACTATAATGAAAAAGAAGACTGTACATGGACACACGATTCCGCATATAAGCGAATTCATCAAGTTTGGAGTACGGAAGATTCATTTTCACTGGTATTGACTGAAGATAATACAATCGTTGGATTTGCAATGGGGTACTTTGTGCAGTATGACGATATCATTGCGTATGATTTAATTGAGATTGTCATAGCCACTATGTATCAACATAAGGGGCTGGGAACATTAATGATGTTAGAACTTGAAAGAAGAATCAAAGAGAGAGGAGCTTCACTGATCCAAATAACAGCTGTAAACGATGATCTACATGAACAGTTTTATAATAAACTAGACTATCAAACTGCTAAAAACTTAATCCTCAAAAGTAAGTGGATTGAATAATCTTTGATGAAAATCGAGGCATCGTTCAAATAGCACCACATAAATTTGAGCAAAGCATT
This sequence comes from Firmicutes bacterium UBA6806, assembly GCA_002452745.1. Lineage (GTDB taxonomy): Bacteria > Bacillota > Clostridia > Peptostreptococcales > Acidaminobacteraceae > Fusibacter_A. Next base: position 2,167 of record DKFC01000078.1, read on the forward strand.
TTAAGACTAAAGGAGGCACTGCAATGGCTAAATATTCAATTGCTCCACAAAGGGGATTCTTCCCACAACCGACGTATTTAATTGGCACATATAAAGAAAATGGCGACCCGAACTTTACTTTAATTACCTGGGTTACATTTTGCTCATCTAAGCCACCAATGTTTGTCTTTGCGTCATCAGGCAAAAAATTGACAAGGGAACTTGTGGAAAAAAATAAAATGTTTTCTGCGAATTTAGTAACAACTGAAATGACTTTACTAGCAGATCATTTTGGAATGAACTCAGGTTATTCAACCAACAAAGTTGTAGATATTGGAGCTGCCTATTCGATGGGGAATGTTTTGAAAGTGCCTGTACTGGATCTCTCGCCATGGGCTTACGAATGTGAACTGGTGGATGTAATCCCTCAGGGAAATGGATCTCTTTATGTAGGAGAAGTAAAAAACATTCAAGTGGATGAAAAAATAAAAGATGTTTCATATGGCAATTTGGATTTAACAACTATTGATCCCTTGATTTACGCTCCGGGAAATTACTACAAAATCAGTGAACGACTAGAAAAAGTCGGAGTTTCAAAGCAAAGTGAATAGAATATCAAATTGATAAACTGGACAATTTTGGGCATCACAAAGTGAATTTTTTGCACTATTCCAATAGGGTAGGAAGCAATAGCCACTATCTGTTAAGCAACTATCTATCAAAATCCAGCATTGATACGGTCATTCTGAATCTATAAAAAGGTAAAAGCAGTTGTAGATGAAATCAAGAATAGGGAAAAATAATAAAAATACAGGTTGAATCGAAGGGAAAGAACATGGATATTACTTTGATGAAAAAAACGGATTATGATGCGGTTTATGACCTTTGGATTAGGACTCAGGGCATGGGACTTCGGTCGTTGGATGACTCAAGAGATGGCATTGAGAGCTTCTTAAACAGAAATCCAAACACAAATTTTGTGTGCAAAGAAGCTGATAAAATTGTCGGTGTCATGATGAGCGGTCACGATGGCAGACGAGGTTACATTTATCATGCTTCTGTGGATGAAAACTACAGAAATAAAAGAATTGCCTCAGCCCTTTTGAACCAAGTAATAGAGGCATTAAAAGAAGAGGGAATTCATAAAGTTGCCTTAGTTGCATTTAAAACCAACACACTGGGGAATTCATTTTGGAAATCTCATGGATTTGTCGAAAGAGAAGACCTGACTTATCGGAACAAGTCCATCAATGATAATAATCGGTGAGACCTAAGTTGCAAACTTAATACTATTTGAGACTGAGTGACAAGTGAGGGGGAACTGAGTGATAAAAGAGGCTAAAGAGATGCATTTAAGCAGAAGCGGAATTCCCAATAAAATGGAAGCACATAATATGCTAAAAGAGGCAGAAGCACTTAATCCCGGCCCGTGGGTGGCACACTCTAAAAACGTTGCAAGAGCGGCTGCTTTATTGGCAGAACATATTGAAACGTTGGATGTTGAAACTGCCTATGTATTGGGATTGCTTCACGATATCGGAAGGCGTAATGGTAAAGCAAAAAAACAATAATCAAGATTATTACTAGCGGAGACTGAATCCATTTTTTAGAGGTTCAGTCTTTAAATTTGCATTAAATTATATTCGGATTATTGACAAACGATAATTTAAAAGCCTATACTGGAAATGTAATTATCGTAAAACAATAATTTGAGGTGACAATATGAAAAGAACATTGACAGGTTTATTGATACTGGAGACAATTGGATTTATCTTGTTAGAGCTGTGGGGTAACACGTCTGGTAGACTCATTACAACCCTCTTTGCATTTCCCTTTGAGCAGATTGGGATGGGATTGAGATTATTATCAATTTCAGGGACAGCTGGGAACATATGTGCCGTGACAATTTACATAGGCATATCTCTATCACCTATTTTCTACCTGAGTTTAAGGGCACGAAAGAATACCCTTGCAGTTGAAGATGGGCTTTTGATTTTACTAACTCTTGTTCTATTCCCAGTGATTTATTTCATGGTTAATCCAGCATATTTGGTTCATCATTTTGGACATCCCGAGTTTTTAGAAATGGCAAAATCTTTTCTTGGAATTACAGTCTATTCCATTTTATCAGGGTATGTCACCATTCGAGTTCTGCGGCTTATCAGCATGAGCCAAGCCAATTCTATGTTAAAGTATATGAAATATCTTTTGGGCATAATATGTATATTCCTAATATATGGCATATTCGGTTCAGGTTTCACAGAATTAATTTCTCAAATTGAGAACCTGAAAGCAGCCAATACAGCAATTGGTCAGGCGCTGACACTGAGCGAAATCTTCTTGGTTTTGCAATATATCGTGAATCAATTGCCTCTCCTCTTCGAAATTGTTGTTATCTATTCAGGGATGGATCTCATTTCAGCACTGGAACGAGATGAATTTGATGATGCGATAGCAAGTGTCTCAAAGCGAACAGGAGATATTTGCCGATATTCTATCGCAATTATTATGCTCACTCAAATTGGAATCAATGTGCTTCAACTCGCACTGGGATCAAGAGTGCTTTCAAGTTATTACTCGCTGTCGATGCCTCTTATGTCCATTGTCTTTGTCCTTTCAGCCATGTTCGTTGCACATTACTTTGAGCAGACAAAGCAAATCAAAGATGAAAACGACAGATTTATATGAGAGTGGGATGACGATGGCGATACAAGTCTATTTGGAAAAAATACTGAAAGAGCGTGGCATGACCTCAAAAGAGCTCTGTGCTCTAATTGGCATCACAGAGGCGAATTTGTCCATTTTACGAAGCGGGAAGGCAAAGGGGATACGCTTTTCGACGGTGAATAAAATCTGCTACCATCTCCACTGTGACATAGGGGACATATTGAAATTTGATGGAAACTTGGAGGAAGATGATGAATAATAGAAGAGGCGTCTCAATTATTTTGGCAATATTGCTTATTTATCTCCTGTGCGGGTGTCAACTTGCAACAGAGGATGGAGCAGAAACACAGATGCAGGGAGACAAGCTCGTTGGCGTGTTTATAACGTCAGAACACCTCAATCTCTTTGACATGGAGAGCTATCTAAAGGATAATTTATCCTCATTGCCTAAAAACGGAGGCGTATTGGATGAAACGGATAGCTCGAAATACAACGGTAGAATTTATGCGACACTTGAATCAGAAGAACTGACAAGTGAGAGCGGAAAGGAAACCAATTTTTGGCAATATGAGTTTAAAAATTTAGAGGGCATTCCCTTTTTTATAACAGAGATAAAACAGCCAGATGGAGAAACATATGAATCCTCATCATCAAGCGGATTTATAAATGATGCACATATTTCAGTTGGAAATGGAACTAAACTCGAGGGTACAATTTACCTTGCACCCAACGGCAACACCTCCTTTTATACAAATCCAGTCTATCAAAGCGGCGACGGCAGTGTATACCTTGTTGCAGGAACTGGCATAAGCTCTTCTGGGGGCAATCAAGAGGGGACGTCTTTTACCCAAACACTTGATGAAAAGTATACTGTTCAAGTAGATGGTGAAAAAAAAGAAGAGAGTATGAGCGTCAAAATTACCGCGTCGATAAAGAATCCAGTATCTAAAATCACCATGTATCAAATGAACCAAAACAGTGAAATCCTTTTCAGGTCTGAATTCGATTTATCAAACTATCCTGAAACAATGACTTTAGCTCAGGAGACTGCATATGTCGTTGTCGAGTCAAAATCAGATTCAGCAGAAGGCAATACAATAACTCGGTCTTTGTTAACTTCTGATGATGACCACTTCACAGTTTATAGACTCAGGGAAAATGGTTTTTTTGAAGCGGATATGATTCGACTACAGTGGGAAGTTTCCTTGGAATCCCATTAGATTTGTAATCTCGATGTCAATTGTGTTTTCTGGGGGTAAAGTAATTGCTCTGTTTCACAGCAAAATCATCAGTGAAGTCTTGATAGATGAAAAAATCAAAAAAAGAGCCCCAATTTGATATATTAATATAATAAAATTAATAGAAATATTGTGTATTGTAATACAAAATATGGTAAAATAGATAATGTGGGTCAAATATTAAATGAATCAACTCACCGCATAGATTGCAATTTATGAGGGTAACGCCAGGCTAGTTATTGTGTTAAACTGCATGAGCTTTGTCTGAAATGAGGGGAGGGAAGCATGAAACTAAAACGCGTCAAAGCAATCAATACGCTCATCCTATTGACAATGGGAATCCTTTTAGTGGCTGAGATAAATGATATCACAGAAGGTAATTACATATTGTTTGGTGTGTTGCTCACACTGATACTACTGAGACGGTATTATTTAAAAAAAGTTGATACAGCGGAACTGCTGTTTAGCATGATGTTCCTATTGATTTATTGGGTTGCTATTTTAGGATGATATAGGCAAATGAGGGGAATTAAGTGGTGATGCTTTGAAAGTCAGTGAGGTAGAAACTTTGCTAGGAAAGAAAAATAATAGAGAATTTTGATGGAGGTTTCAATGGAAAATAAAGAATTGGTAAAGCTATCTGAGCTTATAAAATTGAGAAACAAGGTGGAAATAGAAGCGGCGGAGATACTGGAAAAACCGTTGCTCATTGGAAATGTTGGAGATTACATCGCATCAGAAGTGTTTGACATAGAACTTCATAAGGATAAGAAGAAAAAGGCGTGCGACGGCTACTTTAGAAGCGGTTTGTTAAAGGGAAAATCGGTCAACATCAAATTTTATGGAAGAAGGGGCAGACTACTGGACATAAATCAAGAGGCACTTCCTGATTATTACCTGGTAATGATGGGGGAACCGACGAAACTGAGTCGATGCCCATGGAATATTGAGTCTGTTCATCTCTTTAGAGCTGAAGAGATTGAGGAAGAGCTCAAAGCAAGGGTTAAGTTGGGAACTGCTACAAGTGTGAGACAGCGTTACTGGGAAAAAGCGATTATCTACCCGCACAATAACTCAGAAGCCTACAAAATTAGTGTTGAACAATTTGAAATGTTAGAACTCTTTGCACCTGAAAAAGAATAAACGTTTAATTTTGAAAATGGACTACCTCGTCAGCTAAAAATATGGGAAAATAAGAGTAACTCGACAGAATAAATAGACTAAAAGGAATGGTTATTCACTATGAAAAGAAGACTGATATTATTCATGACACTGATTTCTTTAATGAGTGTCGGCTGCACCAAACAGGCATCCTCTACAGGAACGCCTGCTGAAACAGACACATCGACACCGATAGAGGCATCAGCAGAATCAGAAGACAACACGCCTTCAGAAGTTCCAGCTGAGACATCAACCCAAACGACAACAGAGGCGCAAACTGCGGAAAAGTCCACAGTGGCATCCGCTGAGACAAGTGGTGAACTGTATCCAACGATTGAGTCACTCGTTCCAGAAGGCTGGACAATTGCGTCTGATTCAACTGGTGAAAAGGCGATGGGTTTGGGACAGCTCAACTCGGATGAACTGGAAGATGTGGCTTTGATTGTGGAAAGCAGTGAAGCTGGAGAAATGGGACAGCCAAGAATGATGATAATTGCTTATGGCACAGAAGGTGGCTATGCACTTTCTGTTAAAGCTGAAAATGTGGTCATGTCCTCAGAGAGCGGTGGTGTCTGGGGAGATCCATTTGAAAGTCTCAGCATTGATTCTGATTTAAAGGAAGTTACTGTAAACCATTATGGCGGAAGCAATTGGAGATGGTATAATGCTTATACCTACAGGGAAATTGATGACCAGTGGTATTTGGTAAAGGCCATTGAAGGCAATTATTTCACAGGAGAATGGACAAAGGACAATAACGAAGAAATCAGCTATGATTATGAGGCTGGCACATTTACAAAAAAAGTCTTGGATGAAGATGAAAATGAAATCTTAACAGAAGGTGTCCTAGATGGAGGCGATTTGACGAAAATAGAAGCGGTTCAATTTCAGTAACAGAGTATACTAACTGCTGTGACGACTCTTCAGGAGGTGCAACATGGAATACAGTGCGTATGATGAATTAATGAGTTACTTTTACTTTGAGTTCAACCTGTATACCGTTTTGACGGTGATTGTAATTTTGGGACTGACAAAATCAATTTTCAGATATGTCAGTGCAAGGAGAAATCAAGTGCGTTCAACAATTGGAACTGCTGAAAAAATAGGTGATCTAAGCATCAGCTTCATTGCTTTTATTGGACTTGTGAACGCAATGATGTTTCAGGGGGTTCTCGCAGATATCCCTGTAGAAAGCGGTCATATATGGGGTGCAAAAACGACTCCTCTCTTTGTGATTTCAGGAGTGTGCCTTGTGCTTCAACTTCTATTTCTATTTCTCTCAAAGATTGAAGAGGGAAGCAAACCGTCAAAGGAGAGCAATTGAGATGAAAGTAAAGTTGACCATTAAAGAAAGTCGTTGCAGATGTGGCTATCACCACACAGGGGAGACCTATTTAGTTGGAGATATTTGTCCTCCCATTTGCCATGAACTTTGGCATGCGGCGTATCCAAATATATTTGCACTTCAAAATGGTGCATCACTTGATTTTGGAAATCAAAGGGACAGAAAATTTGAAGTGAGATGCCCGGATCAGGGCAGAGTGGTTTTAGTAGGGGAAATTTTAGAGACTGATTTAGATAAAGTAAAAGACGGTAGCTGAGCTTGCCGTTTCAGCTTGACGATAAACGTCAATTACGGCGTCAATTTCAAAAGTCTGCCTTCTTACGTATGTTTAGATACGCTGCGAAGGCAGGCTTTCTCATTTTTTTGTTCTTGACATGTCTCGACAAGCTCACATCCTGTAGACTTTGTCTACAGTTTGAGACGGCAACTGAATTTGCCGCCTTTTTTTATATCTCTATGAGAGTTCTTGGTCGTGAAATACTTCGCAGGATTTGAGAATTGCGGATTTGAGACTGCTTTCAACAGAATGTGCGGGAGCATCCAACTTATCGTCCCCTAAAAGGCCAATTAAGGCAGTTGGCTTGGGCATGCCCACATAGACATCGCCATGTTCTTCGTAGATGGCGACTTTACATGGTAGGAAAAGGCCTGCTTCATGGTTTACGGAAATCACATCATGGGCTTGCTTTGGATTGCAAACTTCTAAAATCATATAGTTTCGATCAAATTCAAATCCCTTTTCAAGCATTTTGCCCTTTAAATCAAAGGCCCAGAGGACGCCAAACCCGTGATCCATTAAGTTTTCTTTCAAGCTCTCAAGGGTCTTGTCAAAAGGCTTATGCGACTTGATTATATAATTTGAAGACATAGAGCACCTCCTTTTTTAGAGTGTATACCCTTTCAAATTGGGTTAAAGCGATGATTTGAAGGAGGTGCTTGTATAATTTTGCAGACAAAATAGTCCAAGGACTTTTTGGGGTTTTAAGATATAATTAAAGTATCTATTGTAAAAGAGGGAAGGTATGGATAAGACGCAAAAGAATAAGCTGTTTATTATAATTGTGATCATTTTCATGTGCATCTTATATGGAGTTGGCATTTATATTGATAACTTGCATAAATCCGTGGAGATTCCAATTCTCAAGACAAGTGAACCAATTACTTTGCGGTTCATGAGTTCATGGGGAGGAGAAGACAATAAAACCGAGATTATCACAGAGCTCATCAATCAATTTAATGCAGATCATCCGGACATATTAGTGGTAAACGAGTCCATGTCAGGTGAAGATTTTCTGTTTAATCTCAAGACGGATTTTGCCTCAAATCATCCGCCAGATGTCTTTGGCCTCTGGCCCGGATCTGACTTGGATAAGCTCATTGAAATGGGCAAAGTCGCAAACCTGCACGATGCTTTTAATGAAGATACTCTGTGGAAATCTGAATTTGATGACGTCATCATAGAGGATTATTTAAGTGATGATGAGCTCTATAGCATACCATTTGAAATCATCTATGAAGGGTTGTTTATAAATAAGACCATTTTTAACCGTGCCCATGTGGCGGTTCCAAGAGACTTCGAAGAACTCGTTAGCAGTGCGAAACGACTTGAAAGGTTGAACTACATTCCAATTGCCTATAATATTTCCCCAGAGGGGAGCTTTATCTTTCAAAATCTGATTGCCTGTCATGGGGGCAAGGCAATCGAAACAGATAAAGCGGTGATGCTTGAGAGCATGAAAAAGGCTGCGGTGGACATGAAGGCACTCTATGATGCAGGGGCATTTCCAGAAGATGCTTTTATACTAGATGACTACAGCCGTGATGAATTGTTTTTGCAGGGGAGAGCAGCCATGATTGTTCAGGGATCTTGGTTTATAACCGATGAACTGGGACGGCATGATGAAGTGATCTTCATCCCATTTCCATACAATCCTCAAAATCAGGTCTTGGTTCATGGGCTTGGAAATGGCAATTTTCACATCAGTCAAAAGGCCTTTGAAGATGTGCAGAGGAAAACAGCGGCACTTAAATTTCTCAGGTATCTGACCTCTTCGGAAAGTGCAGCCTCGTTTGAAAAGCTGCCCGGGTTCAAGAGCAGTTTAAAAGAGCCCAATGTTACAGAACAGACGTGGCGCTATGGCATTTCAGAGGGGATAGACGTCTACGTGAAGCCCATTGACCACTATGTGGACAGAAGTGTTTGGGAAGCTGAAATCATCCGCAGATTTCCACTGCTTTTTCAAGGAGATATCAGTGTGGAGGAGCTTTTTAAATCAGTTGAGTAAGAGAGTCATGGAGGGGGAACATGTCTTTAAAATCAGTTTATCAAAGTTTGAATATTCGCTCTAAATTATTGTTGCTATTTTTTATACAAGTGGTGATTCCACTGGTGTTAATTGGCATTTTTTTCTATGAAAAGATAGATGGCGTTATGGAGTCGCACGCTATTAGCCTGTCCATGGACACTTTGAAAATAATCAAAGCTAGAACAGAGGAATTCATGGAAAACGTCACGGTTATTTCTCAGGATATTCTCTATGATCAAGCCATCTATGACGTTCTAAAAGATAATCGCCGTGACCAATTTGTCTATTACAATCATGTCAATGAGTTGAGGAACATCCTTAGAAAGAGGGCACTTGCTTTTGATTCCATTCAGTCTATTACCATTGTCACAAGAGATGGATTGTTCTTATCTTATGACACCAACAGCGGTCGATCAAATATAGAGACTTTGATACCCTATACGCAGATTTTACCAATTGCCAGAGAGGCGGGAGGCGGCGTCATCTGGTACATTGATGAAGATGGTGAACGGAGAAATGTCTATCTCGCAAGGGTTATCAACGATCGAGATACTTATAATGAAATCGGACTCATGGCCATTTTGATAGATGAAAAAGAACTTAAAAAGACATATGATCAGCTTTCCTCCGACATATTGAAAGCCCTTGCCATTATCACACCCAGCAACAGTCTTGTGTTCTCAGAGAACACAGATGCCGAATGGCTGGAAGATTTAAAAATCAATTTAGGAGATGACATAGGCTATGTAAGAAGTGACAACAGCGATCGTATTTTTTCATATATCCGGCTCAGTTCCGTGGATTGGTACCTCGTAACCAGTTTCTCCAAAACGGCACTTCTCAAAGACTTTAGCAGTATTACGGACTGGATTATAAAAGTTTTCATACCAGTGGTTCTGTTGCTTGCCGTGTTGACTATTTTCTTAGCCATGGACATTGTTACACCGATACATCAGACGGTTAGCCATATCAAGCGATTTAGAGAGGGGGCACTGGAACCGCCGCTGAACCTCAAACGACAGGACGAACTTGGCTACCTCTCCACACAGGCTGACAAGATGATAGAAGAGACCAACCACCTTATCAGCACCGTTTTAAACGAGCAGATTCTCCGAAGAGAAGTCCAAATTAAGGCGTTGCAGGCACAGATCAACCCGCATTTTCTATTCAACACCTTGGAGACCATCAATTGGAGGGCTCAGATGCAAGGTGCGCCTGAAATCAGCGAGATGGTCATGGCGCTTTCAGGGATTTTAGAAGCCAACATCAGCAGAGACATCAAATTAATCACCCTGAAAGAGGAACTTCAATACGTGAAAAATTACTTACTCATCATGATGAGGCGATATGAGGACAATCTTCAAATCAAGTGGGATTTGAAACCAGAGGCATTGATGTTAAAAGTGCCGCAACTGCTGCTTCAACCAATTGTGGAAAATGCCATCAAACACGGTGTTGGTGAAAAAAGGACGAAAGGTGTGGTGCTCATTAGAGCTTTTATCCTAGAAGAGAGGATTATTGTGGAAGTCATAGACAATGGCAGAGGACTGTCACCTGAGGCGGTGGAGCGATTAAACCACAGATTCGGACTACCACTGAACCGAACCGATATGATACAAAATGATCCGAATAGCAGCATAGGCATGGACAATGTCAATCAGCGAGTCAAGTTGCACTTTGGAGAGTCATATCATATAAGTGTCTCCAGCAAAGAGGGATATTTCACCAAAGTGACGCTGAAACTGCCAAATAATCGGAAGTGAGTGAAGGGGTGATTAAATGTTCAAAATTGTTATTATTGATGACGAACCCATGGTGAGAAAGGGGCTCATGACAGTCATCAACTGGGAAGCTCTTGGGTGCAAGGTTATTGGAGAAGCAGGCAATGGTGTGGAAGGACTGGAATTAATTTACGCCCATCATCCCGACATCATTCTCACAGACATAAACATGCCCGAAGTGGATGGTCTAAGGATGATTCGCGAGGTCAAAGGAGAACTTGAGAATGCCAAAATTATCATTCTCACTGGCTACCGGGATTTTGACTATATACACGAGGCGATGCAGCTCGGGGCATATGATTATCTGTTAAAGCCCTCCAAGCTAGACGAAATTGTGAAGGTTGTCAAAAAGGCTGTTTTGGAATTAAAATATTCCGTGCAAATGGAATCAAATCAGAGAGAGTGGGAACAAAAGTTTAAAAGGGCATTGCCAGTGCTAAAGGAGAAACTGTTGAGGGACTTGCTAATCAATGCCTATCCAGTTGATGGAGAAGTGCTTGAAGAACTCACTGCCTATGGGATTGAAATGGAGGCTTACCGAGTAATTCTGCTTGAAATTGACAACACATCGGATCTTTACAACCGCCATCTCATCAAGTTTGGCATTATCAATACCTTTGAAGAACTCATATCAGATGCATTCAAATACGAAAAAGTTGACGTGGGCAACAACCGGGTCTCGTTCATTGCAAATGCAATTGAATTAGAAGGGATAATCGCCATGCTTGAAGAGATGATTCGACTGTGTGAAAATTGTTTTAAATTGACAGTGACTGCTTCTGTGAGTACGGTGGGCACAAGCCCGGATGTACTTTCCAAAAAGGCCCAAGAAGTGCTCACTGCCATTGATTATAGTTTTTATCTGGGAAAGGGGAGCATTATTCTCTATGAGGATTTAAGACTTGTGGGATACGAAGATATATCTACCATAGAGCCGCTGGCCTTAAACATGATGAGAGCTATTAAACTGGGAAGTTGCGAAGATGTTGAACAGGCCATTTTGGAAATTGAATCTGTTACAAAACAAGGAGACAGAACCTATCATCAAGTGGATTTAAAAAGTTTCATCGTTCGCTGTATCTATGATATTTACAATTTTGTCCTAGTGGATTCGCAATTAAATCCAACTGATTTTGACTTAGAACCAGTGGCACTGCATGAAGAAATACAAATCGCCTGCCAATATGGAGACCTGATTTTGATTTTAAAACGGATAGCCTCACCTGTTACAGAGGCTATCCACAATTTGAAACAAAGTGGCATCAACAATATCATAAAAGAAGCCATGGCTTATATCAACGAGAATTACAGTGAGAGCGTCACCTTGAACGATTTAAGTGCTGTGGTCAATGTATCCACATATTACTTGAGCCGTATGTTCAAAAAAGAGACGGGATTGAATTTAACAGAATACCTGAACGAAGTTCGGCTAAATGCCGCTAAAAACCTCTTGCTCAACACGGACCTCAAACTCTATGAAATTGGAGAGAGAGTGGGCATTTCTGATCCGCATTACTTTTCAAGACTGTTTAAGAAGCATGTGGGGCAGACACCAACTCAATTTAAAGAGATGTCGGTTAGGCTGGGACTTTCGACGTAATTTCTGTAAAAAAGTGGATTTAATTGTTGTCCTAATTGGAAAAATATAGACAATTTAGTGAAAGAGAATGTGCAACTGCGTGCATTCTCTTTTTATTTGCTGGGACATATAATGTCACTACAGGGAGGACGTGAGAGAAATATGCTTAATAAAAGGTTGAAAACGCAGCGTGAAAATCAGCCAAACAATTCTAGACCCAGATATAAAAGCCTGTATTTTAAAAACAATGCCGCCTTATATCTGATGATGTTGCCGGGGTTGTTAGCGCTGATTGCCAACAATTATCTGCCAATGGGCGGGATACTGCTGGCATTTAAGGATTACAACTATGCAAAGGGCTTCTGGGGGAGCGACTGGGTAGGCTTTGATAATTTCAAGTACCTGTTCAGTAGCGATCAAGCCTTTATTATCACTCGAAACACATTGCTCTATAACCTGACTTTTATTCTTGTCTCTGTGACCATTGCATTGGCGTTGGCTATTGCCCTCAGTGAACTTAGGAATCAAAAAATAGCAAAAGTGTATCAGTCGGTGTTTTTTTTGCCCTATTTTCTATCGTGGGTAGTGGTGAGTTATTTGGTGTTTTCACTGCTCAGCAGTGATATGGGTGCCATCAATAATTTTTTAATTAACAGGGGACTTGAGCCCATCAATTGGTATACAGAGCCTAAGTTTTGGCCGTGGATACTGGTAACCGTAAACACTTGGAAGTGGACTGGATATGACAGCATTATTTACTTGGCATCAATTGTGGCCATTGACAAGACGTACTATGAAGCGGCAGCAGTGGACGGTGCAACCAGATGGCAGCAAATTCGGCACATTACAATTCCAAGTATTATGCCGGTGATTACCATTCTGACACTGTTAAAAGTCGGCAGAATCTTCTATGGTGATTTTGGTCTGTTTTGGAACATTCCCAAAAACATGGGGGTTTTATACAATGTCACCAATGTGATAGACACCTATGTCTATCGAGCGTTGACACAGTCGGGTGATATTGGAATGGCTGCTGCCAGCGGTCTCTATCAGGCGGTTGTTGGGTTTGTGCTCATTCTAACAGCAAATAAAATCGTCAAGATGATTGACCCTGAACAGGCATTGATGTAGGAGGAAGCATGATGACACGAACTAAAATACACCGTGAAGAGAAGCGCCTTCATCGACTAAAGGCACATGAAACACTTGAAAACGCCACAAAAATTAGCAAGAGAGCAGATTTAGTCTTAAATATCATCATGATTTTACTGGCTTTGGCGTGTTTATTCCCGCTGATTTTAGTGCTGGCGGTATCTCTTACAGATGAGAGAACCATAAGTCTTGTGGGATATAGCATCATCCCAAGCAAATTCAGCTTGGCAGCATATGAATATGTCTTAAAAGACGCAACAGATATTTTAAGGGCATATGGTGTGACCATATTGGTAACTGCTCTGGGTAGCCTTTCATCTTTGCTAGTGATTGCCCTTTATGCATACCCGCTGTCTCGAAAGGACTTTAAACACAGACGGCTGTTTACTTTTCTGGTGTTTTTCACCATGTTGTTCAATGGGGGATTGGTTCCATGGTACATGGTATATGTGAACATATTGCATATTAAGGACACCATCATGGCCATGATATTGCCGGGTCTTTTTACACCGCTCTATGTACTGGTTATGAGGACTTTCTTCAGCCAGTCTATTCACCCGGGGCTTATTGAGGCAGCTAAAATTGATGGTGCGGGGGAGTTTAGAATCTTTTGGCAGATTGTTTTGCCGCTGTCTAAACCAGCACTGGCGACCATAGGGCTTTTCAACGTCTTGTTTTATTGGAACGATTGGTATTCACCGTTGCTCTTTATAACAGATGAAAGACTATTTAACTTGCAATATCTAATGTATCGAGTGGATCGGAGTATTACTTATCTGGTCTCACAGTCGAATACACTTGGAAACGTATCTGAGCTGCTTGCGAATATTCCATCGCAGACCGCCAGAATGGCCATGGCAATTATTGCAATTGGCCCCATCATCTTTGCCTATCAGTACTTCCAAAAGTACTTTATCGCTGGGCTGACGATAGGTGGGATCAAAGGTTAATTCACATATTTAAATGGAGGGAAAAATGAGAAGAGTACTTGTAATGATGCTGTCACTAATGCTGATGTTATCCATGATGACAGGTTGCGGTGACAGTCAAGTGTCAGAGAGTTCAGGGGAAAGCAGTTCCAACGATAAACCAGTGGATATCACTTGGTATTTTATCGGAAATGGACAACAAGAGGACAATTCTAAAATTGAAGAAGCAGCATCTGCCTATCTAAAGGAGAAGGGACTAAACGTCAATCTTCATCTACAATGCTATGACTGGGGGAGCTATGATCAGAAGATGAGAACCACCATTGCAGCAAGAGAAAAATTTGACATCTGTTTCACATCTTCTTGGACAAACAATTACCAACAGCAAGCGGTAAAAGGTGCTTACGTGCCGCTAAATGACCTGCTGGATCAATATGCGCCGCAGACCAAGGCCATGCTAGGAGATGACTTTTTGAGAGGCTCTCAAATAGATGGCATCAACTATGCAATTCCAGCCAACAAGGAAAAAGCGCACCAATGGGGATTTATCATTCGCAAGGACATGATTGACAAGTACAATATGGATTTGTCTTCAGTGAAGTCATTAGAGGATATGGAGCCATTTCTTCAAATCATCAAGGACAATGAACCGGGCATGTATGCGCTTGAAGCTCTAAATGGCGAATCACCTTTTAAACTTTTGGATTTTGACAGAGTAGGTGATGACAAATATCCAGGCGTTATGTGGAATGATTCAGCGGATATGAAAGTTTTTAACGAATTTGAAGCATCAGAGACAAAGGCGTATTTTGACACCATGAGGAATTATTATACCAAGGGCTTTATCAGACAAGATGCGGCAACAGTAACGGATTTCAACGCGGATTTGGCTGCTGGGAAGATCTTTGCATCAGTGAAATCGCTCAAACCTGGAAAGGATGCTGAAATGACAGCTTCAACTGGCTTCGAGTGGATTCAACTTGAGATAACACCACCGATTATATCAAACCGTGATACCTCAGGTTCAATGCAAGCCATTTCAAGTACATCAGATCATCCAGAATTGGCACTTCAACTGCTTGAATTGTTCAATACAGACCCATATTTGAACAACTTAATCAATTTCGGCGTTGAGGGAACACATTACGTTAAAGTGAACGATACTCAAATTAAACCAGGGCCAGAAAGTGAAAAGTACAACCCGGGAACTGGCTGGATGTTTGGAAATCAATTTATCAATTTACTCTGGGAAAACGAAGATCCTTAAAAGTGGGAAAAATTTAACGAGTTTAATAGAGTTGCTGTTGGCACCAAAACCCTCGGCTTTATCTTTGACCCATCTAAAGTCAAAAACGAAATTGCAACTTGTAATAACATATGGGATCAGTATATACCATCACTTGAAACAGGAGCAGTAGACCCTGATGAATATTTGCCTTTGGCAATACAGGCCTTTAAAGATGCAGGGGCTGATAAAATCATAGAAGAGAAACAAAATCAGCTTGATGATTGGCTCAAAGAAAATCAATAAATGACAAACTTCTAGAACACTTGAAGTGCGCTGTACAATCACACAGCGCACTTTTAAGATTATATCTTGGAGGGAAATATGGTAAAATATATGAAATGGATTTATAAATTGATGATTCTGAATATTGTGACGATTGTTACGTCTATACCAGTTGTCACCTTAGGGGCTTCACTGGCTGCCATGTTTCAGATTTTGGGAAGTGAAGAAGATGCAATTGTAAAACCCTTCTTTACAGCTTATGTTAAGCATCTAAAAAAATCACTGCCGCTCACGGTGGGTTTTTTAGTCATGACAACTGGTGCTGTTATGATGAGGGCTTCTATTTGGGGACTGCTCTTGTTAGTTGAGCTATCGGCAGTGTATCTCGCCTCCATACAAATCATGACGCGGAATCATCTTGGCATTAAAGAACTGGTGAAGAACGGATTCATCATGGGAAATCACTTGATGGGACATCATCTTGTGGGATTATTGTTCGCCTATGGCATTCTCAAATTTGGCGTTCACGTTCCTGCAATAGGTGTTTTCATGGGGATTTCACTGTGGGGATACGGTTATGACAAACTTTTTAAAAGCGGTTATTTTAGGACACTTGGACAGTTAAGGAGATTAAATCATGAAAACGTTTAAAAAAGAGTTCTTGTGGGGAGCGGCGTCAGCAGCGTATCAGATTGAAGGTGCTTTTGATGCAGATGGAAAACAGCCCTCTATTTGGGATGTTTGGAGTCATATTGAAGGCAAGACTTTCAAAGGGACAAATGGGGATGTGGCAACAGATCACTACCATCGTTGGCAAGAGGATATTGAATGGATGAAACAACTTGGAATGAAGGCGTATCGCTTTTCCATATCATGGCCTCGGGTCTGGAATCACAGTCCAATCGAAACGGGCATGAAATTTTATGATGATTTGATTGATGGGTTGCTTGAAGCGGGAATTGAACCTGTTGTGACGCTCTATCACTGGGACTTGCCGCAGAGTTTGCAGGCGACGTATGGGGGATGGGAGTCAAGGCGAATTGTAGATGATTTTGTGGCATATGCAGAGGCCTGTTTTAATCGGTATGGGGACAGAGTCAAGCACTGGATTGTCATGAATGAGCCAAATATATTCACACATCTTGGATATATTCAAGCCCTTCATCCGCCTGGGAAATCCGATGAAGCGGCATTTTTACTGACATTTCACCATACTGTGTTGGCACATGCCAAGACCGTCCTAAAGTACAAGGAGATGGGATTTAGTGGCAACATCGGGTCCAGTATTGCCTTTACACCTGCATATGCTAAATCAGACTTTGTCGAGGATACAGAAGCACTTGAGAATTACTATGCAACAGGGCCTTGGTGGTTTATGGACAGTTATTTTAAAGGTGAATATCCAAAGAGAGCATTGGAGTATTATCAGAACAAAGGCGTTTTGTTTGACCTTATTGAATCGGATTTTGACCTTTTAAAAAGCGCGGCAAAAGTAGTTGACTTTATGGGGATTAATTATTATCAGACGGCTATGATTGCCCATAACCCAGTGGATGGTGTGGGACTCAGTGAGATGAATACCACAGGGATAAAGGGAACGCAATCAGAGTCGGGCGTCCCAGGATTTTATAAACTGGTGAAAAACCCAAATATTCAGTATACAGATTGGGATTGGGCTATAGATCCAGAAGGCCTTTGTTATGGACTTGTTGAATTGACCAAGAGATATGCACTTCCAATAATCATCAGTGAGAATGGATTGGGTGCGTATGACAAAGTGAACGAAAACGGTGAAATCGCGGACAACTATAGAATTGCATATTTAAGTGAACACGTGCGCGCTTGCTCGAAAGCGGTTTCAGAGGGGGTTGATTTATTTGGCTATATGATATGGTCATTTACTGACTTATTGAGCTGGCTCAATGGTTATCAAAAACGTTATGGACTTGTCTATATTGATTTTGAAGAGGAAGGGCTTAGGCGAATTCCAAAGGCATCCTTCAAGTGGTATAAAAAAGTGATAGAATCCAATGGTGAAGAGGTGGCATATGAGTATATTGGCAATTGACATCGGTGGAACAAATATCAAATATGCTCTTGTGAACAGAGATGGGGGCTTGAACCAAGAAGGACGTGTGCCAACGCCAAATGCGGAATGGGATAGCTTCTTAAAACAAATTTTGGAGATTGTAAAAAAATTTGAATCACATGAATTAGAGGGGATAGCATTGTCCATCCCAGCACCTGTTGACCCCGTTTCAGGTACGATTTTAGGAGATGGGAGTATGCCTTTTTTAAGGGGCAGACAATTAAAGACGGTACTTTGTCAGAGTAGTGGATTGCCAGTTAGCTGTGAAAACGATGGCAATTGCGCGGCATTGGCAGAAGTTTGGAAAGGTGCGGCAGAACACAGTGACCATATGCTGCTCATGGTATGTGGTACGGGCATTGGAGGAGCTTTGGTGCATCAGCGTAAAATTATCAGTGGACACAATCTTGTGGCGGGTGAATTTGGATACGGGATTTTAATGGCGAATTCAGAGGGACAACTCAGCAATTGGTCGGCTCTTGCCTCGACGAGGGCACTTATAAAATCGGTTGAACAAGGGCTTGGCGAGGAAATTCCAGTTCCACAGTCAGGAGAAGCTGTCTTTGAATTGGAAGCACAGGGAAATCCAGTGGCGGTGAAAGCAGTAGATAATTTTTACAGATACAACGCCATAGGCCTTTTAAATCTACAGTACATCTATGATCCTGAGCTGATCCTTCTTGGAGGTGCCATCAGCGAGAGACCGGATTTTATTCAGCGAATTGAACAGAAGTTGGATGAGATATTTGGTGAAGTGGAACATGGTCCAATTAGGCCAAACCTCAAGAGATGCCAGTTTTTAAATAAGGCAAACCTAGTTGGAGCGGCCTATCATTTCATCAGTTCTAGAGATAAAGAAGCCTAATGTTCGTGAGGCTTCTTTGGAAGCTGGAGACCCAGTTCGGCTTCAATGGCTGAGAGCATTTCCTCATCTCTCGGAGCGACGAAGGTGTAGGCGATGCCCTCATTGCCCATTCGACCCGTTCTACCAACTCGGTGAACATAAATTTCCACAGATTCTGGCATATCGTAGTTGTAAATATGCGTAATCCCTGAAATATCAATTCCCCTTGAAGCGATATCCGTGGTGATTAAATATTGAAATTTGGCCTCTTTAAACTGTTTCATAATGCGCTGACGCTTATTTTGAGTGACATCGCTGTGAATTTTTTCGCAGCTGTATTTTAGACGTTTCATTTCAGACTCGAGTTTGTCAGCACGAACTTTGGTTCTACAAAAAATGATGCCTAAAAATGGGTTGGTCTCATCCAGTGTGTTGATAAGCGCCTCCATTTTCCAGCGGTCAGAGCAGGTGATGACCCTTTGCTCAATGACTTCAAGAGGCGGCGTCTCAGTGGAGGCATCTATCACAGAAGGGGTCTTCATGTACCGATAAGCTAGTTTTTTGACTTTGGCATCCATCGTGGCTGAAAAAAACAGGAGTTGCATCTTTAGGTTGCAACAGGACATAATTTTGTCTATGTCGTTTTTAAAACCCATGAGAAGCATCTGGTCGGCTTCATCTAGTACAAAGTATCGAATATTTGAAAGGCTGACTGTGCCTCTTTCAAGATGGTCTATGAGTCGTCCGGGAGTGGCGACAATAACGGCGGGTATCTTCGTCAGTTTTTTGAGTTGTGCCTGAACATCAGTGCCACCATAGATTGCCAATATGTCTTCTGGTGATGAAGGATTTAGGCTGACGGCCTCCTGCGCAATCTGAATAACCAACTCTCTGGTCGGGGCAAGTATCAGGACTTGTACAGCTTCAGTACTTTTGTCAAGGTTCTGTATAAGTGGCGCTAGAAAGGCCACTGTCTTGCCCGAACCCGTTTCTGATTGTGCGATGATATCATGCCCTTTCAAAATGGATGGGATGACAAGTGTCTGTATTTTAGTGGGGGTTTTAATGCCCTTTTTTTCAAGTGCATCACGCCAAGGGCTCTCGATGCCAAGTGTGGTAAAGGTTTTCATAGGAGTCGCCTCATTTCAATAAATTGGTTATGTCATTATCAAGCGTTAACGGTTGACCTCATGGATTTTAAATGATTGTAAAATCCATGCAGAGTTAATTGTACTTTGTCACCACATAGAAATCAAGTGCTTAGAATGTGGATTTGAATTTCAGTTAAATTGTGTACAGGATCGGAGGAGATATAGTGGTCGATTAAGACTCGCTCATAGGCTGTTTTGGCCAAAGTCAACTGGTGATTCTCAGCATATTCAAGAAGTTTTTCGTAGTAATTTGGCGCATCAAAGTGATCCCCTGAGAAATAGACTTTCAGCCAATGGCCTTCTGGCAGATAATCACTGCTGTCTGTGAGCTGGGCGTTATCTGCTTCAGCGTCCATATAAAGTCCGATGAATTCAGTGGGATGTCGATCACTTAATCTGCTGAGATCCGTGATAAAGCCAATATCTCCTATAAAGAGGCTTGGAGGCATGTTGTCCTGACGCTCAAATTTGAGCATGGCAATTTCCCAGTCTAATGGTTCACTAATTGGAGTCATCAAGTGGATAATTTTACGTTTTTTATGCCATGTGACGGTGATTTCATCTGGTTTTGGAAGATGATTTAGATATTCCACAGAGGCCATGCGCTTTTCGAGCCTGCGTTCGATAAAGTTGAGCTTTTCTATTTTTTGACGTGTTGCCTCAAGCTGTCTTCTTAGCAAGGCGGAATATTCGTTGATTTCACGGCTTTCAAGATGGTCTCTGATTTCGGCAATGGGGATATCGAGATACCGCAGATATTGAATGAGTCTGAGTTCCTCAATTTTTTCGATGGCATAGTAGCGGTACCCGTTTGAATCTGTGCCAGAAGGCAAGAAGAGCCCAATTTGATCGTAATATCGAATGGTTCGGCTGGAAAGGCCTACAATCTCAGCAAGTTCTTTGACGCCCAGTTTTAATTTCATAGGGATTCACCTCAAGAACATTCTATCATAAAACCTATTGACATGACACTAGGTGTAAGGTTTAAGATTGGAATAATAAAATCAAAAGAGGAGGCAGTTTTGAAGTACACAGTTGATGAATGGGTATTCGAAAAAAATCCCGATATGCTGTTTGGAATTATTGTTGGAGAAGGCCTGCAAAATACAGAGACATCAAAAGAAGACTCAGAGGTGTTGAAAAAATCAGAGCAACATCTCAGGGAAAAGATAAAAGCGGAAAATATCAAGACGACACCTTGCATCTTGAGATATAGAGATGCCCTTTCAAATGTGGATATCAATCCCAATAAATACATGAATTCAGTGGAAGCCATGAGTAAGAGAGTTATCAAGGGAAGTGATCTACCTAGAATCAATGCGTTGGTGGATCTATGCAACGCCATTTCCCTAAAACATGTCATCTCATTGGGAGGGCATGACCTGAGAGACATAGAATCAGACCTGGAGGTCAGAAAATCAGTCGATGGCGATGTCTTCTTACCATTTGGAGAGACTGAATTTGAGGTGGTGCCAGCAGGAGAAGTTGTGTTTACAAGCGGAGATAAGGTGCAGACAAGGCAGTGGCTTTGGCGGCAAAGTGAACTAGGTAAACTCACGTTGGACAGTCAGAATATCATCTTTCAGCTCGTCGGGTTTAGTGGTGAAGGCGAGGCCGATTTTAGGGCGGCTATGGCTGATGTCGAGGCGATGGTTATCAACCGTTTCCAGGGTAAGGCCACGGCTTTTACAGTGGACAAAAATAAAAATTCAATTGAGTTTTAAGGTTTAAATTTCAATATGACCATTCATTTGCAGGCGGTTCGTTCAGCGGTTGATTTGCAAATTTGGATGGTCATATTTTTTAGTTGAGGGTATAATAAGGGATGGTGGTATAAGAATTGACTTGTGGGGAGTGATTGTTTGGCGGTTAGAGAAAGACTTCGAAAATTGATGGCTTTAGACAGTTCGTATTATGTCAGGGCAGTTTTAATGGTGCTGTTGTTCAGCGAAATGTACTTCTATCCGTTTGATGGCGGATTTCGATTTTCGGCGGGGATTTTGATTTTAAATTTAGTGGTTCTGATTTTTGATCAGATGTCCTATATGAGGTTGTCACTGGCTGTGGGGCTTTCAATTGTGGTCTTTAGAAGCATTATCAGTGCAGGTATCGGAAGCATGGAACTTTATGTTGCCGTTTGGGAGCACGTACCGTCGATGATTTACTATGTGGTTTATGGAGTCATGCATCAAACCTTGACGAAAAAACTAGACTATTCAAATTTTGTGCTTATGATTTTAGTCCTTCTGGGCGTGGATATCGCTGCAAACTGTGCGGAAACACTTGTTAGAGGCAGTATAGACTATCATGCAGTGCAACTGATTGCCCTGGCGGGGCTCATTAGAGCTTCGCTGGCATATGCGTTTTATGTGGCTATAAAGGCAAATGAACTCTACATCAAAAATGCCGAGCATCAAAAGCGATATGCTCAGCTAAATTTGCTGGTATCCAATATACAATCTGAACTCTTTTATCTCCAGAAATCCAAACTGGATATTGAAAGAGTCATGCGTGAGAGTTACGATCTCTATTTAGACCTTCCGGAAAATGGGAGTGCTTCAAATAAGGCACTTTCTATTTCGAGGGAGGTTCATGAGATTAAGAAAGACTATGCAAGAGTTTTGGTGGGATTTAATGCGTTTATCAACGAATTTGAAAATGAAGATGCCATGAAGCTCAAAGATGCCTTTAAAATCATCTATGTCAATACGATGAAAATCATTCACTCTAAAGAGGTGAAATACAACATTCAATTTGAGATTCAAAGACAGGATAACTTCAATCTCAAAAACTACTATGCCTTTTTCACGATGATTAACAATCTGATTATCAACAGTATAGAGTCGGCAAGGGATTCCATGAGGATAAAAGTCACTGAGACAAGTGATGAAGCCTTTGTCTATCTCTCTGTTGGAGATGATGGCATGGGTATATCAGAAGATGTTGCACCGTTTTTATTCAACCCAGGATTTACAACTAAATTCGACAAAGTGACTGGGCATGCATCCAGCGGAATGGGGCTTTCTCATGTGAAGAGCACGGCGGAGAGCCTAAACGGAGAGCTGAGTTTTGAATCCGTGCCAAATGTCATCACCAAATTTACGATAAAGATACCTAAAGAACAATTGATCAGGGGGGATGAATGTGAAGACCATAATGATTATTGACGATGATCCTTCAATTGTCAAAATGCTGTCTATGATTGTTGACGATGGAAAATTGGGGCGAGTTGTCGCCACACTTAAGAGTGGCGAATACGCTGTGGACGAAGTGTTATTTTACAAACCAGATATTGTATTAATTGATTTGCTCCTGCCCGTCATGGATGGTATCAAAATCATGCATGCTTTGAGGCAAAAGGGATATCAGGGCAAGTTTATTATGATATCACAGGTAGAAGATGAGCGTATGGTATCTAGGGCATATGAGGAGGGAACGCTGTTTTATCTTTCAAAACCCATTAACTCAAACGAAGTGAAAAGCATCATTCGGGAAGTTGCAAGAGTTATTGATCTTGAGAATTCTGTTGCCATTATACAGGGGGCTCTAAGACCCCTATCAGGGGAGACTAAAACCGTTTCAAGGGTTGACAACAATGATTTAATGAACAAAGTCTTCATTGAACTAGGTATTTCAGCTGAATCTGGAATTGAAGATTTGAGAGCCGTTCTATTTGACGTGATGAAGCAGAAGGCGTATCGAACAGATGGCAGCTATCAGCTTCAAGAGAGTTACAGCAATATTTCTGGAGATCAGAATGCCAGAACTGTTGAGCAGAGAATCAGAAGGGTAATCACCAAGGCCTTTAACTATATGGCTGAGTTGGGATATGATGATCCGTATCATCCGCTCTTTCAAGAGTATGCAGGGCTTTTATTTGACTTAAAGCAAATTAAGCAGGAAATCAGGCGGATTGATGACAGCAGTAAACCGAAAGGGAAAATCAATATTAAGCGATTTATTGAAGGAATTCTTGCAATTATGAATAAAATGCAATTATTTTGATGGATTATTAATCATTTGACATGAATAACTGTAGTCTTTTGTTACATGATGTAGCAGGCCCGTAGAATGTAAACAGAATGTGTAAGCATTCAAAAAAAAGTTTATGGGGGAAGATATATGATTATCAAGTTGAGTATGATTCAAATGGCATCATTGTCTGTAGTTGTTTTATTTGCAGGTCAGCAACTAAAGAAAAAATTTCATGGTCTTGACAAATATTGTATTCCGGCGCCGGTTGTGGGCGGCATCGTGTTTGCACTATTAACTTTACTTCTCAAAGTAACAGGCATTTTAGAATTTGAGATGGATACGACGCTTCAAAGTTTTTTTATGATTACGTTCTTCACCACCGTTGGGTTTACGGCTTCATTTAAAATGCTCAAAACAGGTGGAAAAGATGTTATTTTATTCTTAATACTAGCGGCAGTGTTGGTTGTCTTTCAAGACATTATCGGTGTGGGACTCGCCAAAGTGTTTAGCCTAAATCCATTGATTGGATTATCAACTGGCTCTGTACCAATGACTGGTGGACATGGAACTTCTGGTTCTTTCGCACCTAAGTTTGAAGAACTCGGTGCAATTGGTGCAACAACAGTTGCGATGGCATCTGCAACATTTGGCTTAATCGCTGGAAGTACAATTGGTGGGCCAATTGCAAACAGTCTCATCAACCGTTATGAACTTCATAGAGATAACCTTTCACATGATGAAGCTAAAAACGTATCTATTAATGAAACACCTGATGTTTCAGCTTCAACTTTCCTTTCAGGTGCATCGGCAATTTTCATTGCAATGGGTCTGGGAACGATTTTATCTATGCTTTTAGAAAAGACAGGGATGACATTCCCTCCTTATATCGGTGCAATGTTTGCAGCTGCAATTATTAGAAACTTCTCAGATGCAACTAAAAAAGTTGAACTTAAAATGTTTGAAATTGATATTATTGGAAATGTTTCGCTTTCGCTGTTCTTGGCAATGGCACTTATGGGGCTTAAACTCTGGCAGCTTGCCGACTTAGCACTTCCACTAGTGGTTATGTTAGTGGCACAAATGTTGTTTATGGCATTCTTTGCATACTTTATCACTTTCAACATCATGGGCAGAAACTACGATGCGGCAGTTATGGCAGCTGGACACTGCGGATTTGGCATGGGTGCTACACCAAATGCAATTGCGAACATGGAAGTTGTCTCTTCAAAATATGGATTTAGCTACAAGGCATTTTTCATTCTGCCTTTAGTCGGAAGTTTGTTCATCGACTTTATCAATGCGGGTGTTATCACATTCTTCGTCAATTTATTTTAAGGAATATCCTTTGATAAGCTGATGCAATGCCTAATATAATTCTATATAATAATGAAATAAAATCATCATGGTTTATATGACTGTGGTGATTTTTTTATGTAAAACAAGGGGTTTAAGAATTATTTAAGAATCAGTTTAATGGCGTTTTACAATTGTTTATTAGAATCAGTTTAAGAATTTAAACTGGAGGAAGATGTGGAATGAAATCAAAAAAGGGGATTGCCATTTTGGCAATCGGATTGGTGGCGGTTGTGGCTGCTGGAAGCTACTATTTCAAAAGCAAATCAAGTACACCAGCAGTTGAAACTGCTGAAGTAAATGAGTTTCAAGTTGCAGAGGTACCGCTGTCTGAAACGTATACCACAACGGGAACGATTATACCCGAAAACGACGAAATGGTCATTGTGCCATTTGATGCGAGAATAGCTCAGTGCTACATAGAAATTGGGCAAAAAGTTTCAAAGGGTGACCTTATGTATGAGCTTGAGGCTTCAGATGTAGAATACAATATCAAATCTATGGAATACGATATTGATGTTTTGAAGAGTACAATCGCCAGTACAAACATCACTGGTAGCATGACGAAGGAAAGTGCCGTTAAAACAGCTGAAAAGTCTTTGGAGACAGCTACAACAGATTTGACAGATGCGAAGGAACTCTTTTCAACAGGTGCACTGGCTCAAACCGAATTGACTTCATATGAAAAAGCATATGAAACAGCGGTGGATAATTTAGAAGATGCAAAGAAAGATCTCTCTGCCTATGAAGCGGAAAACAACATCACACTTTCCAAAAAGAAACTGGAACTCATGGAAACTTCGCTTGCAAACCTCAAGGCAGATCTTGAAGATACAAGAATCACAGCGCCATTTGACGGCGTGGTAACAAATCTCTATCTGAAGACAGGTGATTATGTGGAAGAAAACGATACGCTTTGTCAAATTACGGATTTAGTAGATTTAAACGTAGAAGCGAGCATTAGTGAGTATGACCTGCAAAAATTAGCCGCAGGTATGACTGCCCAGATTTCAACACTATCGGATAAGACAGATAAATACAATGCGGAAATAAAACAGATTGGCTATATTGGTACATCTGATGGATCAGAGGTCAGCTTACCTGTTGAACTTAAATTGAGCAATGAGAAGGATTTATCAAAACTGCTTCCAAACTTTACTGTGACAGTCGAAATTTTAACCAGCAGTTCGGAACATGCCAAGGTAGTTCCGTTTGAAGCAGTGGGAAAAAATGCATCAGGCAATAGCATTGTCCTCAAAAAAACGGCAAGTGGTACTGAGGCAGTGGAAGTTGAAACTGGGATTACCAATGAAATTTATATGGAAGTCATCTCAGACGACATCAGTGTTGGCGATACAATTGTCTATTCCAGCGAAGTGTCAAGCAACAGTGAATTTCAAGGAGGCTTCTTGCCAATGGGCGGTACTGGCGGTGGCGGTGGAGAGCCACCAAGAGACATGCAATCTGGCAATAGCGGACAAAGAAGAAACAACAGTAATTAGGAGGGTCACATGATTGTAATGAAAGACCTCGTCAAAGTATACGGTCAGAAAAATTTATCTGTAAAAGCACTTGATGGACTTTCTTTTAATATAAAGAGAGGGGAGTATGTGGCAATCACAGGTGCATCTGGATCTGGAAAATCAACTTTGATGAATATTATTGGATGTCTGGATCGGGCAACTGGCGGATCGTACACGTTGGATGGCATTGAAATAGAAAGTTATAAATCCAATGACTTGGCTCAAATTAGAAATATTAAAATTGGATTTGTCTTTCAATCCTTTAATTTAATTCCGAGAATGTCGGCCCTTCACAATGTTGAACTGCCAATGGTCTATGCCAACATTCCCGCAGCTGAGCGAAAGCGGAGAAGCATGGAGGCACTGAAGGCGGTTGGACTGGAAGAGCGTGTTATGCATAGGCCAAATGAGCTATCAGGCGGACAGAAGCAGAGGGTTGCCATTGCAAGGGCATTGGTGATGGATCCAGCGGTTATTTTAGCAGATGAACCAACGGGAAATCTAGATTCTCACTCCACAGAGGAAATCCTTCTCTTGTTCAGGGAGTTGCACAAACAAGGTAAGACCATCATCATGGTCACCCATGAAAAAGAAGTAGCAGACCAAACTGACAGAAATATCGTCGTAAGAGACGGTAAAATTGTGGAAGATATTAAAATAAGTCATGAGGAGGGGCAAGAATGAATTTATATGAATCGTTTAAAATTGCGCTAACCTCGATTATGAACAATAAATTCAGATCGTTCCTCACCATGTTGGGACTGATTATTGGCATCTCTTCGGTGGTGACGATTATTGCCATTGGAAATGGTTCACAGAGTTCCATTAAAGAGAGACTCAATGATTTGGGAACCAATGTCATTACATTGCAGCCAAATCGAGGCGTCAGGCTTACTGATTCAGAGAAATTGAATCTCAGTGATATTGAAGCTATCAAAATAAAATTTGCGGATGAAGTGATTGGAGCTGTTCCGCAAATAAATGTGAGTTCAACGTTATTAGAGGACGTGGATGATGCTTCCATCAGTTTGACATCCTCAGGGGACCAACTCTCTAAAATTGAGTCAACAACTATGCTTGCAGGCAGGGAATTTACTCAAAGTGACATAGACAGCATGAGAAACAACATTGTCATCGACAGTGAGTTGGCAGAGGAAATTTATGGAAGTTCACGGTCTGCAATTGGCAATCAACTCTTCATGTCCTCTGGCAATAGCTATAAAATTGTGGGCGTGTATGAAAAAGAAACGTCTAATTCTGGGTTTAGCACAGCTAAGGGATATGTTCCCTATACCACTCTTCAAAAGAATTACAACGCTGGAAACACTTTTTCAAGTGTGAAAATAGCATTAAACAGCGATGTAGACGTGTCGAAATTTGGAGATGAAGTGGTTGCCTATATTGGTGCTAAAAAGGGAAATGCCGACGAAGGAAATTACACGACATTCAGCTTGGAAGAGCAAATTGAGATGATTTCATCTGTTATGGGATCAATAACCCTTTTAATTAGTTCAATAGCGGCAATTTCACTGGTGGTTGGCGGCATTGGTGTCATGAACATCATGTTGGTTTCTGTAACGGAGCGAACCAGAGAAATTGGAATCAGAAAGGCTCTTGGCGCAAAATATGGAAATATATTGATGCAGTTTCTAATTGAATCTGTTGTGGTCTCAGGCGTTGGTGGTATAATAGGTACTATACTGGGAGTTTTGTTCTCAAAGATTGCAAGTCAACTTATGTCCGTCACTGCAAGTGTCGATGTATTTGCTGTGGTTTTAGCCACTGTCTTTTCGGCATCAATTGGAATCATCTTCGGGGTCTATCCTGCGAGCAAAGCCGCTAAACTCGATCCAATTGAAGCGCTAAGGTATGAGTGATTGCCATGAGATTAATTCCTCGTATAATAAAGAGTCCTGAAGAGACCAAAAGAGGTAATTCCATGAGGCAACACTCACTTAGAAGAAAGGCAATCTTGACGTTCCTTGTCAGTGGTTTGATATTTGTATGGCTGACAACCACGGCGTCGAGGTTGTATATAGATTACGTGACAACAAATTTTATGGAGACGAGGGAGTTTTCAAACGCCTTCATAAAAGGCGAATTTGCAAAGATTATTCGGTTCTATGCGGAAACAGATCCAGAGAAATTAGTGACGTCAGATATTCTAACCCTCTATTCAGCGGTTGAAAATGACAACAGCTTGGCCATTGTCTTCAATGATGACGTCATCTTTGGTCGTGTTTTTTATAGCGAATATGCATCAGATAAGGAAGCGTATGAACCTTATGTGGAGATTTTCAAGACGGGATATGGGGACAACGAAATCACAGTTATAGAGAAGAGGCCAGAACCAGACAGCAATTCTAAAGGAAGGCCACTCCCTTATAGGCGAATAGATTTGCTGGCCACGTCCTCTTATGTGGCATATTTGCTCATTCTAATTGTCATCTTCATGTTTTTTATCAATCGAATTTTGAAGCCGCTTGAAAAAGTTAAGATAGCAGCACGAGAAATCAAAGAGGGAAATTTGAATTATAAGATAGAATACAGCAAAAAAGATGAGATTGGCGAAGTTTTTGATGCAATAGAAGAGATGAGAAATGAGCTGAAAGAGGCTTCTGACATAAGAGAACAGTACGAAAAGAATCGAAATGAACTGCTCTCCAATATTACTCATGACCTTAAGACACCCATTACATCTATCAAAGGCTATGTGGAAGGTATTATTGATGGTGTTGCAGACACACCTGAAAAAATTCAAAAATATGCTAAAACGATTTACAAGCATTCAGTGGACATGGATGCGCTTATTAACGATTTATTTTTGATGTCCAAACTAGATGTGGATCAGATGGCATTTCACTTTGAAACGTTTGATCTAACAGAATTTTTGCAGGATTGTTATGATGATTTTGTATTTGAACTCACGTCTAAGAACATTCAGTTTGCCCTGACGGGAAATGTGGAAGAACCCGTTTTGATAGAAGGCGATAGACAAACGCTGAAACGGGTGATGATCAACATCATTCAAAATAGTCTTCATCACTTGGACAAGGCGGAAAAAAGCATTAAAATCACTTTGGAAACGGATGATAAAAATGCCGTCATAACCGTGAGAGACAATGGAAAAGGCATCCCAAAAGAAAGTCTGAAAGATATTTTTAAACGGTTTTATCGAGTGGATGATGCCAGAGGGTCAGGCTATGGCGGTAGCGGCATTGGTCTTTCCATCGTGGAGAAAATTGTGGAGAAACACGGAGGGCAGATTGTGGCTGAAAGCGAGTCAGGTCTTTGGACTGAAATGGTTATTACACTACCAATAGAGAGCGAGGCGTAATATGAAGAGAATCTTAATTATTGAAGATGAACTGGATATAGCTGAACTGGAGAGAGATTATCTTGAAATCAGCGGTTTTTCTGTAGACATCATCCCAAATGGACGGGAGGGATTGAAGCAGGCTATTCAGAAGAATTATGACTTGATTATATTGGATATTATGCTTCCAGAGATAGATGGCTATAAAATTTGCAAAGAAATAAGGCCGCTTGTGGATGTGCCAATTATCATCGTATCGGCTAAAAAAGATGAAATTGATAAAATAAGAGGGCTTGGAATTGGAGCAGATGACTATGTGACAAAGCCATTTTCCCCTCAGGAACTGGTTGCCCGTATCAAGTCGCATCTCTCCAGATATGAGCGGCTCAAGTCGAATAACTTCACCCATCAAAAGGAGATTCACTACAATACACTCCGAATCGAACCTGAGACTAGGCGCGTTTTTTTAAAGGATGATGAAATCACCATGACAGCTAAAGAATTTGATTTGCTTTTATTCCTCGCATCAAATCCAGAAATCGTCTTTAACAAGGATTATCTCTTTGAAAAAATATGGGGAATGGACTGTGTTGGCGATGTGGCAACAGTTACAGTACACATTCGAAAAATTAGAGAAAAGATTGAAAAAAATCCATCAGACCCCCAGTATATTGAAACAGTGTGGGGAGCTGGTTATCGTTTTAGAAAAAACAGCATGTAAATCCACTGACTGTGAGTTTGAAAAATGAAATTAATTTAGGACAGATGAATATTATTGTGCTAGAATTATCAGTAGTGTGCGAACTCATAGAAAGGTGTGAAAAAATATGAAAGTTGCCGTGATTGACGGACAAGGCGGCGGTATTGGAAAGGCCCTTGTTGAGGGAATTAGAGAAGTTGGAAAGAGAGAAATTGAACTCTATGCCTTTGGGACAAATGCACTTGCCACTTCTCTGATGCTGAAATCTGGAGCGGAATTTGGAGCGACGGGTGAAAATGCCATTAGAACGAATATGAACAAGATGGATGTCATCTTGGGACCAATGGGAATTATCAGTGCAAATGCACTTCTTGGAGAAGTGACGCCTGTTATGGCAGAGGCAATCTCCGAAAGTGATGCTGTCAAGATATTAATTCCAGTGAATAAATGCACCATAAAGATTGCGGGACTTGAATCAAGGCCCTTTAGCTCTTATATTGAATCGGCTGTTGAAGAAGTCATTAGCCTGCTCAGTTCATAAAGTGCAGGTGGCTTATGGATAGAGAACATTATATGGATGGTCTGCTTAAAGGTGCAAGTGCCTTTACAATATGGGGACTTTTGCCTCTGTACTGGAAACTGGTCAGTGCCATTAATCCCTATGAAATCTTTGCCCAGCGCGTGGTATGGTCATTTGTCTTCGTGGGGTTGATTTTAGTTTACAAGGGGAGGATTGCCACCTTTTGCAAGGTGATTGCCTCACCTAAACAGTGGATTCAGATCTTGCTGCCAAGTTTTTTTATCTCTGTAAATTGGCTTGTCTATATATGGAGTGTCAACAATGGATACGTCATCGAGACAAGTTTGGGATATTATATTAACCCTCTGGTGCTGACGCTATTTGGGAGTCTATTCTTTAAAGAACGCCTAACAGGACTTCAAAAGATTGGAATCGGATTTGCGGCAGTAGGTGTGGTTTTGAAAACAGTTATGTATGGTTCAGTGCCGGTTATCGCACTTGTATTGGCGATATCCTTTGCAGTCTATGGTCTTTTAAAGAAAAAATCCAATTTAGACTCTTTGACTGGTCTTGGGTTTGAAACATTGGTTGTTGGGATTCCATCATTTGCCTACCTGATATGGGCAGAGTCTGGTGGTCACGGCATTGTAGGCAATCTACAACCGACCTTCTGGCTATTGATAGCGCTCAGTGGCATTGTCACTGCAATTCCTCTATTGCTTTATGCTGAGGGAACAAAAAAACTGCCGCTGAATGTGGTTGGCTTCTTACAGTATATAGCCCCGACCATCGGCCTGATTCTGGGAATCTTTGTGTTTAAAGAACCATTTGATTTTAAATCGCTTTCAGCATTTCTGTTGATTTGGGTGGGACTCGTCTTTTTCTCGTATTCCCAGTACAAACTGCTGAGTGCCAGATAGAGCTTGTCGAGAAAATTTTAAGGAAAAGGAAATGAGAAAGCCTGCATTCGCAGCGTATCTAAATATACGTGAGAAGGCAGGCTTTTGAAATTGAGGCCGTAATTGACATCTGTCGTCAAGCTGGAACATCTTATGATGTTCTTTTTTTGCAAAATCACCAAGGAAATGGATTGAGGCACGGATGAAATAGACAAATTAAATCCTAAATATGAGAAAACGTCAACAGAACGTCAATATAACTTTACAAAAACAAATGCCAAATCCAAAAACAGTAAGATATTCTTTACAAAATCGGCGAATAACAGTGTGTTTTAGCTTCTAAAGTGTAAGGAAACAATGACAGGTTTGAAACTGAACTTGACTTTTGGGTACGCCGTGGTGTGAGCAATTCGGTATAAAAAAGAAGGATTTGATGCCCAACGTTTTTTATTTGGGTAAAAGTGCAGTGAGTCCATTGAAAAGAGGGGTTAAATGAGTAACTAATTGAGATGTTTTGCATGGAGAAGTGGCACTGTATTTGCAAGTTTATGGTAGTAAAGACTATATAAGAGAGGTGTCAAAGATGACAGTATTGGAACAATTGGTAACAGCAGCCCCTTACATCAGCAAGTTGAGCATCAAGGAAATCGCAATTGCGGTTACGGATAGAGAGCAGTATTTATGTTATGTGCCCGGAAGTCAAATCAACCACCAAGTAAAGGCGGGAGATAAGTTGAGGGGTGGATCGCTGGTGGACGTCGCCATGAAACTAGGTAAGAAGCAAAGTGCTCTTGTGGACGAATCCCTGTTTGGTGTTCCATACGTGGGCATTGCAATTCCAATCTTTGAACCCAATAGTGGCAAGGTGGTTGGCAGTTTGTTTCTAGGCGAGAGCACAGAAAAACAGGAGCTCTTAAAATCTATG
This sequence comes from Firmicutes bacterium UBA6806, assembly GCA_002452745.1. Lineage (GTDB taxonomy): Bacteria > Bacillota > Clostridia > Peptostreptococcales > Acidaminobacteraceae > Fusibacter_A. The sequence continues at coordinate 35,109 of DKFC01000078.1, forward strand.
GCAAAGGAGCTTTCAGATAACATATCGGAAGTCAACGCATTTACCCATGATATACACAACAAATCAGACCATTTTTCAACATTGGCAAGACAACTGCTCGATATCGTAGGGGTCTTCAATCAGAAAATTTTAGAAATCAATAAAATCACAGGGGTTATTAACAATATTTCAAGGCAGAGCAATATGCTTGGAATCAATGCGGCAATTGAATCCGCAAGGCTGGGAGAACAGGGGCGGGGGTTTGCGGTGGTGGCTGAGGAAATCAGCAATCTTTCAAAACAGAGCTATGATTCCATTGCGGGTATTTCTGAAATCACCAGAGAAATCAAGGAAGACAGTGACGAAATCCACAGAGAAGCAGGACAAGTCAACGATATAGCTGTGGAAATTACCACGATTTTAAGTGAACTGTCATCAGCTGTTGAAGCTATTTATGGCATGGTAGAAGAACTTACGAGTTTATCAGAACAACTATAAAGTTTGGAAAAAAAGTCATGATTCATATCGCTTTTTTGGATAAAATGTAATAGAGGCTTGAGCAAGTTTTAAATCGAGAAATTCCCAGGGAGTCATATAATGCAGTTTCGAAACGGCACTTTATTTCATTTTCAACAATCTATCGACTATATTGAAGCAAACCTGACGGAGATAATCCAGTTGGAAGCAGTGGCGGAAGTTGGGCTGATGTCCTTGTCTGCGTATTACGTGCTCTTTAGGAAAATTACTGGGAGCACCCTTAAGGACTATATCTTCAAACGACGCATGACGCTTGCTGGATGGGAGTTGGTCTTCACAGAGGCTTCCATTCTAGAGTTGGCAATCAAATATCAGTACTCTGGATATGAACCTTTCTCACGTGCGTTTAGGAAGTTTATGGGTGTTTCTCCTTCGGTTTTCAGGCGAAGAGGAGAGTATGCAGAGTCATTTCCGCAGGTGCGATTTGTAGAAGTCGGTGCAGACAAAGGCCAAGGAGGTATTGGTATGATACAGCAAGAGATGAATCGAGAACGACTTGTAACTGAAATCGAGGGGATAAAGTCCGGTTATGTACTGGATGTGGATATTGACCATTTTGAATCTGTCAATGTCAAATTTGGCAGGGCGGCAGGTGATCGAGTACTGCAAGAAGTCCCCATTAGAATTAAGCGAATACTGGATGGAGAGATAGAGGTCACAAGATATGCAAATGATGAATTTATCATCGTGCTGAGCGAAGTGACGGCAAGAGAGGCGGAGAAGCTCAGCGAAGATATCTTAAAGGCCTTTGAAGAACCCATTGAGTTCGATGGAACTTTAATTGGCATAACAGTGAGTATTGGCATCACACAAGTTAAGGGGGGCGATAAAGCACTTGAAGATGCAAATTCTTCAATGTTAAGAGCTAAGGAGAATGGCAGAGATCAATATTACAACGACTCTTATTGAGCCTGCATTTACCAATAAATACATCGCGATTAAAAGCAATTGACAAAATTAAATGGATGGATAAAAGATATCCATAAACACAAAGGCATTCATGAGTTAAAGATATTAAAGAAGACCAGAGAAAAGTCTCCCAAGGGGGTTCTCTGGTCTTTTTGTAAGTTCTTTTACGTGCCTAAATCTCAAACACTACCTTGCCAGGTTATTGATGGGATAAAGACTCCTAATATTGGCACTTTCTGCTGCAATAGTCTCTTCAACAGCGGTAGTCGTATCGGATTCAAAATCGTTGATGGATTGCTTCAAATCATACATGCGGTTGTCGAGATTGGCGATTAAATCAGCACATTCCTTTAATTGAAGTTGGAGGTGCTTTGGAGCTCTCTCGCGATATTTGTAGTAAATTTTGTGTTCAATACTTGCCCAGAAATCCATTGCAATGGTTCTAAGTTGGATTTCCACGCGTGTGGGAACCACGCCACTGCTTAAAAATACAGGGTATTCAATATGCACGTGAAGGCTTTTGTACCCGTTTGACTTGGGATTTTCAATATAGTCCTTTATCTCTACAATCTTGAAATCTGTCTGCCTTGAGAGTAAGTCGAGGACGTTGTAAATATCCGCTATGAAGGCACAAATAATCCTGATACCTGCAATATCGAAAATGTTATTCTTGGCGTTTTCAACAGTGGGTTCAAGCCCAATACGTTGAAGTTTCTCAGTGATGCTGTTGGGTTTTTTTACTCGGTAGCGGATGTGCTCTATTGGATTGTAATCATGAATATTGCGAAATTCCTCATCAAGAATGGAGAGCTTTGTCATGATCTCATCCACAGCAAACTTATGAACGAGCAACAAATCTCTCCACGGCTTCATTTCTTCAGTCATTAACGCTTCATACATGTTTGACTCTCCTTGTGTTTAGTATTTTATACAATTTTGTTCGAATACATGTACATTATACCCTTTTTGAATGGGCTTGTCACACAATAGGCCGATGTGTTTAAAGAATGTTTACAACAGACTGAAAAAAGCCATGAGAAAGCACTCTTTAGACTTTACAGGCAGAGAGTCTTTTGCTATAATAATACCGTTCACTAAAAGGGAGTAGCAATGGCGAGAGCTATGAATAGAGTCAACATATTGGAGTAATCCTGGTTCTATTCGCTTTTCTGATAAAAGAGTGCGAGACTTTTAGATCAAAAATGAATTTTTGGTCTAGGAGTCTTTTTTTATGGCATCGAGAAGTGCCCTGAGTGAAAAACATTAAAGGATGGTGTTGATAAGCATGTTAAAAGAATTTATACAGGCTTTTTTGCTGATTTTTATTGCCGAAATGGGGGATAAAACGCAGATACTTGCAATGGCATTTGCCACCAAGTTTCCAGTTAAAAAAGTTCTGCTGGGTATTTTTTTAGGCGCTCTACTAAATCATGGAATTGCAGTGGCTTTGGGCAGTTTTATTTCTGTCTATGTGCCGATAAAAACAGTTCAGATGATTGCGGGAATCGCCTTTATTGGCTTTGCATTTTGGACACTTAAAGACGAAGATGGCGAGGAGGAGGAAGACGAGAAAAGACAGTCATTTGGGCCAGTGCTCACAGTTGCTGTAGCTTTCTTTTTAGGGGAACTGGGAGATAAGACGCAACTGACCGCTATCACCCTTGCCACCACAGCTGTACATCCGGCTGTTATCTTAGCGGGTACGGTAAGTGGCATGATTGTAACAGGTGGTATTGGCATTTTTATTGGCAAGAAACTAGGCGATAGGATTCCAGAATTCACTATTAAGTTGGGGGCAGCAGCTGTCTTTTTATTCTTTGGGGTCTTGAAATTGGTAAAGACGGTTAATTTCACCCCCCTTATGGCCAGCGTGCTCATTTTTGCCGTGTTGACGATTTCTGCGGTACTGTTGAGGCCTCAATTAAGGCGGCGAAAAGAGGGTCGTCAGTCCGCTTATGTTTCTGCGGCAAAAGCCCTTCACGATCACTATATGGCTGTTAACGATCAGCTTGAGAGCATTTGTCTTGGTACCGAAGCCTGTGGTACTTGCAAAGGAGAGAAATGCCTACTTGGCTATACCAAGAGCCTCGTTCAAATTGGCATGAACCCAGAGTCTTTTGAGTCAATGGGCGAGCAAGCTACAGAGGTGCCTGAAAATAAGGTGTTTGACAAAGGCGAAGTCGAAAAGGGCATCGAGCTTGCTGAGGCGGCACTGAGGGAAAACCCGCAGGGCAGAGACAAGGTGCTCATTAAGCGAATCCTGGAGAATTTAAAAAGGATGTCTCAGGGGAAATAGGTATTTTTTTGAATTATTATGTACGTTCATAAGTGAATAATGCATCTGATTGGCAACTCTAGTATGATAGATTAAAAGGGGTACTGAGGGGAGACATCAGAGATGAAATACTTTTTAGACGGTTTACTTCTGGGGATTGCATATGTTGCGCCAATTGGGGTGCAAAATTTGTTTGTCATAAATTCGGCCATTGTGGAAAACCGACTGAGAGCATTGATAACGGCACTGATTGTCATTTTTTTTGATATCACTTTGGCACTCGCCTGTTTTTGGGGTGTTGGAACGCTCTTAGAGCAGTCATTTGTTTTGCGCATGGGTGTTTATTTAATCGGAGGCATTGCCGTAACTAAAATAGGGAGTGATTTAATTCATTCGGAAGAAATTGTGGGCGTCTTAGAAAAACGTGAACACTTGACGATTCCCAAGACCATTTTATCGGCGTGCCTTGTCACTTGGTTTAACCCTCAGGCTTTAATTGATGGGTCGCTGTTGCTTGGAGCATACAGAGCAAGTTTAGAAGTTCCCTATGCACTCCTGTTCATTGCCGGCGTCTGTGTGGCATCAATCACTTGGTTTTCTGGCTTATCAACAGTGATTGGAACGGTTAAGCATCAGCTTAACGAAAAAATATTGCTTATAATCAACCGTGGAAGCGGGATTGTCATTGTCTTCTACGGAATGCGTTTAATCTATAGTTTCTTAAAGAATACATTTTAAGGCTTTTAATTTAAGTTTATCATGACGAATCTTATTAAATTTGATGATTGCGGTTTTCGCAATATTTGGTGTAATGAGTCCGCTGTTAGCGAAATTTACGCCACAGCTTATGGAGGCCGTAATGCCGAATCTAGCGGAGGCATTTGAAAATCCCACAGCTTTGGATTCGTGGACACAATTTTATAAAAACGTTTCATCACTGGGTTTTAGTCTGACCCTGATTCTCTTCAGCAGCTTGCTTTCAAATGAATACGCAAGGGGCACACATGTCATTTTGGGTTGCGGGCCTGTTGTACTTGGGAATTCTCATGCTGGGATGTGTGCTGTTCCAACAGGCATTTACGAGTATCATATTTTTGCTCATAATGACCATTGTCATGGGGCTGGTGTTCCAGAGAGACGTTCCAACTGTTTTTTGCATTTTTCGTTGCCGCGTTCTGCCCCTAAATGATACCAGCGAGTGGCCTCGTGATAATCTTTTTTTACGCCAAGCCCCTTTTCGTAAAGGGCGCCAATACTGGAAGCTGCAAATGCATAACCTCGGTCGAATGCTTGCTGGTAGAGGGACATGGCCTTCTCAAAGTCCTGTTCAACGCCGTCTCCTTTTTCATAGCAATCGCCTAAGTTGTTGAGTGCAGTCAGGTTGCCTTGTTCAGACGAGAGAACATAGAGTTGAACAGCTCTTTGCGGATCACGTGCCACGATTTCGCCGTCGTTATACATTTTTCCCAAATTGCATTGAGCCACGGCATTTCCCTTTTCGGCAGCCAGCGTATACAGCCTGAACGCCTCTTGAGGATTTTTTTCCAGTCCGCCTTCTGCATGATTATAAGCATAGCCGAGGTTGGCAATTGCATTTGCCTGACCCATTTCAGAGGCGATTTTATAAAGGCGAACCGCCTCAACTTGATCTTGTGACATACCACGACCATAATCGTAAAGAACGGCGAGATTATATATGGCATCTCTATCTCCATTGTCAGCTGCAAGGCGATAGAGGCGAGCGGCTTCGGTGTAATCTCTATCAACTCCCAAGCCCTTTTCATACATAATGGCAAGGCAGTTTTGAGCCCTTGCGCAGTTTAGGTCAACCGCCTGTTGATACCAGCTTACAGCTTCTTGATAATCTTGTTCAACGCCTCTGCCGTGTTTAAAAAAGACGCCAATGGTGCATATGGATTCATCATATCCTTGTTCAGCAGCAAGATAAAACCACTTGAGGGCTTTTCCGTAATCCTGTTCAACCCCGAGTCCATTTTCATAAAAACGGCCCACAGTTCGCTGTGAATAGACATGGCCCTTTTCAGCCCCAATTTCAAAGAATTCAAACGCTTTTTGAAGGTCTTGATTCACGCCAATTGCTTCTTCATAGCAGATTCCAAGATGATAATATGCCCGTGCATAACCCTGTTCAGCGGCAAGGTGATACCACCGATGCGCTTCATCATAATTTATCTCGGTTCCAGTTCCGACCTCATAACAGTGCCCGATATTGCACTGACCAATGACGAGGCCTTGTTCTGCCGCCATCATATGAAACTGAAAAGCAGTCTCCAGATTAATTTCAACGCCCCATCCATTTTCATAAAATACGCCCAGATCAACTTGTGATGAGGCATAGCCCTGTTTTGCAGAAATATGATAGTGCATTGCAGCCTTTTCATAGTCTTGCGTCACACCATACCCATATTCATAGCATTTGCCAAGGGTATGTCTTGCACTGATGATTCCCTGCTCAGCAGCACGTTCAAACCACTCAATAGCTTCTAGATAATCCTGCTCCACTACGAACCCATAGTAATAGAAAATACCAACTCGATTTTGAGCAGGTGCATACCCCTGCTCAGCCGATTGAAGGTATAATTCGAACGCCCTTTCCTTGTTTTCTTCTATGCCATTTCCGTATTCAAAACATTCTCCTAAGAGAAACTGAGCACGTGAATAACCCTGATCTGCCGATTGTAGGAACCATTTAAATGCCACTTCATCATTTTCTGCCACAACAATGCCGTGGTAGTGGAAAAACCCAACATTGCATTGAGCAGAAACATGGCCGTTTTCAGCAGCCAGTAGGTACATCTCATATGCCTTTTCCAGATCTCTAGGTGGTCCCTGTCCGTGTTCCAAGCACCAGCCAAGGTTGAATTGAGCTTGGACATGACCTTGTCTTGCAGACCTATGAAAGTAATCCGCTGCCCTTGATTCATTTCTTTCGACACCTTGACCATTTAAAAAGCATTCTCCCAATAGGCATTGTGCGCGGGCATAATTTAATTCCGCTGCTCTAAAAAACCACAATACAGCTTTTTCGATGTTGTTTGACACCCCAATGCCATAGTAATACAAACAGCCGATACAATATTGTGCTGGTGCATACCCTTGATTGGCAGATTGGAGATAAAGTGCATGGGCTTTATCGAAATCCTTTTCTATACCGTAACCAAATTCATAGCATTGCCCTAAGAGACACAGTGAAGACGCATTTTGTTGCTCTGCACCTTTAGAGAACCATGAAAAGGCTTCACTGTCACTTTGTTCTAGACCTTCTCCGCGCAAGTAGAGGATTCCCAGTTTCCCCTGAGCAGGTGCAAACCCTTGTTCTGCGGCCAGTCGATAGAGTTCGATGGCTTTCCCAAGATTTTGTTCTACACCAAAGCCGAAGTCATAGCATTCCCCAAGCAAGAAATGAGCCCGTGAATAGTCCTGCTCAGCAGATTTGGTGAACCAACGAAAGGCTTCCTGTTTATCTTCTTCAACGCCAATGCCGTGATAATAGAAAAAACCCAGATTGCACTGGGCAGGTGCATAGCCTTGTTCTGCTGATTGCAAATAAAACTGAACAGCCTTATGCTTGTCTTCAGAGATTCCCTTTCCGATTTCGAAAAACCAGCCGCAGGCGCACGAGGGCACTGAAAATCTAATAAAT